>JBCDDX010000004.1:0-155403 GCA_039180085.1 Pseudomonadota bacterium
CATTCTTCGAAGCGAATGGCCCTTGTGTAGAACAGCCTTCGAAGAATGGTTTCGGCCCGAAAACTTCGACGAAGATTGGCAGCAAAGAAGACGATTGCAAGACCTTCGCCGCGTCGCAGGAACTCAGTAGGTATGGGCTCGTTCCAGACCTTCGGCCCAATCAGTTGGATCGATACGGACCGAGTCTGAATTCGCCGCAATGGGGCGGATGTCTGCTGTCGGTTCACACCTTCATTTCATCCAAAAGCGCGGACAAAATACACCACGGCGAGGACCAGTCCGAATGTGATCACGGCACCTCGAAGGTAGCGCGTGTTCACGCGCTTGGCCAAACGACCGCCTGCATAACCTCCGACAGTGCTACCCACCATCATAGCAATTGCTTGTGGCCATGCGATCAGGCCGCCGATCCCAAAAACGAGGATGCTCAAGAACGTGAAGCTTGTTGCCAGCAGGTTTTTGATGCTGTTGGCGATATGAAAGTTCGAAAATCCCATCAGCTGTGCAATGGCCAGAAGGATGAACCCAAGGCCCGCGCCGAAATATCCGCCATAGATCGACGACAGGAACAGGCCTGCATAGATGGCCTTATTACCACGGCTTTCGCCCATCGTATTGAGCAACCAGGTCCGGAAAGCGTCGCCGAAGGCAAAGAGACAGGTCGCCAGAAGAATGAGAAAAGGAAGAAGCACGACGAAGAAATCGGGATCGGATACCAGGAGCAGGACGGACCCGATGATTGCGCCAATACCTGACACGATCAGGAGCGGCAGCAAGGTTTTGCCAAGTCCGCGCAGCTCCTCCCGGTAGGCGGGAAGGGCCGCCGCGTTTGACGGCAGAAGGGCGAGGTAGTTTGTTGCGTTCGCCACGACAGGCGGGAGCCCGGTGGCCATAAGTGCGGGAAAGGTGAACAGCGTCGCGCCTCCGGCGATGGCATTCCAGATTCCGCCAAAAAGGCCAATGCCGGCCAGAATTAAGGCCTGTGTTGCATCCATATTCATTCCTCCAAATATCGGCAGGACCGTAAGGATGTCATTGCTTTAGAAAAAACGAATAAATACGATGGCTTTCATGAATGAAAACGAACGCATGCCTATCGACAGCGATTTGCTCCTGACCTTCGCGCGCATTGCGGAATGCGGCAACCTGACCGTCGCCGCTGGAAAACTGGGGCGAACGCAATCAGCAATCAGCGTCCAACTCCGCAAGCTTGAAGAGGGCTTGGGCGTCACGCTCTTTACGCGCACCGCGAAGGGCATGGTGCTGACATCTGCCGGCGAAACCCTGCTGTCGCGCGCGCATATGATCATCTCTGAGATACGGGAAACTGTACAGCTGTTCCGTGAGCCGCTCACCGGTTCGATCCGGGTGGGTTTGCCCGATGACTTCGATGACATTGTCCTGGAGCGCATCCTTGCGCAATTCTCCCGAACGCATCCGGGCGTTCAGGTGCTCGCCCGGTCAGGCTGCACGTCTGGCTATCCCGTCGCGATCCAAGAGGGCGAGCTTGACGTTGCCGTTTGTTCCGGCCTGAACGATCTGGGAGGTGTCGCTCTTGACGCAGACGAGATCGTCTGGGCGGCATGCAGGGGCACGGTCTGGTCCACAACGGACATCTTGCCCCTGGCCGTGCTTGACCGCCCTTGTTATTGGCGCGACCTGCCAAAGCAATTGCTTGATGCACAAGGGCAGAAGCATAGGGTCGCGTTCCAAAGCGGCAGCTTCACAAGCCTTCAGGCGGCTCTTCGCGCAGGTGTCGCGATTGGTTTGCTCCCAAAATCATGCGCTGGTGAGGGCTTGCAGATCCTGACCGAGACAGACGGATTGCCCACGCTGCCGACCTCATACCGCTCCATTCTGACATCGGACAACGCATCGGAAGAAGTTTTGGCGGCGATGGTGAGCGCTATCCAAAGTGCGTGCGAGCAGCCGATTTTTTGACGGGCGGTGCGCGTTAGTCGTTGTCTGCGAATAGTGATGCGGCCATGGTTCTGTTTTTAACGCCCGTGGCCCGCAGAATGGCTGAAACGTGCAGTTTGACGGTTCCTTCGCCAATGCCGAGTTCCTTGGCGATGTCACGGTTCGACAAACCCCGCTTGAGCAATTCCAGAACGTCGCGCTGCCTTTTTGTCAAAGCGTGCAGTTCTGAAGGGTCGGGATCGGTTTGCTGCATTTCCCGAGGTTTCCCGGCGGTCACCAGACCGCGTGCGGCATTGAACGCCACGGCGAAGTGATCAAAGGCTTCCACCACTTCCGCCGCCGCTTCGGGATTTGCAGAAGTGCCATTCTTGCTCAAGGAATTGTCCAGCATGCGGATGGCGTCTGACAGTCGCTCGAAAGGGCGCACCACGTCGCGCGCGGCGATTGCCGCAAAGCGTTTGTCAGACACTTCATCTATTCGGGTCTGTTTAAGCGCCCGTTCCAACGCTTCGCGGGCTTCGCGTCTGTCCGTCACATCAAGGGCAATGCCATCCCAGATGACTGTCCCGTCTTCCAGGCGGCGGGGATGGCCGATCGAGCGGACCCATTTGTAGCCGCCCGGCGAGATTTCCACCCGCACCTCTTCGTCAAGAATACTGAGTTCCTTTGCGGAGCGCTCCAGCGCTTCGACAAACCGGAGGCGGTCTTCATGATGCACCCATTCATGGGCCACCATGTCCCGCTGCATCAGATCTTCCGGGTCAAGACCGAAGGTTTCAATAACCTCAGGACTGACATAGCTGTAGCGATATTTGCCCTCGGGCGTGCGCAGGCGCTGCATCGTGTGGCCGGGAAAATGGCCACCGAAAAGGTTGGCAAAGTCTTGTGCTTCGGAATTGGGTTGCATAGGCGTCGCTTCAAAATCTGCTCAATATTATTACTTTAGATATATAAATGACTTGATTTAGTCAATAAACTTTGCCTTTCAGGGTAGATTATCTCAAAAATTTCTGATTTTATCTGACTAAAGGCATATGTCTTTGGGTGGAGCATGGTTTGGAGGAATCGTGATGGACAAGATCATCATTGAAGCGCGGGTCAATGAACTGGCGCCACGAGACGACAATCCAAATGTTCCGTTTTTGCCGCAGGAAATCATCCGCGATGCGGTGGCCTGTTACGAAGAAGGCGCGTCGATTCTGCATTATCACGGGCGGCAGGCTGATGGCTCCCCCGATCATTCGCCCGAATTTTATCTGGAAACCAATGCGGGTGTGCGCGAGCGATGCCCGATCCTGATCCACCCAACGCTTGGGTATGTTGCCAACGATACCGACGCGATGGGTCGTTTCGCGGCCATCGAAGAAATGATGAAAGACCCCAAAACGGCACCGGACTTTGCGCCCATGGATGTGGGGAGCGTGAATGTCGACTGGTGGAACCCGGCTGAAAACAAGTTCGACACTCAGGGGCTGGTCTACAAGAATTCCACCGATACGCTCATGCATTTTGCAGATCGCATCAAGCATCACGGTCTCAAACAGTATCTCGTATCGTGGAATGTCAGCTTCACCCGGCAGATTGAAGCTTTCATGAAAATGGGCGTTATACCGGAACCGGCCTATGTCTGCTTTTGCCTCACCGATGGAATTATGCTCGCCGGTCACCCGGGCACGCCCGAAGGGCTGGACGCTCACACAACGTTTCTGCCCAAGGACCGGAAGTTCGTCTGGACGGTTGTCAATTACAAAGGTGACCTGTTTCAGCTGACGGAGAAGATCATCAGGAGTGGTGGTCATATCTCCATAGGGATCGGTGACTACCCCTATCTCGAATATGGCACGCCCACCAATGCGCAAATCATAGAAAAAGTGGTTGCGCAGGCCCGCTCATTGGGCCGCGAACCGGCCACGGTCGAGGAAACGCGCGCCATCCTGAAAATGGAAAAACCCAAAGTCTCGGCGTGAACTGCGCCAACACCACAGCATCATCTGGGAGGAAAAAAATGTTGCTCAAATCTAAAGTCAAACTGGCCGCTGCCGGTGCTTTGTCGGTATGCTTCATTGCCACTGCACAGGCTGAAACGTTCAAAATGCAGACATTCCTTGGTGCCAAGGCGTCAACCACCAAGGCGTTTGAAGAGATGGCCGCCAAGCTGAAGGCGGACACGGGCGGCGAGGTCGATATCACCGTTTTGCCGGGTAAGGCGGTCGTCGGTGCGGCTGAAACGCTGGATGCCGTGAAAAACGGATTGCTCGACGGCCAATATACGGCATCCACCTATTTCGCAGGCAAGGACCCGGCGATGGGTGTGCTTGGCGACACGCTGGCTGCCTATCCTGACTCCGCCACACGGGACCGTTGGTTTACCGAAGGCGGCGGTCTGGAACTCGCGCGCGGCCTCTATGCGAAATACGGGATGCATTTTGTCTGCCCGATTTACTGGCCGTCTGAACAGATACCGTCAACCAAGCCGATCAATACCGTAGCGGACCTGAAAGGGCTGAAGATGAGGGCGCCCGGCGGTCTTGCTTCCGACCTTCTCAGCCGCGCCGGTGCTTCGCTTGTCAAAATGGGCGTGGGTGAATCGGTGACCGCCATGGAAACCGGTGTTCTCGATGCAACTGATCTGGCGAATATTGGCCTGAACGTTGCCCTCGGCATGCACAACAAGGCCAAATATTCGGTCTTGGCGCGCCACTCTATGGCGACAACCGAAATGTCGGTGTCCAAGGCCAAATGGGACAAGCTGTCGGACGAAAACAAGACGAAGTTCGAAGCCGCCTGCAATGCGATGTCGCAGGGCCTTCAGACAACACTGACAGCTGAAGACGCCGCGGCGACTAAAAAAGCGGAAAGCGAACTCGGCGTCACACTCATTGAGTTTGGTGAAGAAGATGCTGCAGCATTTCGCGCCATGCTTGTTGATGTTTGGAAGGACTGGGGTGCCAAGAGCGCAGATGCCCAGGCCATCGTCGACAGCCATAAAGCGTTCATGAAACAGCTGGGACTTTTGTAAGGCCCCCGGCTCGATGGAGGCGCGGACTCTCCCTCCGCACCTCCATCCAAAGGAGTTTCGAACAATGGGTTTTCTGGACAGATTTACGGTTCGGCTCGGGCATCTGTGCGCCTGGGGTTTCATCATCATTGTGATGTTGATGACCTATGAGGTGGTTGCCCGCTATGCGTTCAATGCTCCGACAATCTGGGCCCATGAAATCACGGGGGTTATCGCAGCCATCGCGTTCATTTTCGGCGGGGCCTATTGCATGGCGGATGGGTCGCATATGCGGATTACCTCTTTTGTCGATGACAATCGTCCGGCGCTCGCGCGGTTTTCCAAATATCTGAGTCTCGCGACGGGTTCGATTTATCTGGCTGGTCTGGCCTTTTCCGCATGGCGCATGAGTGTCGATTCCCTGTTTCGCTTTTCACTCAATGGGTCATGGGACCCGGAACGTTCCGGCAGCACATGGAACACCCCGGCACCGTCTTTTATCAAACTGGCGCTTTGTCTGGGGGCGGTTCTTTTCCTCCTGGTTCTGTGGCGAAAACTGTTCCTCAAGAGCCAGACGGTTGATTAGGCATCATGGATATCGACACATTTCTGTTTGTGATTGCCGCGTCTTTCGTCGCCATTGTGATCGTATGCGCCATCGCTTTTTTGCTGTTCCCACGGCGGAGCTCCGGCATTCCCAAAAAGCTGTTCACCAGCATGAAAAAAGCCAAGTAGCCGGCAATGGACATCGCAACAATTTCCATACTGATCGTCGTTTCCATGGTCTTTTTGCTGACCATGGGCGTGCCGCTGGCGTTTGTTTCAGGTTCCATTGCCGTGGTGCTGGCGGTTGCCAATTACGGCACGGGCGGCCTGTTTATCATTGGCAGCCGCACGGCGGAATTTCTCAATTCCTTTGCGCTCGTTGCGGTGCCGATGTTCGTGCTGATGGCGTCCATCATGGAACGGTCGGGCGTGGCACATGACCTCTACCGGGCGTTCCACATCTGGGCGGGCAATATGCGTGGCGGCGTGGGGGTTATCACAACCTTCGTGGCTGTCTTGTTGGGCGCTACGACCGGCATTATTGGCGGCGAAATCGTTTTGCTCGGTCTGGTCGCACTGCCGCAGATGCTGAAGCTCGGCTATGACAAGAAGCTCGCTATTGGCACCATTACAGCCGGTGGGTCACTGGGCACCATGATTCCGCCAAGCATCATTTTGATCTTCTACGGTATCACAGCCGAAGTTTCGATTTCGCATCTGTTCCTCGCGACCATCGTTCCGGGGCTGCTGCTCGCTTCGCTTTACATCGGTTACATTCTGGTGCGCTGCAATTTCAACCCATCGCTTGGTCCTCCGCTCACGGCAGATGAACTCGACATGCCGCTTTCCGAAAAGCTGGCGCTGCTGCGTGGCGTTGCCTTGCCCATGCTTGTTGCCGGTTCGGTGTTGATTTCAATTTATGCAGGGTTTGCCTCAATCACTGAATCCGCGGCTGTTGGCGTTGCTGGCACCATCCTGGCCGCGTGGGTTCGCCGAACACTGACCCTCGACATGATAAGTGCTGCGCTGGTTCAGGCTCTTAAAACCTGTGGCATGGTTTTCTGGTTGGTGTTCGGCACCAATGCCCTGATCGGGGTTTACAACCTGCTGGGCGGGATCGTTTTTGCAAAAGGTCTGCTGACAGGCATCTCCGCTGAACCGGCTGTGATCCTAGCGATCATGATTGGTGTGTTCATTCTGCTCGGCCTGTTCATTGACTGGATCGGCATTCTTTTTCTGACCATGCCGATCTTCCTGCCAACACTGCAAACGCTGGGCTATGACCCGATCTGGTTCGGCATCATCTTTAATCTTTCCATGCAGATCGCGTATCTGACACCGCCCTTTGGGCCTGCCTGTTTCTATTTGAAAGGGGCTGCGCCACCTGAGGTGAGTTTGCAGGATATCTTTGCCGCCCAATGGCCGTTCATTGGCCTGCAATTGGTGGGGCTGCTGATTGTGGTTTTATTCCCCGGCCTGTCTCTTTGGCTGCCGAAGCTGGTTTACGGGTGATCGGATGGCTTCACCGGAAATTCTCAAAACCGTCGATGACGTGCCGCCGTCAAATGTTCTGACCGACGAAAGCCTGTTGGAGATGCTTTCGATGATGCTGCGCATCCGGCAGTTCGAAAGCTGCACGATCGAGCTTTTCGAGCAGGGCAAAATCAAGGGCACGGCCCATTCTTCAATTGGGCAGGAAGCAATTGCCGCTGGCGCCTGCAAAGCGCTGGAACCCCGCGATTTTATTCTCACTCACCACCGCGGGCATGGGCACACCATAGCCAAGGGGGCAGACATTTCACTGATGTTTGCTGAACTGCTTGGCAAGGCTGATGGCTATTGCTTCGGCCTTGGCGGCTCCATGCATATTGCTGACTTTGAGCGCAATATTCTGGGTGCAAATGGCATAGTGGGCGCCGGCATGGGGCTCGGCACCGGTGCGGCACTGGCGGAACAGATGAAAGGGTCCGGAGCCGTCGGCATTGCCTTTTTTGGCGATGGCGCTGCAAGCGAGGGAATATTCCATGAGGCGCTTAATCTCGCATCGATCTGGAAGCTGCCACTCATCTTTTTTTGCGAAAACAACCAATACGGTCTGACGACGGCAACGGAAGACGTCATCGCTGGTGGCGGCGTCGCTCAACGTGCCGACGCCTATGCCGTGCCGGGCCATCTGATTGACGGGAATGATGCGGTTGCTGTTCACGACACGGTTTTAAGAGCCGCTATGCGCGCCCGTGATGGCGATGGCCCCACCCTGATCGAGGCGATGACCTATCGCTGGGGCGATCATTCCATGCGCGCGAACCTGCCAAGCTATCGCACACAGGAAGAAGAGCAGGGTTGGCGGCAGGGTGATCCGATAATCCGATTGAAAGACAGGGTGGTCGCGAGCAAGGCGCTCGACGAACCGGCCTACGAAGACCGGGTCAGGCAGGCCAGAGACGAGATCGAAAAGGCGATTGACTGGGCGTTGCAGCAGCCCGAGCCAACGCTGGCACAGGCGCAGACTTTGGTCAGCGTTCCCCGTGCTGCGCTCAGTCTAGCAGAACCTGCCGCCGGTGAGCGGCAGCTCACCTATCCGCGTGCGATTAATGAAGCCATGCGTCAGGAAATGGAGCGCGATCAGAGCGTCTTTGTAATCGGCGAAGATGTGGGCAAGACCGGCGGGATTTTCGGCTTGACCCGCAAACTGTATGACACGTTCGGCGCGGAGCGGGTGCGTGACACCCCCATTGCCGAGGGGGCCATTTCCAATTGCGGCGTCGGTGCAGCGATGATGGGCATGCGCCCCATCGTCGAAATTCAACTGTTCGATTTTGTTTCACTGATGATGGATGCCATCGTCAATCAGGCCGCAAAAGCCCGCTTCATGATGGGCGGCAAACCCAAAGTGCCGATCGTTTTTCGCGGTCCGCAAGGGGCCGGCATTCGCCTTGCAGCGCAACATTGCCAGTCTCTGGAGGCATGGTTCGCCCACGTGCCGGGGCTTGAAGTCTATGCGCCGTCCAACCCTTATGACGCGAAGGGTTTGATGACGGCCGCCATTCGTTCAGACAATCCCGTCATCTTTCTGGAGCACAATCTGCTCTATTTGGGCGGCGAGGAGCCGGTTCCTGAAGAACCTTATGCCATCGCGCCGGGCAAAGCCCGAATTGTTCGCGAGGGAACCGATTGCACCGTCATCGCCACTATGGCGATGGTCGAGCGCGCGATGCAGGCGGCAACGCGGCTGGAGAAGCAGGGCCTTTCGGTCGAGGTGATTGATCCCCGCACGATCAAGCCGCTGGACATGGAAACCATCATCACGAGCGTGCAGAAAACCAACCGCGCCGTCGTTGTGCATGAAGCCGTTCGCTTTGGCGGCATGGGAGCGGAAATTGCCGCTTCGATCACAGAGCAGGCTTTTGACTGGCTCGACGCGCCCGTGTCGCGCATTGGGGCACCGGATATGCCGGTCCCTTACAATGATCAGTTGGAGCGGGAATACATGCCCGATGCAAAAGACATTGCGGCTGCAATCAAGGAGGCCTGCTATGTCAGTTAAGCGCAAGATCATCGTGCCACCGGGTATGGAAGCCGTTTATGAGCGCTATCACTATGCGCCGGGCATTCTCATAGGCGATCAATTGCATATCTCAGGGCAGGTGGGCCGCGATGCGGATTTGAACGTGATCGAAGATGTCGAGGGACAATATGTTCAGGCTTTTGAGAATGTGAAACTGGTGCTCGACGCTGCCAACGCGACCTTTGACGATGTGGTTGAAATGGAAACCTGGTTCGCCGACGACATGAACAATCTGCAGCTCTTTATGGCTGTGAAGGATCGCTATTTCACCAACAATTATCCGACATGGACCGGCTTTGCCGTGAAGGGATTTTCCATGCCGGGCATTGTGGTGGAGATCAAATGCCACGCGATTTTGAATGCAAGGTGACCGAATGACAGACATCAAAACCCTCCTGGCCGACGAGAATGTCTGCCTTGGCACCTGGAGCCAGATTGCAGCTCCGGAGATGGTTGATCTCATTGGGTTAAACGGTTTCGAGTTTGCGATTATCGATTGCGAGCATGGTCATTTTGGCATCGAAACGGCGGAGAACCTGGCCCGTGCGGCCGATGCCGTTGGAATCGCTTCTCTGGTGCGTGTTCCGGCGAATGATCCGGTCTGGATCATGAAAGCGCTGGATGCGGGAATACGACATGTCGTGGTGCCCAATTTGTCGACGGCGGAAGAGGCCGAGAACGCGGTTTCCGCAACGCGTTTCGCGCCGCACGGCCAGCGTGGTGCCTGCCCCTGTTGCCGGTCCGGCGGGCACTACATCCGAAACTGGAAGGACTATGTTGCCGAAGAAGAGGCGCGTGTTGGCGTAATCGGTCTGGTTGAAACAGATGAGGGGTACAGGAATTTTGCAGAGATCTGCCGCAACACCGAAATGACGGCGTTCATGTTTGGTCCGTTTGACCTTTCCGTTTCCATGGGCCTTGAAGGCGACTGGCGTCATGAAAAGGTTCAAAACGCTGTCGAAGAAATGGTGGATCGCGCGGTAACCGCAGGACACCACGTCATGATGCCGGTTTTTGCAGCCGAACCGGATGAGTGCAGAGAATTGATCGAGAAGTGGAAGGCCCGGGGCGTGCGCACATTCATCATCGGCTCAGACAAGATCCTCGTCGCCAACGCCTTTGCCAACTGGACACACAGCCTGCGCTGAACAGCTGAAAATCAGCGGGTTCCCAGAAGATCGCGGGCGATGCGATCAAAGATAGCGGCACCAATCGGGATCAGATCGTCAGGAAAATCATAATCGGGATTGTGCAATGCCGGATGATCTTCGCCCGGACCGAGGCATAGCATGGCAGCCTTGGCATTCCAGCCAAACACGCCGAAATCTTCAGATGCGCGCATGGGGAGGCCGTCGTCGCCATTGTCAATTCCAATCGCATTCATGGCGGCGACAGCGACGCCGGTTGCATCCGCGTCGTTTATGGACGCAGCAAAGTCGTCGCAGGTTTCAAAACCCACCGAAAGGCCCGCGTCCTTTGCATGTGTCGTTGCCAGCTTTTTGGCGTCACCGACCATCGCAGCCATTTTGAGATCATCCGTTGTGCGCAGCGTAACAAAAATTACCGCTTCTCCCGGAGAAATACCGAATGTGGGTTCTCCAACATTCGCGTGCGTGATCGTTGCCAAACGGAAGTCGTCGTCGAGCGGTCCGCCGATCCCCAATTGGCCCAATGCCGGGATCAAACGGGCGACCGTTGTCGCAGGCGATGTACCGTCTTCCGGGCTGGCTGCGTGAGCGGTCTTTCCGCTCAGTCTGATTGCAAGACCTGTAGATGCGCAATTCATGAGCCCCACACGGGTCGATACATAGCCAAATGAGCGTCCGGGTTCGTTGTGGATTGCGAATGCCCAATCCGGCGAGATGCGATCAAATGACGGGTCGGCAACAACGGCGCGCGCGCCGCTGCCATCCTCTTCAGCCGGCTGAAACATCAAAACAACTTTTCCAGAGGCGGTTGGTCTGCGTGCAATCAATCGGCCCAGCGCCAGCAGCATGGTCATGTGACCGTCATGCCCACAAAGATGGCCTTTTCCTTCGCGTTCAGACTTCCAGTCAATGTCCGTCAACTCCTGGATGGGAAGCGCATCCAATTCGGCTCGGAACATCACAGTCGGGCCATCAAAACCGCTGTCGAAGACAGCGGCAACGCCATGGCCGCCCAATCCCGTCAAAATTTCCGTTGGTTCAAGTTCGCGCAGCTTTTCAACGATCAGCCCCGCAGTTTCCACTTCCTCGCCGGACAGTTCAGGCTTTTTGTGCAGTTGTCGTCGGAACCCAGTGAGCTCAACGACATCGGAGTTTGTCAGCATTTCATCATCATCTTTGATGCGGTTTGCGGGTTGAAACGGACATTGAAAATATTGCGATCAATCGTCAAGTTGGGCTTTCAGCGGCTATTGGGATGCAGCTTCGTTTGTAATGGTGATGGGTGATCAGCGACACTATTATGGTGTTGCAGATTTTGCGTGACGTGGGTGCTGAATGTGGTACGCATGGGGCATGGAAATGATCTGGATTGATATAGCCGCCGCCTGGCCCAACATCCTCCTGGCCTGGACCGCACTTTTTCTGGTTGCAGTCTCACCAGGGCCATCGGTGATGGCGATCATGGGTGTTTCAATGATCCATGGCCGTCGTGCGGGTTTTGTGTTCACAATCGGATGCATGACCGGTGCAACGGTTTGGGCCGTGCTTGCCGGTCTTGGTCTTTCCGTTTGGCTGACAAGCTACGCCAATGGCATATTTATTTTGAAAGTCTTGGGTGGGCTTTACCTGATCTAGATGGCTTACAAGTCTCTCAGATCAGCCTTTACGTCGGACACGAAGTTGTCCGCCAATCCAAAAGCCGTTAGCAAAAAAGGCCTGTATTCCCGTGGCCTCGCGCTGCATCTGACCAATCCGAAGGCGATTTTGAGTTGGGCAGCGGTGATCACACTTTCGCAGTCTGAAAGCGGTTCAGCTCCCGTCCTCGTTTTCACCCTCCTGGGGTGTCTGGCGATAACATTCGCAATCCACTTCACCTATGCAGCTTTGTTCGCCAGCAGGGCGGCCATGGTGACCTATGCAAAAGCCCGCCGCTGGATCGAAGGTGTTCTGGCGACCGTGTTCGGCTATGCAGGCTTGAGATTGTTGACATACTGAACGGGCAGGGCACTTGCCGCAAAACCAGATGGCGGCTTTGAAGCTGCGGTGTTGAAATTTGGACTGTTTCACCCGCGGCCCCATCAACGCTTTCGAAGATGAGCTGAAGCCGGAATCAGCTATTGCACGTGGCACTGATGGTTCCGGTCAACAAAAAGCACTCGTGCGCTGTTCGGCAGGTTTCCCAATGGTATCGATGCGCATAGGCTTTGAATCTGGAACCGAATCCAATCGAATGGAACATGTATTATGAGAACAATGGCGGCGTTGGTTTTTCCGGAGTTTCAGACTCTGGATTTTTTCGGACCGATTGAAATGCTGGCCGGTTTCCGCGATGAAATCGAGCTGGTTACGGTCGCGAACGAGGCTGGCCCCGTGCCGAGCCGTCACGGGCAGCGGATTGTGGTCGACAAGCTTATATCCGAAAAATCAGACTATGATTTGCTGTTCATCCCCGGTGGTGATTCTGCGCTCATCGCCGCAGAAGATGAGGAACTGATGCAGTGGGTGAGGGATGTGTCAGTGGGAGCTGAGCGTGTTTTTGCTGTGTGTACCGGGACGATTTTGCTGGGCATGACCGGCCTTCTCGACGGCAGGCGGGCAACAACGAACAAGCAGGATTTCACCAGCACCGTTCATCTCGCGCCCAATGTCGAGTGGGTAAAAAAGGCCAGATGGGTGGAGGATGGAAAGTTCTTCACTTCATCGGGCGTTTCAGCCGGGATGGATATGGCCCTCGCGGTGGCCGAGAGTCTGTTCGGACGCGACAAGGCCGACGAAATGGCCGAAGGCAGCGAATACACCTGGCACAGCGACCCTGATTGGGACCCTTTCGCGAAATCGGCCGGGCTCATTTAAGAGCGCGCTTACTGGGCGATCAGGCCGTTGGCCAACAGATCCTGAAGCAGAGCCTCGACGTCGGACTTGAGAGTTGCCTCCTCGACATCATACTCATCGGTCAGCCTGAGGCACAGGGCGGGCAGGGGAGCTCCGGATTCGATTGCCCGCCACACCTCCACCCCGATGGGGTTTAGGCCGAAGTAGATGCCTGATTTGAGGTTCAATATGACAGCCTGATCTTCAAGCTGCTGCAAGCGCACTTCTTTTGGAATAGAGTAGGCGTTTTCAAGCAGGCTCATAGTGCAGGCTCCGTTGAACAATGGCGCAGAATGGATTGGCGCACGCCCGGCAGTTGCGCGAAGTCTCGGGGATAATCAAGACTATATGCGGGCATGCGCGCCGCCAGATCGCTGATCAGGCTGAACTGGCGCGAAATCAGATCCTGGTCTGTCGGGTCAATCAGGAACGAGTTCTTCAGCCAGTTTACAGCGCTGTCTGCCGACGAAAGAGGGGAAATGCTGGTGGTTTGCATGTGATTGTCCTGCAGAAAATAAACGCATGCGACCGGCTTGGGCGTGTCGCAATATGTGATCTGACTTGACGCTGGCAGGCTGTATTTCTCATTGATTTCGCCGACCGAACTTGCGTCGGCCGAACCGGATGGTGTCATGGTATCCAAGACATCATGCCAGACACGGATGGCCGGGGCGGATGGTTGCAGCTCAAGCGAAGGCCCGTCTGTTTCAAACAGCAGGCCATCGTCGCTCAAAAAGGGAAATCCATTGGTCGCAAACGAAAGCGCCAGCGTCGATTTGCCCATGCCGGAAACGCCGACAAACATCACGGCGTAACCGTCTACTTCCACAGCACTGCCGTGAAACATGGGGCGGCCGAAAAGCCCCATGGCGAGCGGTCTTACGTGGTTGGTGTAGAGGTGTTGTATCGTGTCTTCCCCGACACCGTCCAATGGCGAACATACGATCTGTTGATTATCGCGGTCGATCTCGAATTCGGCAAAGGCCGGATAGCGCAAACGGTATCCGTGCGGAGTGCGATAACAATCGGCCCAGACTGAGCCTTCGGGTCTGGTCCATGTCTGGATCGACGGTCCGGCGGGCGGCAGGCTGCTCAACTTGTTTTTGATGGAAAGTTTCATTTATCGCGGCTGATTGTCAGCCTGTTGCAAGTGCTTTGCGACGGCGTTCCTGATTGTTGAGGCATCGAACGGCTTGTCCAGAAATTGCTCAAACAGCAATTGCTCAATCTCCTGTATGGTTTTTTTACCATCACACAGGTTCAGAATTTCGCGTTCGAGCCTGCCTTTTGCGGACAGGCTGGGAACAAAATCCGGGGCGGTTCTGCCGGTATCCGCAGCGCTGCTCAGCATGCCCTGCCATGTTGAGTGCGAGCGGGAAAAACCGTTCGGTCCTTTGACATCCCAGGCAATGATCTCGTCACCGGGCCGCGCGACGACGGAAATGGAAAGGGTCTGTCCGGCGCTGGCTTTAAAGGGTTCGACCGGCAAATAGGCCTGACGGCGGTTCAGGCGGTTTTCGGCCAGGGGAGAATTGGTCATGTAGATGCCCTCCGCCAGCTCGCACCGAAACCAGCCTGCAAGACCATGAATTGTGCCGTTTCTGGTGACTTCCAGTTCCGTTTCCCATGAGAAGAAATCGGAGTCCTCCGTGCGAAGATCGATTTGACCAAGCTGCGAGGGGCGGCTTGCCAGTTCGTCCTGAGATACAGCGGCGGCGTATTTTTGGTTGCGCGCAAGATCGATCAGACTGTGAAAGGCATCGGGCACTCCGGCCTGGTCCCAACCGTCGGACATGGCTGACAGGCGCGGCGATGAGACCGCGGCAATCTCAAGTTCAATGGACCTTGGGATGATCGTGCCGCCGGGTTCAAGATGAGCCCGGCGGATTTCGCGCGCCAGCTGAACAATGCCGTAGTCGAAACCGAAATATCCCACATGATCGCATATGGCGACGTCGGCAAGCGCTTCCGGCTCGCAGTCTTCCAAACGGCATCTGGAAAACGAAACCCGGTCTGCAAAACCGGATTTGGAGAACATTTCTTCAGCGATGTTGATGATCGCGCCGGCTTCGACGCAATGAACTGATCCGGCCCCGGCTTCAAGAGACAGCAGGCCGAGAATGCCCACACCTGCTCCGGCGTCCAGAACCCGGTTACCCGTGTTTATGGTCGCTGCACATGCTTCGCGAAAAGCCTGCAAACGGTGGGCGTCTGATACATAGCCCAGATGTTCTGTCAGAACTTCCGCTGTCGGCAATTACGGCATCATGCTTTGGCCGGCATCACCATTGGCCGAGCCTGTCGATTTGGTGAGAGTGCGTACGTCTCCGTAAACAACAAGTGCGGGGCGAACATACGGCTTTTTTGCTTCACTACTCATAATATTACTCATTTCGGGGCGATCCGAGGGGTTTCCTAAACGTCAAGTCTCAGGAAATCAATGAATTGCAGCAAAATATTGACCACAGAACCCATCCATTGATTCCAATGTCGTTTATTTTGCCGGATGCGTCTTTCATTTTGGTGAAGTTGTTCAAATCCAAACAGTTCAGTTTTGCGTGCAGTCTCTCTGGTCCGATGTCCGGAATCGCATTAAGTGAAGTCTGAAATACGTTCATGAAATCAGCTTTTGAGGTCCGTGTCCGAACCACCTCCGGCAAACGGTTGCGCATGCATTGACGGTGCAGCCAGCGGAAGGTTGAGCCGCGGTTGAGATAGGAAGCATCGGCTGAGAAGGAAAACTGGATCATGTCCTTGCTCAGATAGGGGGAGCGGATCTCTATCCCCTGCTGTGCGGCAAGCCGTTCCTCAGCTTCGCGCGCAATGGAACTGTAAGCTTCCAGAAGAATGGCGAATTGGGACTGATGTTTGAACGAAACGCCCGGTATTGGCCGAATTGCACGATCTCGATCCTGCACACGTCTTTGATATTCCGCGCTCAACCAAGGGTAAAAGCGTTCACGCCCTTTGCCCCGTATGCGATGTTTGATGCTGTCGGGCATCTGCGGAACAACACCGCGACGAACCATCAGACGCGCCGCAGCGGGAAAGCCGATATCGCCGACATCGTGTCGAAAATCGCGCGTGACCTTGCTCCAGTCTCGTTGGGCGATGGCTTCGCGATAGTAGGTGCCGGCAGAAAAGAGGCCGGACCATTCATCGCCGCCAACACCGGTGATGATGGACCTGCTGCCATCTGCAAGGGCACGTTCGCGCAAGCCCATCGCCATGATGCCGTTTGGATAGCCGGGAAAGTCGTGCGTTTTTTTCGCCTGCGCCTGATACCAGTGCGGCGGCTGGATGGTTGGCGCAGCCTCGGTGATCGATACGCCAAGATGTTGGGCAAAAACGTCAACGAAAACCATTTCGTCGGCTTCGCCAGCGCCCCGGAAATCGAGCGTGTAACCGTTCGCATCCGGCGCGTTCAGATTGCCATCAGCCTGTAATTCCCGTCCCACCGAAAACAGGGATGAGGAATCAAGGCCGCCGCTGACTTCAAAAGCGAGTGGCGCATGGCTGCGCGACATGCGCCGCACGATGTCCTTGAAAATGTGGTCGTAATACTCGACCGCTTCCTGATCGCTGGAGACCGGCAGAACAGCCTCGAGGTCCGGAGACCAGTATTGCGTCTCCTGCGGTGCTTTTCCGGGGCGCAGCGTCAGCATGTGTGCGGGCGTTACCCGGCTTATATTGCGCCACAAGGTCTCCGTGCGGGAATGCCAAGAAATGCTGAGATAATCCGCCACGTAATCTTCGTTCAAGACCGGATTGACCCAGGGCAGGGCGATCAATGCAGCCGGTTCGGATGCGAAGGCGAACCGATGTCCATCGAAGTGATAATATAAGGGCCGGTTGCCATTGTGATCGCGCGCAAGAAGGAGATGGTTTTCAGCGCCGTCCCAAAGAGCGATGGAAAAGTCACCGCTCAGACGCTCCAGAAAGCCTTTGTTCCAGCGCTTGAAGGCTTCCAGAACAAATGCCCCGTCACCCATCAATCGCGCTCGCTCGCTGCTGATGCCCAGGGCCTCCGTCAGGCTTTCGCGGTTATCGATCCGCCCATCCATGACAAGGGTCAGGGCACGCTCGTCGTCGATGATGGGGAAAGTCTCGGTTTGGGCCTCGCTTGTGGTGTGGAACGCAAGATGCGCGAGTTTGAGCGGGCCCTTGTCCGTGGTTGAAATGCCGTCCGGGCCCCGGTGCGCCAGTTGATCGATCATCAGATCCAGATGATCCGCATGAACACTGTCATTGCTGCTCAAAAGTCCGGCAATACCGCTCATCGATGATCACCACCGCGTTTCATGAAGCGGACAAGAGAGAATACAGGTCCGAGCATGAGATACAGAGGTTCCCAGCGCCGCCCGAGGCCCAGATCATGAACGTCCCGCGGATCGCAGGCCAGGTCTCTGAAATCCCAGAGCGCGGATTTCCAGGAGCCGCTGAGCCGTGCGCGCTGCACCATCAATGAAATTTCGCGACCAATCGTTCCGAATGAACGGTGTTCGTTTGGTTGCGCAGTCGATTCAAGTTCGCTCAGCACGTGTTCCATGTTTAGTGGGGTCAGCAAAGGCTCGCTCGTGGGGGCATGGCCCACGCTTTGGATTTTCGCGAGAACAGATTTTGCATGGGAGACGACTGAAGTCCCCGCCAATGCAGATTGTTGTGAACCCGCAGACCCGTTCTCCAGCCGGGCCAATGCGCGCGAAGCATCGTTCAGCCATTTCAATTTGATGTAGGGATGATCGCACATGTGGCAGCACAGATATTCCGCATTGTCAGCGTCGCCCAGAGTTTGGATGTCGCCACTTTCCAGCCTCAACGTTTGCGAACGGCTCCACAGGGTCTGAAAATCATTGTTCATCCAATGCGGATTGTGCGTCAGCCTGTGATGCAGATCGACGCCGGTGCCCGTGTCGCTGTTTTCAAGATTGACCGCGTGTTTCATGTCAAGAAACAGGTCGAATGACGGCTCGTTTGCCATGGGAAGCAGGTCATTGAAGGCAAAGCCTGCCTCGCGCAGGGCAGAAACCGCATCCACCAAATCCCCCGGGGCGACAAGAATATCCATATCGCCGGCAAATCGGCTCCGCGCGGCATCGCCATAGAGCAGGTGGCTGCACGCAACGCCCTTGAAGTGCAGGCCGCGAATACCGGCGGAAGCCAGATGGTCGGAAATGCGTACCGCCTCCGCCTCCTGTGCCATGGCGCGTATGGCCGTCGTGGCCTGATGCTCTGCCAGATCGGATTTCAGTTCGTTCGGGATGCCCGTCTGATCCAGTGTTGCGAGCGCGCTCCAGATCACGGCGGACACCTGATGGCGGTCTGCCAATGCTGCAAAGCGCGTCCAGTCGAAGTCGTTTTCGACAAGCTCTGGCATGGGTGTCGGCGAAACACGCAGGCCGGTGAGATGCAGCAGCAGAGCCAGTTCCCGCGAAACCGTCACGTTGCCGATGCCCCGCGCAATGGCAGTTCGAGCGTGTGAACAGGCACTTCCAGATCCATGGGGTGGTGGGAGATCATCAAAATGGTCAACGAACCGCGCAAACCGGCAATCGTGGTCATCAGGGCGTGTTCAGTGGCGGGATCGAGGGCGTTTGTCGCCTCGTCGAGAATGAGAAGCCGGGGCTTTCGTAACAGGGCGCGCGCGAGACATAGCCGCTGGCGCTCGCCGCCGGAGACAAGCTGCCCCCTGTCGCCGACCATCGTATCGAGCCCTTCTGGAAACCGTTCAACAAACCCTGCTGCCTGCGCGTTCCGCAATGCCGCCCAGATTTCCCGATCATTGTGGGCGGAATTGGACCAGGACAGGTTTTGCCGAATGGTGCCTGCAAACAAATAGGGGTCCTGTGGGATATAGGCGATCTGGTCGCGCCAGTGTGCGCTCTGTTCGTCACTCAGTTCCGCGCCATCAATCAGGATCGTACCGCTTTTGGGCTGCTGCAGACCGGCGAGGAGATCAACAAGAGTGGTTTTTCCGCTGCCGGATGGTCCGGTCACGATGGTGATGTCCCCGGCGGGAATCTCAGCGGAAACATCAGCGATCACAGGCTCATTTGTTCCGGAATAGCGGAATGTCAGGCCCTTAATGTTGACCGATGCCGGCTCCGTTGCGTTGGCCAGTACTGCAGCCTGTTGTGGGCCTGCCGGTGTGCGGGATTCACGAAACGTTTTTTCAAGCTGCGAAACGGATTGGAAAGCGGGCAACATGTGAGCAGCGGTTTGCAGACCGTTGAGCACAGACCAGATTGGACCGTTGAGACGAACCATGATCACCAGCACAACCAGCAGGTTGGTGATGGGTGTTTCAAAAACCATCACACCAATGACAATCGATCCACAAGCGGCCAGCCCCATAATGAGCTTGAACAGAAAGCGCGATCTCGCCCGCACATTCTGAAACCGAAGCGATTGCGCGCGATAGGCTGACAATTGATTGTCAAACATGCTTGTAAAGTCGTGTTCGGCATTGTGAATTTTCGCCAGTTTTAGCCCTGAAAACAGCCTTTCAATAAGGCTGAACATGCCCTGGCCGATTTCGGTGAGTTTCTCACCGGTTCTGCGGGCCTTCAGCACGGATGGCAGCAGGATGAGTGCTGCGAGCGCTCCAGCAACGATCAATGCGCCCGTCAGGCCGGGCGCGAGATAAAGCGCGACAGCACATTGAACAATCAGGATTGCGAGGCCAACGAGGCTTTGAAAAACAGCCTCCGTGCCCTGTTCCAAACGGTTCACATCGCTTGTCAGCGCGTGTTCCATTTTCGCTCTGGGCATCCGCGACGTGTGATGCCAGGGCGCATGGGCGAGGGCCGAAAAGACGCGGTTGCGCCATTCATCTACGAATTCGATGGACAACCTCGCCAACGAAATATCGCGCTGCCACACAATAATGCCATGAATAACAAGCACGATAAGATAGAATGCAAGAGCGCCGATCAGCCTTTCGGTGCGGGTGTTTAAACCCATCTGGTTGAACGCCGCATCAACAGCACTCGTCAAGGCCTTGAAATTGCTACCCGACGAAAGCTCAATGAGCGGAACGAGCGACAGGAACGCAAATGCCTCAACCGCAGCAGCTAAGGCCAGCAGGGCGAGGACGAACATTGCCTGACGCGGAGCAAAGGCAAGAAGTGATCTTGTATAGGCGATCAGCGAACTCATGGTCGGTCAGCCCCGTTTCGTTCGACTGCTAAAAAGTCTAGACTTGCCATAAGGTGTCACAGCTTTCCGGCCTGCCGCCTTTGCCAATTGAACGAGGTTGCGGGTTTCAAACCATTTGCGCAAACGCGCAGCCAGGCGACGACAGCCAAGAATTGAAACGATGACCACATCAAAACCAGCATCATTTATGGCATTGCCCTTGCGAGCGCAAATCCGCCTCGTTGAAGCGGTGTGCGCCCTTGGTTTTGCGCATTTTCTGTGTGCTTTCATCCCTTTTCGGATTTGGGCAGGCTGGCATGGTGACACTGATAAAGGTTTAAACGCCGACAGCCGGGCCCTGCGTCATGGTGAAAACATTGCTTGGGCCATCGGAAAGGCCGTTCATGTGCTGCCGTTGAAGTCGCGTTGCCTGCCAAATGCTGTTGCGGCCAGAAGCATGCTTTCGCGTCGGGGCGTTCGGTCGCATCTTCACATTGCGGTGCGGCCTGACCGCCTGTCTCCAGCCGATGTTCCAGAGTTTCACGCCTGGCTGACCATCGGCCCGCAGGTTGTGGTCGGCGGGGAAGACCTTGAAGGCTATAAGGCCTTTGAGGAACTGTAAGAGGCTTTGCGGCTATTGACCCAGGCCATGCAGGGCGGGGATATGCACATAGGCGGTGACCAGAACGAGCAAAACGACGAGCCAGATCGCGATATTCTGCAAGACATTCTGGAATGAAACGCCGCGCGACAGAACGGCCGAACCGATCAGCACGCCCCACAGGGACAAAGTCGCGGCGACAGCAAACCGGTCGCTGTCGATCCCGAGTACCGTTCCGGTGTCACCACTTGCAATCAGCAAGATGAGAACAACGCCTGCCGTGCCCAAAATCGCCCAGAAAAGGGTGCCCATTGAAACGCCTCCTGATCAGGAACGGGTGTCGAACTGGGTAAGCCGCTCTTTCGAAACCTGACCCAGTCTTTGACGACGGGTCACGCGGCGCGGGCGCTTTTCCAGCTTCTCTACACGTTCCGGCAAGGTTTCCATCAGTGCTTCGCGCGCTTCCGGGCTCAGATACGTCCAATTGCTGATTTCGTCGCGTGTGCGGCCGCAGCCATAGCAATGGCCGCTGGTTGGGTCGATGGCGCATACGAGAATGCAGGGGGAAGCAATAGCGGTCATAATGCCTAAATAAACACTGCGGCACCGAGGTAAAGCCCCAATTCCGACATTTGTTGCGTTGCGCCCAGCGTGTCGCCCGTGTGCCCGCCGATATGTCGCATGGACAGCCAGTTCATAGCCCAGACTGCGATGCTGGCGCAAACCAGTATGCTGAGCACCGCGGGCCATGGCATTATCAGCCATGCAAAGCCAACGGCGAGGAGAGCGACGACCAGGCGTTCGTTTTTCGTGGTTTCATCCGGTGCGCCAAAACGGCTGGCCAGACTGGCCTTGGACTTGTCCCTTTCGTCTTCAACCGTTTCGTCATCGTCGTGCGCATCCGGTTTCCGCGCCGCAGGCAGTGTGGTCCACGGGTGAAGCATGGCGGCTCGCGACAGTGCTGCAATCGCCATGAAGGCCAGTGGTGCTCCAAGTCCCAACGTTTCAATGATCTGGGCAAGCAGCGCGATTTTTAGAATCACGGTGAAAATCAGGCCAAGCGTGCCGTAAGTGCCAATCGCACTGTCCCGCATGATGGCCAGTTTGCGCTCTTTCGTATGGCCGCCCCAAAAGCCGTCGCAGACGTCTGCCAGCCCATCTTCATGAAGTGCGCCTGTCGTCAGGGCCATCGTCGCAAACATGATGATGCTCGTGACCGCCGGAGACAGGCCCAAAAGAATGGAAACAGCGCCCAATATCGCGGCGGGTATCGATATGAAGATGCCGGCCAAAGCGAAAGTGTATGCGCTCTCGCGAAATGAAATATCACGCGACGAGGCCGATGGCGCGAACCTCCAGACTGGTATGCGCGACAGAAACATCACACTTTGCAGAGTGTGAGCTGTCAGCTGTCGAAACCATTGGGTCATCGGCGGGTCAATTTCATCCGTTGTTCGCTCTTGCGCAATTGTGTCGCGTGATTGCTAACAGAGTGTCGCGTTGCGGTGGTTGTTTGCTGTGACTGCGGCTTATAAACAGTCTCGACACGGGCGCAAACCATTGCGCAAAACAGCAGTTCTCACACATGAGTTTCATACAGCAATGACACAGCAAACGGGCATGCCCTTCGACGATATCCGCGCTCTTATCAATTCCATGCCCGGGCCAGACACGCACGCTGCTCAAATGGTCGCGGAACGCGATGCGCAGCTGACCAAACCTGCCGGGTCGCTTGGCAAGCTGGAGGAACTTGCGGTGTGGCTGGCCAAGTGGAGCGGGCGTCGCCCACAGATCACGCGTCCGCTGGTCGCGGTTTTTGCGGGCAATCACGGGGTCACGAAACAGGGCGTTTCGCCGTTTCCTTCTGACGTGACGGCGCAGATGGTGGCGAATTTCTCGGCAGGCGGCGCAGCCATCAACCAAATCTGTATCGCTAACGACCTGGGGCTGAAAGTGTTCGACCTTGCACTCGAAGTTCCAACGCAGGATATCACGGAAGAGGCTGCCATGGATGAGCGCACTTGCGCGGCCACCATGGCGTTTGGGATGGAGTCAATTGCTGGCGGTACTGATCTGCTTTGCATCGGTGAAATGGGCATCGGTAACACGACAATCGCTGCGGCGATATTCTACGCTCTTTTTGGCGGGCAGGCGTCAGATTGGGTCGGTGCCGGCACGGGGCACGATGCTGAGGGCATGAAATTGAAAGCCACGGTTGTTGAAAAGGCGATTGAGCTTCACAAAGCGCACCTGAATGACCCGCTCGAAGTCTTGCGCCGCCTTGGTGGCCGTGAAGTCGCGGCGATGGCGGGAGCAATTCTTGCCGGGCGCGCGCAGCGTATTCCGGTTGTGATTGACGGCTTTGTGGCCACAGCTGCGGCTGCGGTATTGCACGCGGCTGACCCAACGGCACTGGATCATTGCCAGTTCTCGCATGTCAGTGCAGAAAACGCGCATAAGCGGGCTCTCGATGCCATGGGTAAAACCGCGTTGCTGGACCTCGACATGAGGTTGGGCGAAGGCACGGGCGCCGCACTTGCTGCGGGCATTATCAAGGCAGCAGCCTTGTGTCACACCGGGATGGCAACTTTTGAGGAAGCGGCCGTCAGCAATCGCGACTGATCGTCGGAGCGGTCAAGTCAGGCGGCGCGTTCTGCCGCGCTGTTGCGCCGAAGGGAAGTGAACTTCCCGCGTTTCGGTGCATTGGCCTCCGAACCGGGTACAGGTTCCATGACTTCCAAAACACGCTTTCTCGGGAAAGAGGCGATGACCTCGGTCCCTTCGCGCAGCTTGGATTTCAGTTCAAAGTGGCCATCATGCATATGAACGAGAGCCTGAACGATGGGCAGGCCGAGGCCGGTGCCCTGTTCCGCACTCTTAATGGCAATTGAGCCCTGGCCGAAAGACGACAGAACAATGGGGATTTCGTCCTCGGCGATCCCCGGACCGGTGTCTTTTACCGACACGTATTGTCCGCCGCCGACGGTCCAGCCGCATTTCAGCCAAACGGTTCCGCCTGACGGCGTGAACTTGATTGCATTCGACAGCAGATTGAGGATGATCTGGCGAAGGGCGCGGACGTCAGCCCATATCTGAGGCAGGTCCGGCTGGATCTGCATCACGATGGTGATGTTCTTCTCCGAGGCCTTGAGCTTCACCATCTGCCGCGATTCTTCCGCCGCATGGGTGAGATTGGCCGCTTCTTCATTGAGCTTGTAACGACCGGCTTCAACGCGTGACAGGTCGAGAATTTCATTGATCAGCTTCAGAAGATGAGAGCCGGAAGAGTGGATATCGCCGACATATTCCTTGTAGTGCTCATTGTTGATCGGCCCCATGATCTCCTTTGCAATGACTTCCGAGAAACCCAGGATCGCGTTCAAAGGTGTGCGTAGTTCATGGCTCATGGTCGCCAGGAAACGGGATTTTGCGAGATTGGCTTCTTCTGCCCGCCGTCGGGCCTCGTCTGAAATGCCGCGCGAAGCTTCAAGCTCAACGATCAGCTGATCGCGCTCGGCCTTGGACTTCAAATGTTCCAGATAGCTCTCCCGCATAAGACTGCCGAGCCGCATGAAGAAAAGGCAGGCGCCGACCAGCACGATGGCCATCCCTATTGCAGGAGCTGTGAATTGCATCACAAGCCGCGAAACGACCACGAGAATAAAGGGGAGGGTGCCCAGCAACACACCATGACGCAGATAGCGCATGGATATGAGAGTGAGACCGATGAGAACCATTGCGCCTGCAAACGCGACGACAGAAACTGTGCTTCCCGGGTCAAGGATCGGATGAAGCCAGAATATCACCGCCCAGAACGCACCAATGGACCCGGCCAAAATCTGGAAACTGCGTTCCCATCGGACCGGATCTAAATCGGAGAGGTCGGCTTTGTTGAAAAGCCTGGTTGACCGCATTGTCCACCCCAGGATCGCCAGAGCGACAACCGCCCAAGGCACAACCACAGAGATGGGAAGAGACAGTTGCGCCAGATAGGCAATGAATCCGACCACAACAACGAAGGAAATGCGGCTTCGTTCAAGCAGTTCGACATGCCGCTGAAGCAGTTCCGGCAGAAACAGACTGGCCTGCCTTTTGGCGCTTTTGTTGGAACCCAGCCTGTTGCGAAGGCTGCGAACAGCGCTGCGTGACTCATCATTTGAGTGGGCTCTGGGCCGCTCAACAATGGTCTTGTCAGGCGATTTCGCATCCTGTTGCGACATGCTACTCAGATACCAGTTCAAATGTGCTCAGCGCGATGGCGCAGATCGTACAGTTTTGTTGCAAACGTCTGGTTAACGGCTCATGAATCGCTCAAATTGTTTCGCGCAGGTTCAAACACTTTTCACATCTGAGATTTGCGTCGCGTGAGGCGTCGCGCGGGCATTCTGGATTTGGCTGGCACGGCGCTGCTCTTTGCGGCCATTATGGCCGTTGTTGTGTGGCTGCAGTCTCACAATGAACAGGAATTGCAGGGGCGGGCGGTGGTCTTTGATGGCGACAGTATACGGCTCAATGATCAGGAAATTCGTTTGCAGGACATTGACGCACCTGAACTTGACCAGACCTGCTTTGTGGACGGCGAGACATGGCCTTGCGGACGCCAAAGCCGCAATCGGTTGCGCCAGCTTTTGCGCGGTCAGACTGTGCGCTGCGAAAGTTCGGCCATCGACCAGTATGATCGCTGGCTTGCAACATGCTATGTCGGAGAACAGAACATCAATCGCACAATGGTCGAGCAAGGCTGGGCGGTCGAGTTTGGACATTACGGCGTGCAGGAAAAACAGGCTGAAAGACGAAAAGCCGGTATCTGGAGAGGCACTTTTGACAGGCCGCAGGTCTGGCGGGATGCACAAAAGCGATAGCGGTCATGTGCGAGCCCTTTCGGTCGCGCGGCGTAGAACACTGGAGATATTGAAGGAATGAAACTGTTTGATGGTGGCATGGCGCCAAATCCGCGGCGGGTGCGGATATTCCTGGCCGAGAAGGGGGTCACGGTGCCCATGGTCTCGGTTGATATGACTGCCCTTGGCCACAAGGACGAAGAGGTAACGAAGCGCAATCCGTTGCAGCGCCTGCCAGTCCTGGAACTGGATGACGGCACGATCATATCTGAAAGCATTGCCATCTGCCGCTATTTCGAAGAGATGCATCCCGAACCTCCGCTTATGGGGGTGGACGCGACGGACCGTGCGGTTGTTGAAATGTGGCAACGGCGCATGGAAATGCATCTCCTGCTGCTGGTGGCCAATGTGTTTCGCCATTCCCACCCCGCAATGGCGGAATGGGAAGTGCCGCAGATTGAGGAATTCAGCCAGGCCAACCGCCCGAAGGTTGCCGCGTCGCTCGAGTGGATCAACAAGGAACTTGCCGACCGCCCGTTCATCGCCGGAGACCGGTTCACCGTGGCGGATATCACCGCCATGATTGCCATGGATTTCACCAAACCCGCGCGCATTCAACCTGATCCGTCATTGGAGAACCTCGCACGATGGTACGCCGAGGTGAAAGCCCGACCATCCGCCAATGCGTGAGAGTGCCCTAAACGAACTTCAGTCTTCTATTGAGGCTTGTTCCATCTGCCGCGACCGCCCGTTGAAACAGCCGCTGCCGCACGAGCCCAGACCTGTTGTGCGATTGTCCGACACCGCGAGAATCTGCATAGCAGGGCAGGCGCCCGGTCTGCGGGTTCATGAGAGTGGCGTTCCCTTTCTTGACCGTTCAGGAGACCGGTTGCGTGAATGGATGGGCGTGGATCACGACACGTTTTACGACACGGATCGCATTGCGATTGTGCCGATGGGGTTTTGTTTTCCCGGATACGACAAGAACAAGAGCGACCTGCCGCCGCGCAGGGAATGCGTTCAAAACTGGCATGATCAAATCTTTGAGCTCATGCAGCAGATCGAACTTGTTCTGGTGATCGGTGGCTATGCCCAGACCTACCACATGCCGATGCACAAGAAACCGAGTGTTACGGATACCGTCGCAGGCTGGAAGAGCACGCTTGAGATCGGGAGGCTGTCTAACAGCCGTCCTTATGCCGTTTTTCCAATGCCACACCCGTCATGGCGAAACACGGGCTGGCTGAAGAAAAATCCGTGGTTTGAAGAACAGGCTCTGCCCACTTTGAGAAAACGTATTCAGGCTTTGTTGTAGAAAAAAACACCACAAACCGGAAAAGAATCTTGGCGCTGGCGACAAATTGGCTTTTACTGCGGCCTGTTTGTTGGAATGGAATTCCAACGGCTGTTTTGACAAATTTTCGATGGAGTGAGGGGCATGGACCGTATCGACAAGAGAATTCTGACCCTTTTGCAGCAGGATGCCACGACGCCGGTTGCTGAAATCGGCAAGAAGGTCGGCCTGTCCACAACCCCTTGCTGGCGGCGCATTCAAAAGCTGGAGGAGGATGGCGTAATCCAGCGGCGGGTGGCCGTTCTTGACCCGAACCTAGTCAATGCGCGTGTAACGGTTTTTGTGTCCATCCGGACCAATGCGCACAACGCTGAATGGCTGAAGCGTTTTTCGGAAGTCACGCGCGAATTTCCTGAGGTTGTCGAGCTTTACCGCATGAGCGGTGCTGTTGATTATCTCATGCGCGTGGTTGTGCCCGATATTGCCGCTTATGACGCCTTTTATCAGCGGCTGATCACCAAAATCGACATCAGCGACGTGAGTTCATCATTTGCGATGGAGCAAATGAAGTACACAACCCAACTGCCGCTCGATTATCTGTTGGACCCCAAGGACTGATCCAGCCTTGCCCGTCGATTATTTCGATGTCGCTTCGAGCCGCGCCAAAAGGCTGGATGTGTCCCAGCGGTTGCCGCCCATGCGCTGCACCTCGGCATAGAACTGATCGACAAGCGCTGTCACGGGCAGCGAAACACCACGGGCATCGCCTTCTTCAAGGCAGATTTTCAGGTCTTTGCGCATCCAGTCGACCGCAAAGCCGTGTTCATATTCGCCCTTGTCCATCGTCTCATGGCGATTTTCCATCTGCCACGACCCTGCAGCGCCTTTGGAAATGACATCAACAACTTTTGATATGTCCAGTCCTGCGGCCTTGCCCAGATGGATTGCCTCGGAAAGGCCCTGGACAAGGCCGGCAATGCAAATCTGGTTCATCATTTTGGTCAATTGGCCGGCACCCGTATCGCCCATCAGCCCAACCATGCGGGCGTAGCACTCGACAACCGGCTTTGCTTTTTCAAAAGTCGCGGCATTACCGCCAACCATAACCGTGAGCACTCCGTTTTCCGCTCCGGCCTGACCGCCTGAGACGGGAGCGTCCAGAAAGCCAAACCCTTTTTCGGCAGCAACTTCAGCCAGTTCGCGGGCGACGTTGGCAGAAGCGGTCGTGTTGTCGATGAAGATCGCGCCTTGCTTTATCGTATGAAAAGCGCCGTTTTCGCCGGTTGTGACAGATCGCAAATCATCATCATTGCCCACGCAGCAGAATATGAAATCTGCGCCATCAGCCGCTTCAGCGGGCGTGTCCGCGGCTGCGCCACCATATTCCGAAACCCATTTGTCAGCCTTGGCGCGCGTGCGGTTATAAACCGTCACGTCATGGCCGCCCTTGGTTTTCAGATATCCAGCCATTGGATAGCCCATCACGCCAAGTCCAATAAATGCAGCTTTTGCCATGGGAAGGAATCCTCTAATCACAATACAGGTTTGATTCAGGGGAGGTTGTAGCCGAATGAAACGCATCTTGAAATGGGCATTCGCGGTCGTTGCGACGCTGGTGGTTCTGGCCGCGATTGTGCTCGGTGCGGCTTGGCTCATCGGCGTCAGCTCAATTCCCAAGGACAGTGGGTCACTGCAACTCGCAGTCTTGAGTGCGCCGGCAAAAGTCACGCGCGATGCCAATGGGGTTCCCCATATTTCAGGTGCAAACCGGGCCGATGTTGCCGCAGCGCTCGGTTTCACCCACGCCCAGGATCGCTTGTGGCAAATGGAAATATTGCGCCGCAGCGGGCAGGGGCGCTTGTCAGAGCTTTTTGGCCGCGATGCGCTTGATGTCGACAAGTTCCTGCGGTCTCTGGGGTTTGCAGATCAGGCAGCGTCTTCGTTCAAGCTGCTAAAGCCGGAAAATCAGAAAGTGCTGGAAAGCTATGCAGCCGGTGTGAACGCCTATCTGGCGCAGGATACCGGCTTGCTGGAAAGCAGGCTCAGCCCGGAATTCCTCATTCTGGGGCACACCCCGGAGCCCTGGGAAGCGTATCAATCGCTTCTGGTGCTCAAGGTCATGTCCTTGCAATTGTCGATGAACATGGACCGTGAGTTGAAGCGTTTGTCGCTGGCCGCAGAGGGGTTAAGCCCTGCCGAAATCAACGACATCATGCCCATGCACCGCGATGAAAACCCGGGTCCATTGCCGGATCTGCGGACGTGGCTTTCGCTCACCGCGCCAGCGCCGGAAGCGAAAGCAAAGGCGGATTCGGCGGTCGCATTCATCGAGAACGCGCTGGTTGATAATCTTGGAAAATGGGCGTCGAACAATTGGGTGATTTCCGGAGATCGGACTGAGTCCGGCAAACCCTTGCTCGCTAACGACCCGCATCTGGGCTTTTCGGCTCCCAGCCTCTGGTATCTCACCCATCTCAACTGGACGGATGAAACGGGGCGCGACATTCAGGTTGTCGGTGCCACCATTCCGTCGCTTCCGGCGGTCATTTTGGGGCACAACACCCATGTCGCATGGGGCTTCACCAATGCCGGCGCGGATGTTCAGGATATTTTCATCGAGAAGGTGAACCCGGACAACAGCGAACAATATCGCACGCCTGACGGTTGGGCCGCGTTTGAAGTCATGCGTGATGATATCCAGATTTCGGATGGAACAACAGAAGCTTTCGAACGAAAACGCACGCGCCACGGCGTCGTGTTGCCCGGATCATTTCGATCTTTGGGCGAGATATTGCCGGAAAATCACGTCGCCGCGCTGAGCTGGCCCGGATTATCGGCCAGTGACAAAAGCTTTGACGTGTTGAGTGGGTTGGCCTTCACGCGGTCGGTTGACGAGTTTCAAACGGCAATCGCGGGCACGGTCTCGCCGATGCAGGCAATGGTTGCAGCCGACAAGGACGGAAATATCGGCCTGTTCGCTCCTGCGACCGTGCCAACACGCGCGCTTGGAAATCTGGCGCAGGGTCGACTGCCAGTGGCGGGCTGGCTTGCGGTCAACGATTGGACGGGTGAGGTTCCCCGCGACCGGCTTCCGGCGGCCAAAAACCCCATCTCCGGTGCGTTTGGTACCGCGAACTCGCGGTTTCTCGATCAGGCGCCCAGCGACTTTCTGACCTTCGATTGGGATGAACCCTTTCGCCACGACCGTGTGCAAAACCTGATCGTGCGCAGCAATCAAAAGCACAATGTCGAATCCATGATCGCCGGGCAGATGGATACCCGCTCTGAAGCGCTGCTCGAACTTCGGGACATTCTGGTTCAAACCGTGGAGAAGGATGCCAGGTTCGGCGGTCTTCTGCGGCGGTTGGAAGAGTGGGATGGCCTGATGAGTGCTGATAGGCCCGAACCGCTGATCATGACAGTCTTCCATCGCACGCTGATGAAAAACGTCTTCGCCGACGATCTGAAAACGGCTGAAAAAGCGGTCTACACCGCCAGTGCAACATCGCTTTTGCGGGTACTCACGCAAGGTGGTGCCCGCAAATGGTGTGATGAGCTCGGCACGGAAACGGAAGAAAGTTGCAGCACCCAAATCAGCGACGCTTTCGCGGCGACAATTGAAGAGTTGCAGGGTGAATTTGGTTCGAGCGTGGGCACGTGGAAATGGGGCGACAAACATGTGCTCTACGGCGAACACACACCGTTTTCCAAGGTCTGGCCCCTGTCAGAAGTGTTCACCGTTCAAAGAGCAGCGTCTGGCGGGAACTATGCGTTGCAGCGCGGCAAGACGGATTTTGAAGACGAGGAGCACCCTTACCGCTCCGTTCACGGCGCGGGTTATAGGGCGATCTACGATTTTGCCGATCTGGATGCGTCATTGTTTGTTCAGTCATCAGGCCAATCCGGGCACGTGTTTTCGCCACGCTATGATGATCTGATCAGGAAATGGGTGAAGGGCGAATATATTCGGATATCCACTGACCCTGAAGATTTCGAACAAGGCGCGCTCGGCACGTGGACCTTAAATCCATAATCAGCCCGGTCAGTCGAAGCTGGTGAATGGGATAAACGACACGATCTCACCCTCGGCAATTTCAGTCACATGTTCGGGTATTTCGATCAGTCCGTCGCTCAGGCGCAATGAACTGATCAGTCCGGAACCGTCACGCTCAAACCGTGTTGCGACCAGTTTGCCGTCGTGATCAGCGCCGACGCTGCCGCGCAGAAATTCCCGACGGTCGGGCTTCTTGTTTTTGATTGAAAATCCCGCTGGCACCGGAAATCGCTGTGGCTCACTCCAATGCGCGCCGGCAAGGCGCAAAAGGCTTGGGCGCACATAGAGCAGAAAGCAGACCATCGCCGCGACGGGGTTGCCGGGCAGGCCGAAATAAATGCAGTCAGAGGCTGCTCCAGACCGGCTTATCTGTCCAAACATCATCGGGCGACCCGGTTTGACGGCCAATTGCCACAAATGGCGTTTGCCGAGCCGGTCGAGCGCTGAAAGCATGTGGTCTTCATCGCCCCGTGACGCGCCGCCGGACGTGATGATGACATCATGCTGTTGGCTGAGTTCTGAAAGCGTTGTTTCAACCGCTTCACACGTGTCGGCGACGATCCCGGCGCGGTGGATGACGACCGGCAGCCTGTCCAGCAATGCGGCCAGCAACGGCGTGTTGGTGTCAAACACTTCGCCCAGACGCAGATTTTCGCTGTCTTCCTGTGGTGTGCGCAATTCGTTGCCGCTCGACAAAACCGCGACGCGCAAGGGGCGGAATACGTCGATTTTCGCACATCCTATCGACGCCAATGCGGCAAGATCGGCGGCCTTCAAACGGTGGCCGCGCTCAATCACCATCTGACCAGCGCGAATATCTTCGCCCGCCAATCTGCAATTCGCGCCATGTTTCAGCCCGGCGGGCAGAGTGACCGCGCCGCCTTGTCTGTCGCAGTCCTCCTGCATGGCAACGGTATCGGCACCTTCAGGCATGGCTGCGCCGGTGAAAATGCGTGCGGCCGTTCCGGGTTCCAATGGTTTCGGGTCGATATCACCGGCGGCGATTGTCTGAGAAACGTTCAAAGGACGGTCATTCAGATCGGAATGCGCGAACGCATATCCATCAACAGCCGCGTTGGTGTGGTTGGGAACGGGGTGGGGGGCGTGGATATCCGCAGCCACCACCCGGCCAAGGGCATCGTCCAGCGCAATGGTCTCATGCCCCACAATAGGTGCCAGCCGATCCTGCAATATGGCGAGCGCTTCGTCATGACGGAGCCGTTCCTTGTCATGAAGAAAACAGTCGTTCAGCGAGCCGGATGTCTGGTTGGTCTCACTCTTTGACATCAACGGCCCAACCCGGTCGTTTGCGCGATGTAATCCGCTATATCTTTTACGTCATCGAGCGAGAATTGCGGCAGGTCGCAATCGGCAATGCGATGATCCGTTGCGAGTGCGACCACGCTATCGCTGCTGCGCCAAATTGCGTCTTCCTTCACGGCTTCGGCACGGATGCATTCGATTTTCGGAATGGTGGAGCCCTTGAAGCCCTCCACAATCGTGATGTCGCTTGTACTCATTTTGCTGAGCATCTGTTCGATATCCGGCGCTGTCTGTGAAACACCAACTTCGTGAACGACAGCCCAGCGGTTCTTGGACACAATTGCCACCTCCTGCGCGCCGGATGTGCGGTGGCGGTGGGAATCGGTGCCTTCGTGATCGATCTGGAAGTTCTTGTGAGCGTGTTTGACTGAATTCACAACAAAGCCCCGGCTGGTGAACTCAGTAATAAGAGCCGCAACCAGAGTTGTTTTCCCGCTGTTTTTCCAGCCTGTGATACCAAAAACTTTCGTCATGTCAGATCACCCAGCAGGGCAGTTGCCTGATCCATATCGGCTGGCGAATTGATATTGAAAAACGGATCAACCGGATCGGCGGAAAACTCGACCTCACGGAGATTATAACGGCGCGCAAATTCAAGGATTTTGCGCTTGTCTTCCTTGAGCAGAAAATCCTCCAGTGCGGGTGCAAGGGCAGCCGGCCAAAGACCGAAAACAGGGTGAATGCGACCTGCGCTGCTCGCCATTACCACTGTTGGTTCAGAAGAGCCCGACACCTCTGCGCGCTGCACCATTTGGAGAACCAGATCATCCGGCAGAAAGGGGGTGTCCGTTGCGGCTGTCACAATATGCGTGGCTTGCTGTGATTGGGCCCAAAGCATGCCTGCAAGCACGCCCGCAAGTGGCCCGAGATCGTCAGCAACCGTGTCGGCGATGACGGGCAGGCCCAGAAATGAAAACCGCTTCGGATCGCCATTGGCATTGACGGCGACCAGTTCCAACTGTTCGCCCATCGCGTCCGCCACCCATTGCACCGGCGGTTTTGAGCCAAGTTGCATCAGGCTTTTTTCAGGCCCCAGCATGCGACGCGACTTGCCGCCGGCGAGAATGACGCCGACACAGTGGTTCATCGAAACGCTCATTGATGCGCCGCCTTTTCTACAGGCTTATTCTCTCCGCTCATTTCAGCGTCAAACTGCACACGGTCTTCGCCTGAAAGAACGATAAAGCGACTGCCTTTTGCCCGCCCGATAAGCGTGAGGCCTGACTTCCGGGCCAGTTCGACGCCCCAGGCTGTGAAGCCGGACCGTGAAATCAGGATCGGAATTTGCATCATCACAGTTTTGATGACCATCTCACTCGTCAACCGACCCGTTGTGTAGAAAATCTTGTCTTGCGCCGTTTCCTTGTTCAGGAACATCCATCCAGCGATTTTGTCGACAGCGTTGTGGCGGCCGACATCTTCAACATAAACCAGGGGCTGATCGCCACGACATAAAACGCAGCCATGGATGGCTCCGGCCTCGAGATAGAGGCTGGGCGTCGTGTTGATCTTCTTTGACAGGCTCGTGATCCAGGATGTTTTCAGCGTCGCGTCTGTTGGCAGGTGAATGTCATCGAAAGCATCGATTACGTCGCCGAATATGGTGCCCTGCGCACAACCGGACGTGCGCACTTTCTTTTTCATTTTTTCTTCGAACAGCGTTTCCTCAGGCGTGCGAACGACCACAACGCCCAATTCTTCATCATAATCGATGGCTGTCACTTCGCTGTCGTAGCCAAGCATGTTCTGATTGAGAAGATAGCCGAGGGCCAAAAGGTCCGGGTGGTCGCCAATCGTCATCATGGTGACGATTTCCTGGCTGTTCAGATAGAGGGTCAGGGGTTTTTCAGCGACGACATTCAGGGACACCGGCTGGCCGGTTTGATCAAGACCCGTCACGCGATCTGACAGTCCGGCTGCGCCGGGATCAGGCCGAAGAATAAAGTCTGAAGCGGACATGCCCTTGATTCCGTTGTTCATTATTCAACTGCCGCCACCGGCGCGTGCCTTGAATACCATAGCATAAGCACAGCAACGAAAGCACCGGCAAGGGAAGTGCCTGTCATAATGAAATAAAGCGGAACACCGGCATTCGAAACGGTGATGAGGCCGCCCGCCAGCGCTGCGAGGGCTGCGCCGCCGCCGATTTGCAGAAACCCGCCAAGCCCCGATGCGGAACCGGCCAAAGACGGGCGAACACTGACCGCACCCGCGTTTGCATTGGGCAAGGTCATGCCGTTGCCGAGACCGACCAGACACATGGGGAAGAATAGAAAGGCAGGAGAGGGCGTCAATAAAGTCATAAGAAGCAGAATAAGGGATGCGCCAATCGTGCATATAAGGCCGCCCAGCACCATCATCCACTCTATCCCAATGCGCTCTGAGAACCGTCCGGATATGAAATTGCCTGCCATATAACCAATGGCCACGACGCCAAGATACAATCCCAGGCGGTCTGGCGTCATGCCAAGCACGTTGCTGGCGATAAACGGGGCACCGCCCAGAAACGCGAAAAATGCACCGGACGCAAAAGTTGCACAGAGCAGATAGCCCCAGATCGCAGGCTCTTTAAGCAGCGAAACGTAGTCGGCCATCTGTTGGGAAACCGGGTTGCGCACGGGTTCATGTGTTTCGCCCAGGTCGAAATAGATGATCAGCAGCATGGCCGCCGAGACGGCAAGCAAAACGAGAAACGGTGCGCGCCATCCGTAAAGCGCGCCAACATAGCCGCCTAGCATGGGGGTGATCATCGGCAGAACCGCCATCGCCATGGTGACGTAGCCGATCATGCTGGCGGCCCGTGAGCGATCAAAGAGATCGCGAATGATCGCGCGGCTCAGGGCAATGGCCGCCGCGGACGACGCCTGCAAAACGCGCCCGGCCAGCAGAATTTCTATTGTCGGAGCGACATAACAGATCAAGGTCGCGATCATGAAAATCACGCCGGATACAAGCAAAACCGGTCGGCGACCGAAACGGTCTGACATCGGCCCGACAAACAACTGCGCAATGGCTGTTGCGCCCAAAAACAGGGTCAGGACGTATTGGGCGACCGCAGGCGTCGTTTGCAACGCGATACCGATTTGCGGCAAAACGGGAAGAAAGATGTTCATCGTCATCACCGAAGTGCCGGCCAGAAGCACCAGGGTGATGATGTGCGGTGGAGTGCGTGCGCCGGACAGAAAGCTGCGCTTTGGAATGTCGGATTGTGACGACATGAAAGAGCTTTTGGAAAATCCGGCTTAAGTTCGACTCCTATCCTTTATGCCTGTATCGGCCGCAAAGCCAGCGGCGAAAGGCGATGCGAGACAATTTGGCCAGATCGGCGCATCTTAGCACATGAGTTCAAAAATTTTGTTCTCATGGACAAGCGCCGCACGCTGTTTGGCCACACGTTCAGCCTTCTGACTGGGACGTTGCGCCTCGGCGCCAACCAGTCAAAACATCGAACAGGCTGTAAAACGCCTTGGACCTCTGCAAGCGTCCCTGCTGTAGACCCCTTGTGATATCGAGGTTGCTGACTCTGCTCTGAGCGGGAAAATGATGAGTCATATCGTTTGTCCTTCGGTTTCCATCCAAGCATCTGCGCTTGTTGAGAACACAGATACGGCCACGACGATCGGTTGACAAACGCGTTTATTATGACATTCAGTTCAAAAAATTTGATGTGAGTGAAGCCATGGCCTACAAGCTCCCGCCGATGAATGCTCTGAAAGCCTTTGAAGCTGCCGCCCGATTGCTGAGCTTCCAGAAGGCTGCGGAAGAGCTGTTCGTCACGCCTTCGGCGCTGTCCTACCAAATTCGGCAGTTGGAGGAGCACCTGCAAACATCTTTGTTTGACCGCCATAACAGGGCTGTTTCCCTCACGGAGGCGGGCGCACGCCTTTACCCCGGCGTGCATGAGGGTATGGAGCGCTTTCAGGGGGCTGTACGTTCGGTCGGACGCACGGTTCAGAGCAATATTCTTGTTGTGTCGAGCGGCCCTGCTTTCGCGGCCAAATGGCTGGCACCGCGCGTCTTTCGCTTCGTTGACGCCCACCCGCAAATTGAATTGCGCATTGCGGCCAGTCTGAAACTCGCTGACTTTAATGTCGATGAAGTCGACTGCGCGCTGCGCTTTGGGGAAGGGCGCTATGATGGGCTGCATGTTGAACCATTGTTTAAAGAGATGATCCTGCCACTGATCAGCCCCGCCTTGCTTGAACGCCATGGCGGCAAGCTGAGCGCAAAGGATCTGGCCGAAATGACCCTGCTGCACGATGATTCCAACCGTTTCATGAAAGACGGTTCAGGCTGGAGCCGCTGGCTGGAGGCGGCGGGGATTGAGGGTGTGGACGCTGAACGTGGCCCGCGTTTCAACCATGCCGATCACGGGTTGGATGCAGCTGTCGATGGTGCGGGCATCGTTATGGGGCGGTTGTCCATCGCCATGCGGGATATCCGGTCCGGGCGTCTCGTTGCACCGTTTGACAGTTATATCGCCGCGCGGGCCGGGTTCTATTTCGTGGCACCACCCACAGCACTTGAATTGCCGCGCGTCGCGGAATTCCGTCAGTGGTTGATGGCTGAGGCGGCGTCCGAGTCGGCGGAAGTTGCGAGATTTCTGGCCGATAAGCGCTCCCTGTAAAATGTGAAGAGCCCGCTTAGGATGACTATGATCGCACCCACGCAGGCCCAGAAGTCGGGCACATCGCCAAACAGGAAGTAACCAAGCATCAGGGCCCAAAGCAGAATGGAATAGCGAAACGGGGAGACGAAAGCGATTTCTCCGTTGCGCATTGCCATGACCGAAAACAGATATCCGACCATCAAGATGGCCGCTGCTCCGGCGAGCAATGAGATTTGCCGCAGACCCATGGGCTGCCAGACCTCAAACTGCATGCCCACGAAGCCAAGGCCTAATACACAAATCGACGTCACCAGGCTTACAAATGTCGAAGGAATGTTAGGTGGCAAGCCCCGCGTGGCCAGATCGCGAAGTGTAATGAATGCTGTTGCGATGAGCGCATAAATCGCGAAGACGTTGAAGTCGCCTGTGCCCGGGCGAATGATGAGCATCACGCCAAAAAAGCCCACGCCAATGGCGAGGTAACGGCGCCAACCAACGGTCTCTCCCAGAAACAGGGCGCCGGCGAAAGTCAGCGCGAGTGGCAGAACCTGCAGCACCGCTGTGACATTGGCGATCGGCATGTGAAACAAGGCCGACAGGAAGAAAAATGTGCCGCCGAGTTCGCCAACAGTGCGCAACAACAGGTTGCGATGGAGCAGGCTTTGAAATGGCTGTTTTGCGGCTTTGAAATCGCCGACATACCAGCAAAGGAGAGCCATGAGACAGCAGGCGAACAACCCGCGCACGAAGATCGACTGGAACAGGTTGAGTTCCAGCATGGCGAATTTCATCAGTCCGTCATTGAAGCTGAAACCGGCCATGGAAATGACCATGAACAGAGCCCCTGTTGAATTTGGTGAAAGGCGCGAAATCATGGTCTGTCTGTTGCCTTTTCACGCGCGGACGTCGTGCGACGATACGGTATGTTCAAAAAGAAATCGCGCAGAAAGCGAATGCTCTCTGCGCGATTTTTCAAAAAGCGAGCTGAAAAGCTTCAGTGCTTCACAATTACACGCGCGCCGACCTTGATGCGTTTGTAAAGATCGGTGACATCGTCATTCGCCATACGGATACAGCCTGATGACATGGCCTGACCAATTGTCCAGGGCTGATTTGTGCCGTGAATGCGGTAAATCGTCGATCCGATATATAATGCTCGCGCGCCAAGCGGGTTGTTCGGCCCACCGGGATAATATCCCTTAAGTGTTTTGCCGGTTTCGCGCTTCACACGACGGATCATCGTTGCAGGCGGGGTCCAGCCCGGCCATTCCGCTTTGCGGGTAACACGGTGTTTGCCGGTCCACTGGAAGCCGTCACGACCAACGCCAATGCCATATTTCAAAGCCTTGCCGCCACCGAGAACGTAGTACAAACGGCGCTCGGATGTATCGACGACAACACTGCCGGCGGGTGCGCTGGTCTTGTAGCTGACCTTGCGCATCTTGATCGGCGATTTGTTGGAGGCATAGCGACCAGATGTCGTGCGACCGCGCCAGATTTCCCAGCGGTGCGTGTCGTAATTAAAGTAACGCTCGCCGTTAACACGAGCCCGGGCGTCAGACGTATCCGGCGCGAATATAGCAAAGAGGCCCAGTGCCAATACGGCACCTGCAAGCAGCCCTGTCCATCTTTTCATTTGTAAATTCACCCTATTTTTCATCCACATAAAGCCAAACTCAAGGCGCGATTCGTGGATAGCCCCGCAATTTATCCACAAGTCTATTGTGCTCAATTTGCGAACCGACGCAATTGCTCACAGGTCACACCAAAACAAAAAGTGTTCAAAATGTGGTAAACGCATAACGGCGTCGAAGCTGTGCACTTTATCACAAATGCACACGCACAGGGTCGTTGAGAAGGGTTAAGAGGTTCAGCCTGGGTTCAACCCAGGTTCAGGGCCTGGAAGAAATCATTGCCCTTGTCATCAATGACGATGAAAGCCGGGAAGTTCTCAACTTCGATTTTCCAGACGGCCTCCATCCCCAGTTCGGGATATTCCAGAACTTCAACTTTCTTGATGCAATCCTGCGCAAGACGGGCGGCAGGGCCGCCAATGGAGCCGAGATAAAACCCGCCATGTTGTTTGCAGGCCTCGCGCACCTGTCGCGACCGATTGCCCTTCGCCAGCATGACCATCGAGCCGCCAAACGACTGGAACTGGTTCACATAGCTGTCCATGCGCCCCGCCGTCGTCGGGCCAAAGGAGCCGGATGCCATGCCCGTCGGGGTCTTTGCCGGTCCGGCATAATAAACAGGATGATCCTTCATATATTGCGGCATATCTTCGCCAGCCTCCAACCGGGCACGGATTTTGGAATGGGCAAGATCGCGCGCAACGACAATGGTGCCGGTCAGCGAAAGCCGGGTTTTGACCGGATGGCGCGACAGTTCGGCCAATATCTCCGGCATTGGTTTTGAAAGATCGATTTCGATCACGCCGGTATCGAACTCAGTTTCATCGACATCGGGCATGAACTGCGCCGGGTTGGTCTCGAGTTTCTCGAGAAATACGCCATCGCGGGTGATCTTGCCGAGCGCCTGCCGGTCAGCCGAACACGAAACGCCAAGGCCTATTGGCAAAGACGCGCCGTGCCGGGGAAGGCGGATTACCCGTACATCATGGCAGAAATACTTGCCGCCAAACTGCGCACCAACACCCATGTTCTGTGTGAGTTTGTGAATTTCCTGCTCCATATCGAGGTCGCGGAACGCGTGGCCGGTTTCGCTGCCGGATGTTGGAAGGTCATCAAGGTAACGGGTCGAAGCCAGTTTGACGGTTTTCAGATTTTGCTCCGCCGATGTGCCGCCAATGACAATGGCCAGATGATAGGGCGGGCAGGCTGCCGTGCCGAGCGTGAGAATTTTTTCCTGCAGGAAATCAATCATCCGGTCGTGGGTGAGCAGGGAAGGCGTGCCCTGATAAAAGAAGGTCTTGTTCGCCGATCCGCCACCCTTCGCGATGAACTGGAATTTGTAGGCTTCTTCGCCTTCAGAATAGACATCGATCTGGGCTGGCAGGTTATTCCGGGTGTTCTTTTCTTCGAACATCGAAACGGGAGCGAGCTGCGAATAGCGCAAGTTCTTCTTTTCGTAGGCGTTGAGGATACCCTGGCTGATTGCGTCTTCATCCTTGTTGTCTGTCAGGATGTTGCGCCCGCGTTTGGCCATGACAATGGCCGTGCCGGTGTCCTGGCACATCGGTAACACGCCACCGGCGGCTATGTTGGCGTTTTTCAGCAGGTCATAGGCAACAAACCGATCATTGTCGGTTGATTCCGGATCTTCCAGAATGTGCGCCAATTGCTTCAGATGGCCCGGACGCAGCAGGTGATTGATGTCTATGAAAGCCTCTTCGGCGAGTCGCTCAATCCCGGCGGCATCAACTTCGAGAAATGTCCTGTCGCCCAGTTTTTGCACACGAACGTAGTCGCCTTCCAGTTTGCGATAAGGCGTGTTGTCGCCGGATGTTGGAAACAGGTCCACATAAGCGGAGGAATTTGCATTCTCGGTCGATGCATCTTGCGACATGAAAAAACGGCTCCAAAACTGTATTGAAATCTGTTTATGCAGCGCGGGTCCAAAGTTCAACTCATGCCCCGCGCACGATTGGTTCATTGCCGGCGCGTTATCAGGCGTTGCATGACTTGCGATAAAATTTTTCAATCGATTGACTTGCCCGCCCGTCCTACGTAATTGACGCTAGGGAAACTGAAGCGTCGGTTCAGGGGGAGTTCCATGACAGAGAACATGGACGACAAGGCAAAGCAGTTACACTCGAAGCTGGAGCGTCTGGACGAGGAAGATCACGACTTTAACCTGCGCCGCGCCGTTGCGGGTTTTCTGTTCCTCGTCATGCCCGTGGATGGCCACAGCCATCCAAAAGAGCTGGATCGCCTCAAACGCATTCTGGCGGACGATTTCAATTTAACGGAACGGGAAACCGAGGACCTGATCGTCGGTGCTGAAAATCATGCCCGCTCGGAGGAGAGTCTCGCTCCAATGGCCGAAATTCTAAGAGCGGGCTTGTCGAAAGACGATCTCATCATTTTCGTTTCGCATATGTGGGAGATGGTTTTTGCCGACGGGCGTCTGCATGAAACCGAGATCGTGCTGGTCGAGCGGGTGGCGAAATTGCTCCACATACCGCCAGAGGATGTGGCGCGCGCCATGTCGGCGTGATTTTACGCCGCGTGTTGCGCCGGGCGTGAAAGCGCTGCATGAGTGTGGCTGGCGCACCGTAAGACCGGCAAAACATACGCAATGGCGACTTCACCTGAAACAGGCCCGTCCTTCCCGCGTTTTTCAGAAATGATCACGCGGCCCCATCAGATCATTGCCCTGTTTGGCGGGCTTGGGCTGCCGACCCGTGGACCGGGAACCTGGGGCACGCTGGGTGCATTCCCGTTGTTCTGGCTGCTTTCGACCATGCCGCTTTCTGCAAAAGCGGCTGCCTATGTTGGTCTTTTGGCCGTAGGAACCTGGGCCATTGTGAAGACCGGTCGCGACCTCAACGCCCACGATCATCGGTCGATTGTGATTGATGAGGTGATCGCGATGAGCCTGCTGCTCGAAATCGCGGTGGCCAGCTGGCCGTCTTGGATACTGGCCTTCATTCTGTTCCGTATTTTTGATATCGCGAAACCGTGGCCGGTTTACATTCCTGACCGTTCGCCGAATGGCGGCTTCATGGTGATTGCCGATGATCTGCTGGCAGCTTTGTGGGCCGCCATAGTCTATGTGCCAGTGGCATGGTTGCTGGGCTGGTATTGAACCAGCCCGAAGTCGAACGGGATATCAGCGTTCCAGCATCGTCTCTTCAATGCCGCCTTCGATCAGGCCGAGGCGCTTGTCGAGATAAATCTGACATTCGTCGAGCAGTTCGTCCTGGTGCTCCGTAAAGAAGTGGTTGGCCCCCGGGACGGTGATCTGGGTTGTGGTGATGCCCTTCTGACTGCGCAGTCTGTCAACGAGCGTCTGAACATGCTCAGGCTTCGATACGCGATCATCTTCCCCATGGATGATCAGACCTGACGATGGGCAGGGGGCAAGGAACGCAAAATCGTAGATATTGGGCTGCGGAGCGATGGACATATAGCCCTCTATTTCAGGGCGACGCATCAAAAGCTGCATGCCAATCCACGACCCAAACGAGAAGCCGGCCACCCAGCAACCGGTCGAATCGGGGTGGAGTGCCTGAATCCAGTCCAGCGCGGCGGCGGCATCCGACAATTCTCCCGCGCCATGGTCAAATTCGCCCTGGCTGCGCCCCACACCGCGGAAGTTGAAGCGCAATGTGGTGAACCCACGCTCCTGAAACATGTAAAACAGTTTGTACACGATGGGGTGGTTCATCGTGCCGCCAAACTGCGGGTGTGGGTGAGGGTGCAGAATAATGGCAATGGGAGCGTTCTTGTCTTCCGCCGGTTGATAACGGCCTTCGAGACGGCCTTCTGGTCCGGTGAAAATCACTTCGGGCATTATTCAACTCCTGGTCCGGTCGGTTCGGTGGGCCGCAAAAATATCCCGCGTCAAAATGCGCAAGCGGGGTGTCCTAAAATCCAGCCGTTCGGCTTGACGTCAGGTCGGGCACTTCCTAACCTAGTTTAGAATTATTCAAAAGAAGCGCTTCAGTTCGCGGTCACGCCTTGGAACCGCGTTCATAGTCCAAACCGTTTGTCATTTACAAGAAAAATGGTGAAGCGGTCTGAGAAGCATGAGGAACGAGCAGTCTTTCATGGCCCAGCGCCGGACCTATCTTGATCACAATGCAACATCAGCGCTGCGACCAGCCGCGCGCGGTGCTATGATTGACGCCTTGTCGAAAACCGGAAACCCGTCTTCGGTTCATGGCGAGGGGCGCGAAGCGCGGCGGTTGATCGAAGTGGCCCGGCGACAGGTCGCTGAACTGGCCGGTTGCAGCACCGATGGAGTGATTTTCACATCCGGCGCGACGGAAGCGGCCCATATGGCGCTCACGCCATTGATCGCAAGCGACGGTGCTCCACGCCCGGCCAGCAAGCTTTATGTGCTGGAGACGGAACATCCCTGCGTTTTGAGCGGCGGTCGGTTCACGCAGGAAGACGTAGCGGATATTCCGGTGCACGAAGACGGCCTTATTGATCTGGACACGCTGGATAAGGTGCTGGAAGACCACGACTACGACGTTGGCGCTCCCTATGTGGCGGTGCAACTGGTGAACAGCGAAACCGGTGTGATCCAGCCGGTCGCCGAAATGGCAAAGCGGGTTCGGCTGCGGGGCGGCTATGTGTTGTGCGACGCCGTGCAGGCGTTCGGGCGCATTGCCGTGGATGCCAGTGAACTGGGCTGCGATTTCCTGTTGATTTCGAGCCATAAGCTGGGCGGCCCTCAGGGTGTTGGTGCCCTCCTGGTCCATCACACTATATTGGACGTTCCGTCCGCTTTGCGCGGTGGAGGTCAGGAGACCAACCGGCGCGCCGGCACCGAAAACGTGGCCGCGATTGCGGGTTTTGGTGCGGCTGCGGAGCATGTAGCAAAAAATATGCATGAAAACATGCAAATATCGGAACTGCGGGACTCGATTGAAACAGCATTAGTCACTATCTGTTCAAGGCACGGCCTGCTCGAAGAACTCACGATTTTTGGTAAGTCTGCGCCGCGGGTGCCAAATACATGTCTGTTCGCATTGAATGGGATGCGTGCGCAGACAGCGCTGATCAATCTGGACATCGAAGGCATCGCTGTTTCAAGTGGTTCGGCGTGTTCATCCGGCAAGGTTGGCTCGAGCCATGTTTTGCAGGCCATGGGCGTCGATGACGATCTGGCGGAATGCGCATTGCGCGTTAGTCTTGGGTGGAACTCGACTATGGAAGACGTTGAACATTTCGAGCGGGTATTTGCAGCCCTTGTAAAGCGCTCAGGCCTTGGGCAGAAGACATCACTGGAATCACAATTGGGCGATGTCGCCTGATCGTTTTAATATATAGAGAGAGCTAACATGGTTGCGGTTCAGGAAACCATCGACACCGTCAAGACGCTGGAGATCGACCAGTACAAATACGGCTTCTCGACAGATATTGAATCTGACAAGGCGCCGAAGGGCCTTTCAGAGGATGTCATCCGCTTTATTTCAGCCAAGAAGGACGAGCCTGAATGGATGCTCGAGTGGCGACTTGAAGCCTATGAACGCTGGAAAACCATGACCGAACCCGACTGGGCGCGCGTGGCGTATGACAAGATCGATTATGACGACATCTACTATTATTCAGCGCCGAAAAATTTCGAAGACGGGCCGAAATCTCTTGACGAGGTCGATCCGGAACTTCTGCGCACCTATGAAAAACTGGGTATTCCGTTGCGCGAGCAGGAAATTCTGGCCGGGGTGGTCAAGCCCGCGGCAGACGCGGAAGCCGATGAATTCGGCGACAACGTTTACAAATCCGGACGCGTTGCCGTTGATGCTGTTTTCGATTCCGTTTCCGTTGTCACCACGTTCAAGGAAGAACTCGCCAAGGCCGGTGTGATCTTCTGTTCCATGTCGGAAGCGATCAAGGACCATCCCGAACTGGTGAAGAAATATCTCGCTACCGTTGTTCCGGTCACCGACAATTATTTCGCGACGCTTAACTGCGCCGTCTTTACCGATGGTTCGTTCGTTTACATTCCAGAGGGCGTGCGCTGCCCGATGGAATTGTCGACCTATTTCCGCATCAATGAAATGAACACCGGCCAGTTTGAACGCACGCTGATCATTGCGGAAAAAGGGTCTTATGTGTCTTATCTCGAAGGCTGTACGGCTCCGCAGCGCGATGAAAATCAGCTTCACGCAGCCGTTGTGGAACTGGTCGCCATGGATGATGCGGAGATCAAATATTCCACCGTGCAGAACTGGTATCCCGGCGATGAAAACGGCAAGGGCGGTATCTATAATTTTGTGACCAAGCGCGGCGATTGCCGGGGCAAGAACTCCAAGATTTCATGGACCCAGGTAGAAACCGGTTCAGCCGTCACATGGAAATATCCAAGCTGCATTCTACGGGGCGACGGTTCGCGGGGTGAATTCTATTCCATCGCCGTTTCCAATGGCATGCAGCAGGTCGATAGCGGCACCAAAATGCTGCATCTGGGCAAAAACACCACCAGCCGGATCATTTCCAAAGGTATCAGTGCCGGGCGCTCGTCCAACACCTATCGCGGTCAGGTTTCCATCGGCCGCAGGGCTGATGATGCGCGCAACTTCACCCAGTGCGATTCACTTCTGATCGGAGACCAGTGCGGCGCCCATACGGTGCCTTATATCGAAGCCAAGAACTCCGGCGCGCAGCTGGAGCACGAGGCAACCACGTCCAAGATCTCCGATGACCAACTCTTCTACTGCCTGCAACGCGGCATTCCCGAAGAAGAGGCCATCGCGCTGATCGTCAACGGGTTTGTCAAAGAGGTCATTCAGGAACTACCGATGGAATTTGCGGTGGAAGCGCAGAAGCTGATCGGGATCAGTCTGGAAGGAAGTGTCGGGTGACGTCGCGCCGAAACTTCTTTTCTTTGCCATGGGTTCGGTTGCTTGTCTTTATCTGGGCAATCGTTTTCCCGATTGTTTTTGTCGCCTTGCCATTGCTGGCAGTCTGGACAGGTGAACGGGAGTTTTCATTGACGCCAGTATGGGCGTTTGCTCTGTGGGCGCTCAGCCCTTTAGTGGCAACAATTGTTTTTAGGAACCTTTCAGGAAACTAGGGTTCTTCAATTTTGAAATACAAAACTGCATCAACATGACGTCGGGCCGATCTGGCGCCGAAGGAAAGAACGCAAAATGCTTGAAATCAAAAACCTCCATGTCCGGATCGAAGAAGACGGAACTGAAATTATTCGCGGGCTGAACCTGTCGGTTGCGGCCGGTGAAGTGGCGGCGATCATGGGGCCGAACGGTTCCGGCAAATCGACTTTGTCCTACGTGTTGTCGGGCAAGGAAGACTACGAGGTCACCGAAGGGTCGATCACGTATAATGGTGAAGACCTGCTGGAAATGGATGTGTCCGAGCGGGCTGCCGCCGGTGTGTTTCTCGCGTTCCAGTATCCGGTGGAAATTCCCGGTGTGCCGACGATGACGTTCCTGAAGGAAGCGATGAATTCGCAACGCAAGGAACGTGGCGAAGATGAACTGACGACGCCGGAATTCATCAAGCTCGTGCGTGCCCGTGCTGCGGATCTGAAAATCCCGTTTGATATGCTCAAGCGCCCCGTCAATGTCGGCTTTTCGGGCGGTGAGAAAAAACGCGCTGAAATTCTCCAGATGTCGCTGCTTGAGCCGAAACTCTGCATTCTCGACGAGACTGATTCCGGCCTCGATATCGACGCGCTGAAAATCGTGTCTGATGGCGTCAACCATCTGCGTGACCCCAACCGTGCCGTCATCGTCATTACCCACTATCAGCGGCTTCTCGACCACATTGTGCCGGACACGGTGCATGTTTTGTCGAAGGGCCAGATTGTAAAATCGGGCGACAAGTCTCTGGCGCTTGAACTGGAAGCCAAGGGCTATGCTGATATCATCGAAGCGGCGGCGTAAGCGAGAACGATTATGACAGCTCATACCCCCCGCATCCTCACCGAGGGCGAAACTGCGCTTGTGTCCGCTCTGGCCGAAGCCGGATTTTCCGACCATGGCGATTTGCGCCAAAAGGCAATTGAGGCTCTCGAGGCCAACGGACTGCCAACGCGTCGTGTCGAAGCGTTTCACTACACTGACCTGCGCTCCATGCTCAAACCGGGCCTGAAGGTTGCGCAACGTCCGAGCGAAGACGCAGCGAAGACCATTGGTGCGGAATTTCCGCGTCTTGTTTCGGATGCTGCGGTGTTGCATTTCCGTGATGGCCATTTTTTCGACTGGGGTGAAGAATTGCCGGAAGGCGTTTCCGTTGATGCGAACATGCCGAAACCGGCCAATGAAAGCGTCGATCCAAGCAATACAACCGGGCTGATCAATTCGGCATTTGCTCAAAGTGGCGTCACGGTTGATATCGCTGAAAACGCTGAGGTGTCGCGCACAGTCGGTCTGGCCTACGCGCATACCGGTGTTGCTGACACCATTGCAGCGACCCGTTTCGCTGTGAACGTTGGCAAAAACGCATCCTGCCGGTTGATTGAACGTGGTGTCGGGCGCGATGGTCTGCGTTATTTGTCGTCCAGCGTCATTGACCTCGACATTGGTGCAGGCGCTGATGTGGATTTCATCATTTCCAATGAGGAAGGCGACGCGGCGCAAAGACTTGCGCAACTGAACGTCCAACTCGGGAAAGACGCCAAACTCAACCTCTTTGTTCTGAACCTCGGCGGCAAGCTGGCGCGTCAGGAAATCAATTTCGATATGAACGGCGAGGGCATTGAACTCAAAATCGCCGGTGTCACACTGGTTGGTGGCGATGCGCATATCGATGTCACATCGCGCATTACGCACCATGCACCGCATACCAATGCGACAGAGACATTCCGCAATGTCGCTACGGGTCGGGGCAGCGGCGTGTTTCAGGGGCAGATCAATGTGCGGCAGGCAGCGCAGCTCACCGACGCACGCATGGCCTGCAACACGTTGTTGTTGTCTGATGATTGCGATTTTTCCGCCAAGCCGGAATTGGAAATCTTTGCCGACGATGTGCAATGCGCTCATGGTGCCACTGTTGCTGATCTTGAAGAGAGCTATCTGTTCTACCTGATGGCGCGAGGTATTCCCGAAGTGCAGGCCCGGCGCATGCTGGTGCGCGCATTTGTGGCCGAAGTCGTTGAGGAACTTGAAGACGAAGCGCTTGTCGAAACTCTGGAAGGGCGCATTGACGCCTGGATGGAGCGGCATGTCTGAACTGCCGGTCTCCCTCGATCACTGCGTGATTCACGTGTCGGACTGGGAGGTGGCGAGAGCGTTTTACACCGAAGTGATGGGTGCGGAAGCGATCGCACTCGACGTCGGTTACGTTTTTCGCTGGGGCGACAAACAGCTCAATTGTCACGGGCCTGAAAAACATGCAGAGCCCAAGGCAATGAGACCAGTCGAACCGGGAAACAGCGATCTGTGTTTTGCCTGGAACGGCCCCATTGAAGACGCATTGCTGCATTTGGAGCAATGCGGCATCGAACCGGAACTGGGACCCGTCAAACGCTTCGGCGGCAAGGGGCCCGGAACCAGTGTCTATTTTCGCGATCCTGACGGATCGCTGATGGAGTTCATTTCGTATGAGCACGAACGGATATGACGTAGAAGCCATCCGGGCCGACTTCCCGATCCTGCATCGCGAGGTGCATGGCAAGCCATTGGTTTATTTGGACAATGGTGCGTCTGCGCAGAAGCCGCAGCAGGTGATTGACGCGGTCAGCCACGCCTATTCCAATGAATATGCCAATGTGCATCGCGGCCTGCATTTCTTGTCCAATGCGGCGACTGATGCCTATGAGGCGGCGCGCAAAAAGGTGCAGAAATTTCTCAACGCACCGTCTGATCAGAACATTGTTTTCACCGGCGGCACCACGGAGGCGATCAATCTTGTGGCTTATGGTTGGGCCATGCCGCATCTGAAAGCGGGTGACGAGATTGTCCTGACCCTGCTTGAGCACCATTCAAACATTGTGCCGTGGCACTTTTCGCGGGAACGCCAGGGCGTGAAGCTGAAATGGGTCGATGTCGATGACGATGGTTCGCTTTCGCTGGACGCGATTGAGGCGCAACTGACGGACAAGACAAAGCTCATCGCGATCACGCAGATGTCCAACGTGACGGGCAGTATCGTTCCGGTGAAAGAGGTCTGCGCGATGGCGCACGCCCGCGGCATCAAGGTGCTTGTCGATGGTTCGCAAGGTGCGGTGCATATGCCGGTCGATGTGCAGGACATCGACTGCGATTTTTACTGCCTGACCGGACACAAGCTTTATGGCCCTTCAGGAATTGGCGCGCTTTACGGAAAGGCCGAAGCGTTGGAAGAGATGATCCCGTTTCAGGGTGGTGGTGAGATGATCCTCGACGTCACGCTGGACGGCGTGACTTACAATGAACCACCCCATCGTTTCGAGGCGGGCACACCGCAGATCGTTCAGGCCATCGGCCTCGGTGCCGCGCTTGACTACATTGAGACCCTCGGGCGTGAAAACATCGCTGCGCACGAGGCAGATTTGCGCGACTATGCGCGCCAGCAATTGCGTGAGATCAATTCCCTGCGCATCATTGGTGACGCGCCCGACAAAGCCGCCATTTTCTCATTTGAACTTCAGGGCATTCACGCTCACGATGTGTCCATGGTCATTGACCGGCAGGGCGTTGCCGTCAGAGCCGGGACACATTGCGCCCAACCGCTGATGGAGCGCTTTGGCGTGACATCAACGTGTCGTGCGAGCTTTGGCCTCTACAACACACGCGCGGAAGTTGATACACTTGTGCAATCCTTGGAAAAGGCAAGAAAGTTTTTCTCATGACCGATCAAGCCCTCACCGCAGCCGATATGGAAACCGGACCCAATGCTCCGGCCATCGGCGAAAACACGGCTTCGGCCATTCCGCAGGAAGAGCTGGACCGCCTGACAACCGATATCATTGCGGCGATCAAGACGGTTTATGACCCGGAAATTCCTTCTGATATTTATGAAATCGGCCTGATCTACCGGATCGATATGGACGATAACCGCATGGTCGACATCGATATGACGTTGACTGCGCCGGGTTGTCCGGTTGCCGGTGAAATGCCCGGATGGGTTGAAAATGCGGTCAACACTGTTGAAGGCGTGTCGGGTGTGACGGTCAATATGGTGTTTGATCCACCCTGGACGCCCGAACGGCTGTCGGAAGAAGCGCAAATAGCGCTTGGCTGGTATGTGTGACGGATTGCGCTGTCGGATTGCAATTGCAGCGCGGCTTACCTACCTTTCGGTCTAAGGAAACAAATCCCATGGGAAGATCATGAGTCGATTTGATGTTGTCACGCTGACAGATGCTGCGACCAATCGTGTCGCGGAAATTGTGGAAGGCGCGTCCGAGCCAGCCCACGGCATCCGCATTGGCGTAAAAAACGGCGGCTGCGCCGGAATGGAATACACCGTTGATCTTGTGACAGAGGTTGACGCGAAGGATGATGTGGTCACAGCAGGTGGTCACAACGTCTATATCGCACCGCAGGCGGTACTGTTTCTGCTTGGTACTGAAATGGACTACGAAGTGACCAAATTGCGCAGTGGTTTCGTGTTCAACAATCCAAACCAGACTTCGGCTTGTGGTTGTGGTGAAAGCGTAACGCTGGTTGCCGCTTCTCCCGATGCGCTTGAGGACGCCTGACCAGCTCTGGTTTCGGAACCGCAAAACCCCGATATTACCTCACTTTCACCAAAACATTTTAAGAAGGAAGCTCCCATGGGCTGGATTATGACAATCATTATCGGCGGTATCGCCGGATATATCGCTGAAAAGATTATGAAGGCGGACATGGGCGTGTTCGCCAATATCGGCATCGGTGTTTTGGGTGCGGTGGTGCTGAATTTCCTTCTGAGAATGCTCGGCATTTACACCAGTGGCGGACTGATTGCGCAGGGCATTATTGCTGTTGCTGGTGCATGTTTACTGATCTTCGCGTATCGGGCACTGCGCGGACGGTCCTAGTTCATCAGTTCCCAAGAGGAGCGTTTGTCGCGTGGTTACACTGCTCAACACCATTTCCGGCGATCAGGCCTCAACGAAGGCCGCCGCGCGTCCGCGCCACCCCGAAAAAGAGCATAAGCCGGACCAGCCGGTGCTAAAAAAGCCGGACTGGATTCGCGTTCGTGCGTCCAGTTCACCGGTTTTTGAAAGCACCAAACAAACGGTACGCGAAAACAAGCTCGTCACCGTTTGCGAAGAGGCCGGTTGCCCCAATATCGGCGAATGCTGGTCGAAGAAGCACGCCACCATGATGATCATGGGGGACACATGCACGCGCGCCTGCGCGTTTTGTAATGTCAAAACCGGCAAACCGGACGCGCTCGATTCTGCTGAGCCTCAAAACGTTGCAAATGCCGTTGCGCAACTGGATTTGAGGCATGTTGTGATTACATCGGTTGATCGTGATGACCTGGACGATGGCGGCGCACAGCACATCGCCGACACGATCTATGCCATTCGCGCGACGTCGCCAGAGACCACAATTGAGGTGCTAACTCCCGATTTTCTGCGCAAGGAAGGCGCATTGGAAATCGTGGTTGAGGCGCGTCCGGATGTCTTCAACCACAATCTGGAAACGGTGCCATCGAAATATCTGACGGTTCGTCCCGGTGCCCGCTACTATCACTCCCTGCGTCTGCTTGAGCGCGTGAAGGAGATCGACCCCACCATGTTCACCAAGTCAGGGATCATGGTTGGCTTCGGCGAAGAACGGAACGAAGTGCTCCAGTTGATGGACGATCTGCGGGTTGCAGATGTCGATTTCCTGACCATTGGCCAGTATTTGCAGCCAACACGGAAGCATCATCGCATTGTCGAATATGTGACGCCTGAAGCGTTTGAATCCTACAAGACCGCGGCCTATTCAAAGGGCTTCCACATGGTTTCTTCGTCACCGCTTACGCGCTCATCCTATCATGCGGATGAAGATTTTGACCGTCTGCGCGCGGCGCGAAGCCAGTCGCAGAATTAGCCGCTTCGCCACGCCATGCCGCATTTTGAAAAAGTTCATCCCGTTGCCCATAAGGCTGAGCACATGTTCGATCTTGTGGCCGATATCGAAAAATACCCGGAATTTGTTCCGCTTTGTCAGGCGCTGAACAAGCGCTCGTCGCGCGAAAAAGGCGGCCGCGAAATTCTGATCGCCGATATGACGGTTGGCTATCAGGCGATCCGCGAAACCTTCACCTGCCAGGTTGTTCTCAATCGTAATGATCTTGAAATCGTCGCCAGCTATATTGATGGCCCGTTCAAATATCTTGAAAACAAATGGACCTTCGTCAAAACCGGCGAAAACGCCTGCGATGTGCATTTCAAGCTCGATTATGAATTCAAAAGCCGCACATTGGCCATGCTGATGGGCGCGATGTTCGATCGGGCGTTTGCCCGGTTTACCCGCGCCTTTGAAGAACGAGCCAATGCCGTTTATGGCGATGCTTCGGGGGTGTCGTGAACGTCAGGATGCCAGATCGAGCAGACAGTTGAGCGCTTCGATGACTGTTGCTTCCCGCACTTTGGTCCTGCTGTCCGCGCCATGGGTTTCAGCGAAATCGAACCGTTTGGCGGCGGAGATTGCGCCGCGCCGCTGAACGCCAATATAGACCAGCCCAACCGGCTTTTCAGCTGACCCTCCGCCCGGGCCTGCGATTCCTGTTACAGATACAGCGATATCCGTCGCGCAACTCGCCAGAGCGCCTTCTGCCATGGCCCGGGCAACCTGGCTCGACACCGCGCCGTGCTGAATGATGAGGGACGTGGGAACGCCGAGCATCTCTGTTTTCGCCTCATTGGAATAGGTGATATACCCCCGATCAAAAACTGCCGATGATCCGGGTACATCAGTCAAAGCCCCCGCGATCAGGCCACCGGTGCAGCTCTCCGCCGTTGCAATCGTCAGCCGTTCTTCGTACGCCGCTGCAATCACACGCGCTGCCAATGTGGTCATATCGTTAGTCATGTCATCACCACGGTTGCTGTTGCGAGAGCGACAATGCCTTCTTTGCGACCAATGAAGCCAATTGTTTCATTGGTCGTTGCCTTAACGGAAATGCGGTCCACGGTGATTCCTGAAATACGCGCGATGGCCTCGCGCATGGCGTGACGGTGCGGTCCGATTTTGGGTGCTTCGCACACCAGCGTTACGTCAAGGTGGGTTATCGTTCCCCCGGCGCTTTGAACGCGCTCAACCGCATGGGCGAGAAACTGATCAGACTTTGCGCCTTTCCAGCGAGCATCACTGGGTGGAAAGTGATCGCCGATATCGCCATCCGCGATGGTCGACAAAAGCGCGTCAGTGAGTGCGTGCAACCCGACATCCGCATCGGAGTGGCCATCCAATGCTGCATTGTGCTCGATCCAATGGCCGCACAGCCACACGCCATCGCCGGGTACCAAACGATGAGTGTCATAGCCGTGGCCCACCCGGACATCCGGCACGTTTGGTGTGGCTGCCTGAGCCTCCAAAATATCCTCCTTCGTCGTGATCTTGTGATTGGAGCGCGCGCCCTCAACCAGAACCACGTTCATGCCCGCCCATTCTGCAAGCGCACTATCGTCTGTAAAGTGGTCGAGACCCAAATCAAATGCGCGTTCATGAGCGCCAAGAATGGGCTCGAATTCGAAGCCCTGAGGTGTTTGAGCGGCATGGAGTTCAGTGCGGTCCACCGTATCGACGACCTGGCCGTTCTCGTTTCCCCGCTTGAGCGTGTCGGCCACAGGAACAGCCGGTAGCACAGCAGATTGCCCGTCGAGCGCAAGCAGGAGGCGCGAAATCAGGTCCGCCTTGAGATTGGGACGTGCTGCATCATGAATCAGCACGTGGGTGGGCTTGCCGCCATTGGCCGCCTGTAAAGCCAGTAAGCCAAGGCGAACTGAAGCCTGACGCGTTGTGCCGCCAAAGACGGGCGGGTTCAGCTTTGTATGATCAGGCATGGCTTCGTGATAAAGCGCGCTGTCGTCGCGATGAATGACGACCTGTACGTGGTCTATATCGTCGTGTTCCAGCCCGGCCTTTGCTGCCAAAAAGAGCACCGAGTGCTTTCCCAGCATTTGGTATTGCTTGGGACCGTTGTCAGCGCCCGCGCGCGCGCCACGCCCGGCGGCAACAATCAGCATGGCGGTTGATTTTGCGGGACTTTCTGTCATCGCAGCCATGTGACATGAACACCGCCATGCCGCAACAGGTTCTGGTTGCGTCTTACCCACGCATTGCTTAAAAAACCGCCATGAACGAGACTTGCTCAAAAATTGCGCAAAGAAAATCGAGGCTTAAGGCGCTCGGCATCCGCAATCGTGCGCTGCTCGCGCCGATGTCTGGCGTGACGGATGTCCCATTTCGCCAGCTTGCCTGGCGGTTTGGCGCCGGCATGGTGGTGTCGGAAATGGTGGCGAGCGAGGCTCTGACCACTGGTCAGGCCGAAATGCGTATCAAGGCCGAGTCAGCGGGCTTGCCAGTGCACATGGTGCAACTCGCCGGGCGCGAGGTCCATTGGATGGCTGAGGCAACACGCGTGGCCCTCGGATCGGGTGCCGACATCATTGATATCAACATGGGCTGCCCTTCGAAACGCGTCACGAACGGCTATTCCGGCTCAGCGCTGATGCGCGATATCGATCATGCACTGACTTTGATTGAAGGCGTCATGGAGGTTTCAACCGTCCCGGTGACGTTGAAAATGCGTTTGGGGTGGGACGAGCAGTCCATCAACGCGCCGGAACTTGCATCACGGGCAGAAGATGCCGGCGTTCAGCTGATCACGGTGCATGGACGCACCCGCAATCAGTTCTACAAGGGAGAAGCGAACTGGAACCTTGTGCGTCAGGTGCGGGAAGTCATCTCCGTTCCGCTGGTGGTCAATGGTGATATCGGCTGCGCTGAGACGGCCAATGAGGCATTCAGCGCAAGCGGCGCGGATGCAGTGATGATCGGTCGTGCGAGCTATGGCGCGCCGTGGATTGTGGGACAGGTGGCTGCGGAATTGAGCAATCAAACAGTGTCCGTCGTCGCTCCGCCCACCAACGACCCGCACGCACTGCAGGATCTGGTGATTGAACATTATGAAATGATGCTCAGCCTCTATGGCACCGAACTGGGCATGCGAAACGCCCGCAAACACGTCGATTGGTATTCGAACCATCTGGTGATGGATGACGAAAACCGCGATCTGCGAAAGCAGTTCATGGCAACGCGCGAACCGGGGGAAGCAACGCGACTGTTGGGCGCCTTGTTTGCTGAGCCATCGCCTTTGCATCAGGCCGCGTAATGGAAACTGAAATTCCACAAACGGCGCTGCCGCCTTCAGTGCAGGTTTTGAATGCCTTGCCAAACCCGGTTTTCATGTTGACTTCCGAAGGGTTGTTTGGGTTTGTTAATGCAGCAGCTGAGGATTTCTTTCAGTCCAGTTTCACGGTTCTGAAGAAGCGGACATTCGACTGGTTCTTGCCATCCGGCAGCCCCATGCGGACTTTGGTTGAGCAGGTCAGAAAATCAAACGCGCCGGTCAGCGAATATCGTATTGATGTCTCGTCGCCGAGACTGGGTGAAGATCGTTTCGTCGATGTCTACGTCGCACCCGTTTTCGAGTTGCCCGGCAACATTGTCATCATGTTGCAGGTCCGCTCAATGGCGGAAACCATGGACAAGCAACTTACCCACCGCGGTGCTGCGCGAACCGTTACGGGTCTCGCGTCGATGTTGGCGCATGAAATCAAGAACCCCCTGTCAGGCATCCGCGGGGCTGCGCAATTGCTGGAAGCGCATGGCAGCGAAGAAGACCGGGCGCTGACACGGCTGATCACAGACGAGACGGATCGCATTGTGCGCCTTGTTGACCGGATGGAGGTTTTTTCAGACGAAAGGCCCCTCGAACGCGACCCGATCAACATTCACGCCGTTTTGGAACAGGTGAAGACTGTTGCCCGCAACGGTTTCGCGCGTGATGTCGAAATCAAGGAAGAATACGACCCTTCCTTGCCGCCGATCGGGGCCAATCGGGATCAGATCGTGCAGGTGTTTCTGAACCTCATGAAAAACGCTTGTGAGGCGATGGAAGGGCAGGAAAGGCGCGTGATGACCATCAAAACGGCGTTTATGCCCGGCATGCGGGTGGCTTCCGTTGGTTCGCGCGAGAAGATTTCACTACCCATTGCGTTGCTGATCAGCGACAGCGGACCGGGCATACCGGAAGAACTGCGATCTTATATATTCGATCCTTTTGTCACTTCGAAACGCAATGGCTCGGGCCTCGGTCTGGCCCTTGTTGCAAAAATCATTGGTGACCATGGCGGTGTCGTGTCGTGTGACAGCACACGTGAGGGAACCACATTCCGCGTGCTGTTGCCCACCTGGTCGGAACAGCGCGAAAGCGAAGGAAACTCCGATGGCTGAAATACTCATCGCCGATGACGATGCCGCCATTCGCACCGTCTTGTCGCAGGCATTTTCGCGAGAAGGCTACGAGGTGCGTGTGACCTCGAACGCCGCCACGCTTTGGCGTTGGGCGGCAGGTGGCGATGGCGATCTGATTGTCTCCGACGTCGTGATGCCGGATGAAAACATTTTCGATGTTTTGCCCCGTATTCGCCGCGCCCGGCCTGAACTGCCGGTGATTATCATGAGCGCGCAAAACACGTTCATGACAGCGGTGACCGCGACGGAAAAGGGGGCCTATGACTATCTGCCCAAACCCTTCGACCTGAAGGAACTGCTCGAGACAGCGCGGCGTGCGTTGGCTCAGCCGAAACCTGAAACGACGGCGCGTCCTGCTGATGATTCCGGCACGATGCCGCTGGTCGGGCGGTCGCCTGCGATGCAGGACATTTATCGCGTGATTGCGCGCATGACACAGACGGACCTGACGGTGATGGTCAACGGCGAATCCGGCACCGGCAAGGAACTGGTCGCCCGTGCGCTCCACCAGTTTGGCAAGCGCAAGAACGGGCCGTTCGTCGCGGTGAATATGGCTGCAATCCCGCGGGAACTGATTGAATCCGAGCTTTTTGGCCACGAGAAAGGCGCGTTTACCGGCGCCAATGCAAGATCATCCGGCCGGTTCGAACAGGCCAATGGTGGAACTCTGTTTCTGGACGAGATCGGCGATATGCCGATGGAGGCTCAAACCCGGTTGCTGCGCGTTTTGCAGGAGGGGGAGTATACCACGGTCGGCGGGCGCACCCCCATTTCGACCGATGTCAGGATCGTTGCGGCCACCCATCAGGATCTCGTGTCGCTGATCGAGCGCGGCCATTTTCGCGAAGACCTCTTTTATCGGCTCAACGTCGTCCCGTTGCGCCTGCCGCCCTTGCGCGAAAGGGGGCAGGATATTCCCGATCTGGTGCGTCACTTCCTCAATCAGGCGGAGCAACGCGGGCTGCCGCACAAGATTTTCCAGAAGGAAGCGCTCGACGCGCTGCGCACCCACCATTGGCCGGGCAATGTGCGCGAGTTGGAAAATCTCATTCAGCGCCTTGCCGCTCTGTATCCTCAGGAAGAAATAACGGCTGAACTGGTGGAAGCCGAACTCACCATGTCAACGCCCGCCGGTGACAGCCTGCAGGCGAATGGCGGTTCTGGCGAGGTCACACTCACGCAGGCTGTGTCACGGTTTGCATCTGATCTTCTGGACGATGCGGGCGCGGACCTTGCAATCGACGACCTCTACCACACCGTGTTGCGCGAGATTGAGGAACCGCTTTTGGCTGTTACACTCAAGGCCACACGAGGCAATCAGATCAAAGCATCAAAGGTGCTCGGTCTCAATCGCAATACGCTGCGCAAGAAAATCAAGGATCTCGATGTTCAGGTTATCCGTGGCATCGGCTGAAGTCGCTTCAAATCAACCAAATCATTTGGAAAAACGCGTTTTGCGTCACATTTTGTTGCATTGATGCCACAATTTGTTGCAATCTCGCAACTGTCGAAACGGTCGAGACGCTGCCCCTTTTATGACAACTGCTTCGCAATCACTGACGCCTGAGAGCCTGGATATCAAACTCGGCTCCCGCTCGACGCTGCCTTATGCGCGGCGTCTGGGGGTGTTTCTGGTCGTCTTTGCCGTCATATTCGGTGCCGCTTCGTTTGTCGTTTTGTTGGGCCTTACACCTGTCGAACCCTCAGGCCGCGTGCTTCTTAGTGTTCTTGCCATCAACGCGTTGTTTGTGGGGTTGTTGATTTTTCTGGTCAGCCGCGAGGTTTTGACGCTGATCCGTGCGCGGCGGCGGGGGCGGGCAGCGGCGCGCATGCATATCAGGATCGTTGGTCTGTTCGGTATCGTGGCAGCGTTTCCGGCGATCATCGTGGCCATTGTCGCCGGAATCACGCTTGATCTCGGGCTGGACCGCATTTTCGACAACCGTACCCGCACAATTGTCGACAACTCGATCAGTGTTGCCCAAAGCTACGTGCAAGCTGCGACCGGCGCTGTGAACACCCATGCGGTGAACATGGGCATCTTTCTGGATCGGAACCGGACGCTGTTTAATCTGGACCGCCGGGGCTTTGAAAACCTGATGACAGGGCAGGCGCGGGCGCGTGGATTGCTGGGCGCTTATATCGTCCGGCAGAATGCCGATATCGTGGTTCAGGCAAGGGTTGCACCGGGCCAGCGCGTGCCGCCGATACCACGCGATCTTCTGGAATCAGCGCGCGATGGCAAGCCGTCATGCCTGACGCCCAGCACCCAGAATATTGCCGCCTGCGCGTTCAAACTCAAGAACTACGGCGCTGACACCTATATCTACGTACTTGCCACGGTCGACCCGACGGTTCTGAACTCGATTCAGCTGATGTCCGAAATCACTGATGAATATGCGGTTTTGGAACGAGGCCGCATTCCGCTTCAGATCGCATTCGCCCTTTTATACGTTGGCATTTGCCTGACCATTCTTCTGTCGGCGATTTGGATGGGGCTGGCGGTTGCAGACCGGCTTGTGGAGCCGATCCGCCGACTGATCACCGCTGCCGATGAAGTGGCAGAAGGCAATCTGTCGGTATCGGTCGCGCCATCGCGTTCCGAGGGCGAATTGCGCTCGCTGACCGAAACCTTCAATTCCATGACCAATGAGCTGCGCACGCAGCGTGATGAAATTCTGGCCAACCAGGAACAGATCGACAGCCGTCGCCGGTTTACGGAAGCCGTGCTTGGTGGCGTGACCGCCGGTATTATCGGCGTGAGCGAAAAAGGCCTGATGTCGATTGCCAACCTTTCGGCCTTCGATCTGCTGAAACTCGGCGATGATGACATCGTCGGCAAACCGCTGGACGAGGTCAGCCCCGAACTTGCCGATGTGGTGAGACAAGCGGACCAGACCGGAAAATCCCAATTTCGCAAGCAGATAACGATATTGCGTGGCGGCAATGAAATCACGATCAATGTTCAGGTTTCTGCTGATAAGGAAGAGCGTGGCCCGGGGCGGTCCTATGTTATTACCATGGATGACATCACGGACCTCGTGGCGGCTCAAAGAACATCTGCCTGGGCAGATGTCGCCCGCCGTATCGCCCATGAAATCAAAAACCCGCTGACCCCCATTCAGCTCTCGGCAGAGCGCATTCGCCGCCGCTACGGCAAGGTGATAACGACTGACCGCGAAGTCTTTGACCAATGCACTGACACGATCATCAGGCAGGTCGCCGATATCGGGCGCATGGTGGATGAATTCTCGTCCTTTGCCCGGATGCCGAAACCGGCGATGACGGAGGGCGACTTGCGAAATCCGGTCAAGGAAGCGGTGTTCCTGCAGAAAGTTTCGCACCCGGAGATCGAGTTTGATGTCGACCTCGGACCTGAGCCAATCAACGCGCGGTTTGACGAGCGATTGATCGGTCAGGCGTTCGGCAATCTTGTCAAAAATGCCACTGAGGCGATGGAAACTGTCGAATACGGCGATGATGAACAGCCCCGCATTCAGGTTCGATACGAACAACAGCGCAACCAGCACGTGATCAGCGTAATTGACAATGGCAAAGGCTTGCCGGAGCAGAACCGCCAGCGACTTCTGGAACCCTATATGACGACCCGCGAAAAGGGCACTGGTCTTGGGCTGGCGATCGTGGGCAAGGTTTTGGAGGAACATCATGGACGCATCGAGCTTCTTGACGCGCCCGATGTCGCCGACGGCGGTCGTGGCGCGATGGTGCGTGTAACCATTCCCGTGCTGGCGGCAAAAACCTCAGGCTCCGAAGTCAGTGAGGAAGGCGATGGTGGAATGGGGTCGGCGGATGAAGCAACGACGCAAACAGACGAAAATGCCGGGGGCGGCTCTAAACGGAATGGAATGAATGATGAGTGATATTCTCGTTGTTGACGATGAGGCAGACATCCGGGAACTGGTGGCCGGGCTGCTGGAAGATGAGGGGCACACAACCCGGACGGCGCGCGACAGCGATGGTGCTTTAGCGGCCATATCTGATCGGCGGCCGTCGATGATATTTCTGGATATCTGGCTTCAGGGCAGCAAGCTTGACGGTCTGGCTCTGCTGGATGTCATCCAGGAACAACACCCGACCCTGCCGGTTGTCGTGATCTCGGGACATGGCAACATCGAAACGGCGGTCTCTGCGATAAAACGTGGGGCTTATGATTACATCGAAAAACCCTTCAAGGCTGACCGCCTGATCCTGCTCGCTCAACGTGCGCTGGAAACAGCCGGGCTGCGAAAACAGGTTGAAGACCTTGAACGGCGCACGCCGGACATTCCGGAAATGATCGGTTCATCAACAGCGATGGGTCAGTTGCGCGGCAATATCGAGCGTGTCGCTGCAACCAATTCGCGGGTCATGATTGTAGGCCCATCCGGGTCCGGCAAGGAAATGGTAGCGCGCGCCATTCATCGCGGATCATCGCGGTCCGATGGTCCGTTTGTTGCGCTCAACGCCGCCGCCATAACAGCGGAAAACATGGAAACGGAGCTGTTTGGCATTGAGGCTGCTCCGGGACGGGAAGCGAAGGTGGGCGCGCTCGAAGAAGCGCATATGGGCACATTGCTGCTGGATGAAGTGGCCGAAATGCCGAAGGAAACGCAAAACAAGATTTTGCGGGTCTTGGTGGAACAGAAATTCGAACGCGTCGGCGGCACCAAGAAGGTGGCTGTCGACGTGCGTATCCTGTCATCGACATCCATCAATCTGGAAGAGCGCATCGCGGCGGGTCTTTTTCGCGAAGACCTGTTCCACCGTCTTGCGGTGGTGCCCATTCAGGTACCCGCGCTCGCGGATCGCCGCGAGGACATTGCGGAATTGATTTCGGTCTTTATGGCGCAGATTGAAGCGCAGAGCGGCGTCAAAGCCTGCGAGATTGGACCGGACGCGATGGCCGTGCTGCAATCCCACTCATGGCCCGGAAACCTGCGCCAATTGCGCAACAATGTTGAGCGCCTGATGATTCTGTCGCGCGGCGATGATGGCGAGCCGGTAACCGCCGACAAACTGCCGGGGGAGATCGGTGATATGCTGCCGCAAACGCCCGGCACGAGCGACGATCACGTGATGTCGATGCCCCTGCGCGAGGCGCGCGAGGTTTTCGAGCGTGACTACCTCACCGCCCAGATCACCCGCTTCAGCGGCAATATTTCCAAGACTGCCGCCTTCGTTGGCATGGAGCGTTCTGCACTGCATCGCAAATTGAAGTCGCTTGGCCTATAAGGGTCTGCTAAGAGTGTCAGCTTTGATGCATAACGTCGCCATTTGAGGCTCCATGAAGGTAATTATCTGCGGTGCGGGACAGGTGGGCTACGGCATTGCCGAACGACTTTCAGTCGAAGGCAATGATGTAACCGTCATCGACAACACGCCTCATCTGGTGCAAAAAATTCGCGACGAACTCGACGTGCGTGGCTATGTCGGGCATGGGTCGCAGCCTGACATTCTTCAGGCCGCAGGTGCCGAAGACGCCGATATGATCATCGCAGTCACCCTGTATGACGAAGTCAACATGGTGGCGTGTCAGGTGGCGCATTCGCTCTTTGACGTGCCCACAAAAGTTGCCCGCATTCGCTCCCAGAACTATTTGCAAAGTCATTATCGCGATCTGTTTTCGCGTGAGCATCTGCCGATTGACGTGATCATTTCGCCGGAAATCGAAGTCGGTGAAATGGTACTGCGGCGCATATCGCTGCCCGGCGCGACGGATGCGGTGCGCTTTGCTGATGGCGAGATTTCAATGATCGCCATCGAATGTCGTGACGATTGCCCCGTTATCGACACACCACTCGGCCAATTGTCCGAATTGTTTCCAGACCTTTCGGCGGTCGTGGTTGGCATTTGGCGGGCAGGGCGGTTGTTTGTTCCCCATTCGAATGACGCGATGATTGCCGGTGATTTGGCCTACGTGATTGCCCGCACGGACCGGGTTCGCCGCACACTCAATATATTTGGCCATGAAGAACAAACAGCCTCGCGTATTGTGATCGCAGGCGGCGGCAATATTGGCCTCTACGTCGCGCACGCTATTGAAAAGGTGCAGAGCCAGGCGCGTGTCAAACTGGTGGAAAGCTCCCGTGAGCGGGCGGTTTCGATTGCCGATCAGTTAAGCCGAACGGTCGTTCTCCACGGCAGTGCGCTGGATCAGCAAATTTTGCTGGAGGCCGATATTGAGCACAGCGACCTGATGGTCGCACTTACCAATGATGATCAGGTGAACATCCTGTCCTGCGTGATGGCCAAACGGCTTGGCTGTCGTTCCAACATGACGCTGCTGAACAATACCGGGTATTACGAGTTCACCAAAACACTGGGGATCGATGCGCATCTCAATCCGCGTTCGGTGACGATTTCCAAAATTCTGCAACATGTCAGACGCGGGCGCATCCGGGGCGTGCACTCGGTGCAAAATGGCGCCGCAGAGGTGATCGAGGCGGAAGCGCTTGAAACCTCAACGCTCGTGGGCACGCCACTGCGCGATCTGGATTTGCCCGATGGCGTACGCATCGGCGCTGTGTTCCGTGGTGGCCAGGTCGTTATGCCGGATGGAGATACGATCGTGAAAGCCAAGGACCGGATTGTGGTGTTCGCAACAGCCGCGCGTGTGAAACAGGTCGAGCAGATGTTCAGGGTCAGCCTGGAATTCTTCTAATGCTATCGCTGTTTTTCTACTTCGGTTGTGTTGGCCTTTTCATGTCCGCAAGCCTGATCGGGCCGATCATGATCGGGCTGCTCGCCGGAGAAACAGACGTCTCGCAGCGGCTGGTGGTGCACCTCGTTTTGGGAACGTTTCTCTACGGTGGTATGGTTTTGGCGACGATGGGACGGCAAGCCCGGATGCCGCAAATCAGCAGGCTGGTGTTGCTGACGCTTGTTTGGACCGCCTTGCCCATCGGGGCTGCCATTCCCATCGCCGACATCACGGAACTGAGCGTATTCGACAGCCTGTTTGAAAGCTTTTCCGGCATCACAACGGCCGGGTTTTCCGTCATCACCACGGTTGAAACGATCCCGCAGGCGATGGTTTTCTGGCGTGTTCAACTGCAGTGGATCGGCGGTTATCTGGCGCTGTTGTCGGTTATTCTGATCGTGGCGCCATTGCGGATTGGCGGATTGACCAGCCGGGCAGGGCTTGGCCTGACGGGCGACAACAGCATGAAAAGCCGACGGCGTATCGAAAGCTTCGTGATCAACATCGGTTATGTTTACGTCTTCATGACCGCGGTTTGCACGATGGGATTGTTGCTCGCTGGCACGCGGCCCTTTTATGCGCTGACACTATCCATGACAGCGGTTTCAACCGGAGGGTTTTTGCCTTTCGACCGCAGCATTGATGAAGTTGTCCCCGCTGCCGGGATGTTCATCATGGCCGCCTTTCTTCTGCTCGGCGCGACGAGCGTTTTCTGGCAGAGCATGTGGATCAACGGCAAGGTGGCGCAGCTGACGCGCCATCGTGAGAGCTATTCTGTGATCGCTGCCATCGCATTGCTGACCGTGATCTATGGTCTGCGTCTGATCGCTCTGGAGTCCGACACCGAGGCTGGTGTGGGACCGGCTATCATCGAAGGATTTTTCGCTGCCGCGTCGTTGGTCGCGACCAGCGGCATTGAATCCAGACCGGGTGTCATTCCTCTGGTTCCGCTGGTCATCGTTCTTCTCGTCATTTTCATCGGCGGCAGCGCCTATTCAACATCCGGCGGACTGAAACACTACCGGGTGGGCGGCATGGTTGTTCAATCCTTCGGCGAGGTTGACCGGCTAGTGTACCCGAGCGCGGTCATTTCATCGCGCTTCGGCGCGCGAGACTACGATCTGGTGCTGATGAAAGCGATATGGAGCTTTTTCGTCGCGCTGGTCCTGACCATTATCGTCGGCACCATTGTGATGGCGTCGCTCGGGTTGCCGTTCGAAGCTGCTCTAACGGCAGTCATTTCGGCGGTTTCAACTGCAGGCCCTGTCTATGACAGCGGCTGGACGCCGCCGGGAACGCCGGACTGGCCAACGATTGCAAGTCTGGGTGACCCGGCCAAGCTTTGCCTGATCGTCGCCATGATACTTGGACGTCTGGAACTGCTGGCGGTCTTCGGTCTGTTCAGTGCCCGCTACTGGTCTTCCAGATAAAACAGCAATTGCAGCAGGCTTGTTTAGCAGGCAAGGCAACCATCAGCACGCCAAGTTGCAGTGGATTGACCTGATCGAAAATGCGCTTCTTTGCCATTGCGATACGGGGTGACGCGCTTATAGTGTTGGTCGCGAGCGGGAAAATCTGGAAAAAGCGGCATGGCCGAAAAACAACAAAATCTTCAAGATGCATTTCTCAACAATGTCCGGAAGAACAAGATTTCACTGACCATCTTTCTGGTGAATGGCGTGAAGCTGACGGGCATCGTCACATGGTTCGACAATTTCTGTCTTCTGTTGCGCCGCGACGGGCATTCGCAACTTGTCTACAAACATGCGATTTCAACAATCATGCCGGGCGAGCCTGTGCGCATGTTTGACGAGCCGGGTTCTTATGACCAGGACGCTGGGGCATAGCAATGGCTGGGGTTCGCTCATCCGTGCGGTCTGCGAACTGCGGTCTTTCCGTGTTCCTCATTTTTGGTGAACGACAGGATTATCGTCAAAGACGCAATGGTTGATGTTCACGACGACAATCAAAAGGCCGCGCTTTCCATCTCGCAGAGTAGCGGGGCGATTTCTGTAGCGGCCACCGGAAACTGGTCGATGACCGGCGTTCATGACGTCGATACTCAGCTCAGGTCGCTGGAATCACGCGATGCAACGGCAATCGAAATCGATACCTCAGCTGTCACCGCATTCGACACATCGGGTGCATGGCTTGTAGAACGCCTGAGGCAGGCTTGCGAAAATCGCAGCATAAAGTTCTCGCACCACGATGATGAAGCCAAACATCAGCGCCTTGTGGAAGTGCTCACGGAGAGTCGTCGCGAGCATGCCGATGACGCGCGGGAACAAACCAACACCGGACGCAACTATCTGGAAGATCTGGGACGTTTCCTGGCCGGCCTGTGGCAGGACTTCCTGACAGGATGTTACCTGCTCGGATCATCCATCAGAGGCCGCCACGCAACGTCTGGTAAACGCGGCGGCAGGCGTATGATTTCCATCGTCAACCAGATGGATCAGATGGGCTTCAAGGCTGTGCCGGTTATTGCGGTCATGTCCTTCCTGATTGGTGGAATTATCGCGCAGCAAGGGGCTGCTCAGCTCAAATATTACGGCGAAGAACTGCTCACCGTGATGATGGTGGGGATGTTGCATTTCCGCGAAATTGGGGTGCTTCTCACCTCCGTTATGGTTGCCGGTCGCACCGGCAGTGCCATCACGGCGGAAGTCGGCACAATGAAAATGCGCGAGGAGATCGACGCACTCGACGTTATTGGTCTCAATCCGATTGGCGTCCTCATATTTCCGCGGCTCGTGGCATTGATTCTGGTTCTGCCAATCCTGACGATGTTGTCGAACGTTGCCGGCATCCTTGGGGCCATTGTTGTCAGCGATATTTCGGTGGGCATTACACCGACCCAGTTTCTGAGCACACTTCGGGCTGATGTGGAGCTCGAAAACCTGCTGGTCGGGCTGATAAAGGCGCCATTTATGGCGTTGCTGATCGGTCTTGTTTCCGCAGTGGAAGGTTTGAAAGTTGGTGGCAGTGCCGAGTCGCTGGGGCAGCGCACCACTTCGGCGGTCGTGCGATCGATCTTTGTCGTTATTCTCGTTGATGGCTTGTTTGCCATGTTCTTCACCGCGATAGATTTCTGATATGAGCGGTTCTTTCAAAAGTCTGACCACGGTAGCGGGTGAGCATCAGATTCATCCTCTTTCCATTCGCAATATTTGCGTTTCGTTCGGCACGACCAGCGTTCTCCATGGGCTGGACCTTGATGTCAGGCGTGGGGAAATTCTGGGGTTTGTGGGTGCGTCCGGGGCCGGGAAATCCGTTCTTATGCGGGCCGTTCTGGGTCTGGTGAAGAAGCAGGACGGTATCATCAAACTGTTTGGCACAGATTATGATCAATGTTCGGTTGAGGAACGGAATTCGATTGATCGGCGTATGGGTGTTCTGTTTCAGCATGGTGCCCTTTTTTCATCTCTCACCGTGAGGGAAAACATTCAGGTGCCGATGCGTGAATATCTTGATCTGGAGCCTGCACTGATGGACGAGTTGGCGAGCGTGAAGCTCGGTCTGGTTGGGCTGCCTGATTCTGCTGGTTCGAAATATCCGTCAGAACTCTCCGGCGGCATGATCAAACGGGCAGCGCTGGCCCGGGCACTGGCGCTCGATCCTGATCTTGTGTTTCTTGATGAACCGACATCCGGTCTGGACCCGATTGGTGCGGCCGATTTCGACGAACTGATCGCATCATTGCGCGATACATTGGGACTGACGGTCATGATGGTGACCCACGATCTCGACAGTCTCTACGCAGTCTGTGATCGAATCGCCGTGCTGCGTGATCGCAAAATTCTGGCGGTTGGCGACATGGACGCCATGATGGAACTTACCGATCCATGGGTTGTTTCCTATTTCCACGGCAAAAGAGCCCGCGCGGTGAGCCATTCGTGAACAATTTATCACTGTGTTGCCGGATTGACATGGCTATGCCTTTGGCCTGCCTGTAGAGTGACGCTATGGAAACACGCGCCAACTACATTGCTGTCGGGCTTTTCTCGATTGTGGCAATTTTCGCTACAATGGGCGTGATTTACTGGCTTGGCTATTACGGTCAGGGCGATGACCTTGTTCCTGTCGATGTTCGCATTCAGGGCTCCGTCTCGGGCCTCGAAAAGGGCAGCACGGTGCAGTTCAACGGTATAACGGTCGGCCGGGTGCAATCTCTCGCTTTCGATCCCGCCGATCCGCGCTATGTGGTTGTTCGGGCCCGGGTGAATCGCTTTACGCCCGTGCGGTCAGACACCCGGGCATCTATCGGTGTGCGGGGTCTTTCTGGCGGCGCCTTTATCCAGCTTGATGGTGGCAGCCCCGACAGACCAAACCTTTTGAGCGCTGTGGACGGGGCCGGGGTGAATGTCCCGGTCATTGAGGGCGATCCGTCGGGACTGACAGATCTGGTTGTGCGGGCCAACACGGTTGCAGCACAGGTCGAGCGTGTCATGGCATCGGTGGAACGGGTTATTCTCAACAGCGAAAGCCAGATTGCCACGAGTGTGAGCAATGTTGAGAAATTCTCGCAGGCACTTGCCCAAAACAGCGAACAGGTCGGCTCCTTTCTCGAAAATATCGGCGCGATGTCAAAGACGCTTGAAAGTCTTTCAGGTGATCTGACCGGCACGGTCGCGCGTGTCGACAGCATTCTCGATGCCGTCGAGCCCGATCAGGTCAACACCATTGTCGGCAATGTGGCCAGCGTCACGCAAATCATCGCTGACGAACGCGAACAATTGTCGCAAATGCTGCGAACGCTGAATACAACCACAAAGCGGCTGGACGAATTCACAGTCGCTTTGAACAGCACGACTGGCAAGGTTGACCGCATTGTCGATGCAATCAGCCCCGAACAGATCGAATCGATTGTTGCTGATGTCAGCAATACATCGCGCAAGGTTAGCAGCCTCCTTGAGGGTATCGAGACTCAGACCGTGCAGAAAACGGTCGAGGACATTTCAAAGACGGCTGAATCGACCAGAGAACTGGTCCAGCAGATCGACCGCAATGCCGTGCGTGAACTCATTGACAATCTGGGAACTGCAAGTCGCAACGTTTCAACACTGCTCGCCGCGCTCGACCCAGAGAGCATCAACAACACTGTTGATCAGATCGGTAAAGCGGCCGAGGGCGCGCAAACCATCGTTGCCGATGTTTCGAAGGTGACGACCCGGCTTGGCGAGCGCGGTGGGGATATCGACAAGATTTTTGACGATGCAACGCAATTGGCCGCTCGTTTGAACGAGACCTCCGTGAAGATCGACAGGGTTGTCGAAAGCGCTCAATCTTTCTTCGGCGACGATGCGGGACAGAGCTTGGTTGCAGAAGCCCGAAGGACTCTGGTTGCTTTTCGCGCAGCGGCTGAAAGTCTGGACCGAAGCCTCGCACAGGCCGCAAACGGCATTAGCGATGTCGCCCGCCGTGGCTTAAGAGACACACAAACACTAATTCGGGACGCTGGTCAGTCGCTTAGCCGCATTGACCGTGTTATTCGAAAGCTGGAAAACAATCCGTCTGCCATCATCACCGGGGCGGGCGGGAACAGAATCAGGGAAGAGGGCGGTGGCCGACCGCGTCGTTAGTGTCGTGAGGTCTGCCACCAAATGCTGTGACGATTGGCTATGCAATCTGGGCTTAAACCGGGCGCGCTTTAATTTATGAAGATCAGTTCCAAAATCGCATCCGCTCGGCGCAAACGAGACCGGGGTGCCGCCAAGTGGCTGAAACTTGGCGCGGCGCTCGTGATGGTTGCGCAACTTTCCGGCTGTGCTCTTTTGAGAGGCCAGGAAGCGCCGCGTGAAACTTTCGAGCTGTCCGCGCCACAGACTGTTTCAGGGCTTTCCGCTTCAACGTCTGCGCAGGTTCTGGTGAAAATCCCGACAGCTCTAGATGCCGTCAATTCCGACCGCATCGTCCTGCGCCCCACGCCGCGCTCGATCACCTATCTTGCCGGCGCGCAATGGTCTGACACGGTGCCGAAGATGGTGCAGGTCAAACTGGTGCAGGCTTTTGAGAACACCGGCGCGACCGGTGCTACGGCGAAACCGGGCGATGGTCTTGTGATCGACTTCCAGCTTGTGGGCGACATCAGGCGTTTTGAAGTCCGGGACGGACAGGCGCAGATCGAAATGTCCATGAAACTGCTGTCTGATCGTTCGGGGCAGGTGTTGGAGACGCGCATTTTCAGAGCTTCAGCATCCAGTGGCACGGGAAGTGCAGACGACGTGGTGGAAGCCTTCGACCGCGCATTTTCCGACATCGCGCAATCTATCATTCGGTGGACCGTTCAGCGCCTTTAGGTGCACCCTGCGACGATCTCTTTATTTTCCTGATTTTGCCGAACGCATTGAGCCAAAAAGCCCGCATCACTTTCATGATACGGGCTCTTTAAATTTCAACGCTTATTCTTTGCGATCAGCGGTCATCCATGGAGACATAAGAGCGTGCCTCCGGGCCAGTATAAAGCTGGCGCGGGCGACCGATTTTTTGGCGCGGGTCCTCAATCATTTCTTTCCACTGCGCTATCCAACCAACGGTGCGGGCAAGCGAGAACAGCACCGTGAACATGTCGGTTGGGAAGCCAAGCGCTTTCAAGGTGATGCCGGAATAGAAATCGATGTTCGGATACAGGCCGCGCTCTTTGAAGTACGGATCTTCAATCGCGATTTTCTCCAGTTCCATCGCCACATCAAGAATTGGATCGTCTTTGATACCGAGCACGCCCAGAACCTCATGCGTTGTCTTTTGCATGATTTTCGCACGTGGGTCGTAGTTCTTGTAAACGCGGTGTCCAAAGCCCATCAGGCGGAAAGGATCAGATTTGTCCTTTGCACGCTCTATGAACTCAGGGATACGGTCCGGTGTCCCAATCTCATTGAGCATATTCAGGGCCGCTTCGTTTGCGCCGCCATGGGCCGGGCCCCAAAGGCAGGCAATGCCGGCTGCGATGCAGGCGAACGGATTGGCACCCGAAGAACCGGCCAGACGCACGGTGGACGTTGACGCATTCTGTTCATGGTCCGCATGCAGAATGAAAATGCGGTCCATGGCCCGCGCCAGAACCGGATCCACCTTGTAGTCCTCAGCAGGAACCGCAAAGCACATGTGCAGGAAGTTCGACGCGTAATCGAGATCATTGCGCGGATAAACGAAGGGCTGGCCAACGGAATATTTGTAAGCCATCGCAGCAATCGTTGGCATTTTCGCGATCATACGCAAAGACGCAATCATGCGCTGCTTTTCGTCCGTAATGTCAGTTGAATCGTGATAAAACGCTGACAACGCGCCAACCACACCAACCATCACCGCCATTGGGTGCGCATCCCGGCGGAAACCGGTGAACAGCTTGGTCATCTGATCATGCAGCATCGTGTGATAAGTCACGCGCTCCACAAAATCCGCCTTCTGCGGCTTGTTCGGCAGATCGCCATACAAAAGCAGGTAGCAGGTTTCGAGAAAATCACCGTGTTCGGCAAGTTCATCAATCGCATAACCACGGTGCAACAAAACGCCTGCATCGCCGTCAATATACGTAATCGCGCTTTCGCAAGAAGCTGTTGAAGTGAAGCCGGGGTCGAACGTGAAACGGTCGGTTTGCTTGTAAAGCGAGCCGATATCGATGACGTCAGGACCGATCGAACCGGAGTGGACTGGAAACTCGTAGTTTTCGTCACCAATGCTGAGTTTTGCTTTCTCGTCCGACATGTTCGTCCTTTCAAAAATAACGCCGACAAAAGGACCGGAGGCCAATTTTGCGTCGGCATAACGTCATCAATAAATTTTGTGCTAGTCGCGTTCTGAAAAACGCGGGCCAGAAGGTGCCCAAAACGGCATTCACAAACTTGCCTTGTTGTACGGGATATCGCCCCGCTGAACAAGGCAACGCGCCTCGCCAAAAAGTCTCATTGTTTCAACCGTTAGGCCGCTAGCAGCGGGGACTGGGACGGCTGTGAGAGACACTTTTGTGTTATCTTGCCTGATCCCCAAGCCTTGCCAGACACTCTTTGCGCCCCAGTACGAACATAACGTCGAACACGCCGGGTGATGTCGCCCGTCCAGTCGTTGCGGCCCGGATGGGTTGGGCGACTTGCCCGAGTTTGAGATCGGCACTGTTTGCAAAGTCACGAATGGTGCTTTCGAGCGTGTCGACATTCCAGTCGCTGATTGCTTCCAGTGCGGGCAACAACCGGCCCAAGACCGCACGAGCCGCGCCATCATCATTGTCCAGCACTTTGAGTGCTTTTTCCTCAAACGGCAGGGGTCGTTCTTCAAAAAGAAATCGTGCGCCATCAAGCAGCTCGATCATCGTTTTGGCGCGCTCTTTCAGCCCTGGCATCGAAACCAACAATTGCGCCTTGCGGGTGGGCGTCCAACGCGCGCGGAACCATTCTCCGCCCTCCATTTCATCGATCAGCCCTTCAAGAACATCGACCAACCGCGAGTCATCTGCGCCTCGAATATAGTGGCCGTTCATATTTTCAAGCTTTGCGAAGTCAAAGCGAGAGGGCGATTTTCCGATGCCCTTAAGCGTGAAGAGTTTCGTCAGTTCATCTGTTGTGAAAAACTCCTGATCACCATGAGCCCAGCCAAGGCGCACCAGATAATTGCGCAATGCTTCCGGCAAATATCCCATGGCGCGATAGGCCTCAGCGCCGGTTGCACCGTGGCGCTTGGAAAGTTTAGCCCCATCCGGGCCATAGATGAGCGGGATATGGGCCATTTTGGGCACTTTCCATTCCATGGCCCGATAAATGATCGTCTGGCGCGCCGCATTGGTCAGATGATCGTCACCACGGATGATGTGGGTTACGCCCATGTCGTGGTCATCGACCACGACAGCCAGCATATATGTTGGCGATCCATCGGAACGCAAAAGCACAAGGTCATCGAGGTCCTTGTTGGGAAAGCGCACTTCGCCCTGCACAATATCGTATACGACGGTTTCGCCATCCGTCGGCGTCTTGATGCGAATGACCGGATCAACGCCCTCCGGCGCAAGCGACGGGTCGCGATCACGCCAGCGGCCATCATAGCGGGGAGGGCGCTTCTCAGCCCGCGCCTTTTCGCGCATTTCGTCCAGTTCTTCGGCGGTCGCGTAGCATTTGTATGCGGTTCCGTTGTCCAGCATCTCCTGAACAACGGCGCGATGGCGGTCGGCACGCGCAAACTGGGAAATCGGATCGCCATCCCAATCGATTCCGAGCCAGCTTAAGCCGTCCAGTAACGCATCCACGGCCTCCGGCGATGAACGTGCGCGGTCCGTATCCTCAATCCGCAGCAGCATTTTGCCACCCTGTGCCTTCGCATAAAGCCAGTTGAACAGCGCCGTGCGTGCGCCGCCGATATGCAGAAAGCCGGTGGGTGAAGGTGCAAAACGGGTGACAACCGTGGAAGTTTCAGAAGCGGCCATAACAATCCTGGAGGGTCGAGCGCCGCCAGGCAGCGCGCACCATCGATAGAGAACAAAAGGGGACGTTGCTCCTCTAGCACAGGATTGCCATCATACAAGCGCGAGCGGCCTGAAATTTCCGGCAAAACCGAAATTCAAGCTCGCCTACTGAGGGAAATCGGAGCCTTAATCTTTGTCTGAGAAGCCTACAAAGGCGGATCAAAGTTCTGAAAGCGGGTTGGTGCCTGAAACCAACGGCCCGTTCGAACAGTTTTGGCTGCCGGTTTCTGGTGAGACGGGTTCGTTGGACAACCGACATATTGTGAGGGAGCCAGACGAGACCGAGCGCCCGGAACCGGTTCATCCGTCTATCCAACTTGATCTTGAAGCGGGCCGTTTGCAAAGGATGTTGTGGCGTGCCGATCTGCATCTGCACCCGGTCTGGCAGAAAATTCTGGCTGCGTTCCGTTATGAGGCCGAGCATGGAGCGGGGTTTCTGCTGGCGCCCGTCGTGTTTGGCATGGGCGTGCTGGTCTACTATTTTCTTCCGCGCGAGCCACTGGTTGCGGCTTTTCCGCTTGCAGCCGTTACGGGCTGGTTGATGGTTTGGAAGCTCGCGCCTGGCACCTTGTCACGGGGCCCGGCCATCTGTTCCGCCTTGCTGCTCAGCGGGGCGACTGTTGCCCAGATGCACGCGTTGCGAACGGACACGGGCATGTTGTCCCGCACCCATTTTACCGATGTTGCCGGACAGGTTGAACGGCTGGAACGGCGGGCTGATGGATCCGTGCGCTACACTTTGCAGCTGCGCCATGCACTGTTGCCGAAGCGCGCGGCAAACGAGTTGAGGGCCGTAAACAGAGTGCGGCTGACGGCACGCAAAGGCGGCCCCGCGGTCGCCGTGGGGCAAACACTTTCCGGCAAGGCACGTGTTGGCCCACCATCCGGCCCCGCACATCCGGGAGCCTACGACTTTTCCTTCGCAAACTGGTTCGACGGCATTGGCGGCATCGGTTTCTTTTTGGGTGCGCCAAAGCTTGTGCCGGAAAGTCGCCCGCCTGAATTGACCTGGGGGATGCGCATATCGGCCATGAGATCGGACATCGCCGCGCTTATTCGCGATGCGTTGCCCGGTCGTTATGGCGGTCTTGCCGCCGCTCTGATCGTTGGCGACCGTAGCGGCATTGATGACGATACAGCCGAAAACCTGCGCCGGTCTGGCCTGGCGCATATTCTCGCTATTTCCGGGCTTCACATGGCGTTGGTCTCGGCCACGGTCATTACCATCATGCGGTTCGGCTTTGCCTTGAGTCCGTCTTTGGCCTTGCATTACCCGGTGCGAAAGTGGGCGAGCCTCGCTGGCCTTTTTGCTGCCAGCATCTATTTGTTGATGTCCGGCGCAAATGTCTCAACGCAGCGCGCCTATCTCATGGTTTCGATCCTGCTGATCGCTGTCATGATTGATCGCCGTGCCCTGACAATGCGGAACGTTGCAATAGCGGCAGCTGTGGTTTTGATTGTCGCGCCGCATACGGTGCTGAGCCCCGGTTTCCAGATGTCATTTGCAGCCGTCGCGGCATTGATCGCCTGTTATGAATCGATTTCCCGATACCGGGCGCGCCGGTTTGCGACCCGTGACAGAAGTTCGGGTTCTTCACGAGGGCAGGGGCTTATGGTCTACGCGGCGCGCAATATTGGTGGTCTGGCTTTAACATCCCTCATTGCGGGCGCTGCAACGGGCCTGTTTGCGGCCTATCACTTTCAGCGTGTCGCACCTTATGGGCTGCTGGCCAATCTGCTCGCAATGCCGCTTGTCTCCATTGCTGTCATGCCTCTTGCGCTGATCAGCGTGATCGCGATGCCGTTTGGGCTGGAGAGCTACCCACTCGCTGCCATGACCTGGGCTTTGCAGCCGGTTGCCTCTGTTGCCGATTGGGTGAGTGGGCTGGAACCCGCTGGCAACACAGGGATGCTGTCGCCCACAGGCCTTGTTTTCGGAACACTGGCGCTGCTCGCGATTACATTGCTGCGTGGTTCGCTGAAATGGCTTGGAGCGCCGCTTGTTGTTTTGGCCACCATTGCGCTGCCGCAAACCGAGAAGCCGGATATCCTGATTGCAGAAAACGGCCGTCAGATTGGGATCATCGGAGAGGGTGACGTCCTGTCTCTGATGCGTCCAAACGCGGAAAAATTCACGACTGAAATCTGGATGAAAGCCTATGCGCCTCACCAGTTGCTGGACACCAGAGCGCAAAAGGCGGCCAAAAGCGCAGGTCAGTTTGCCTGTGATGACTTCGGTTGCACCGCCAAGATCAGAGGATTGACGGTGACTGGTCTCAAATCAACCGCGCAAATTCATCGCGATTGCCGCAATGCCCATATTCTGATCATTCCGTTTGAAACCAAAAATGCCTGCGCCATGGTGCCGGAAAATCAACGCCCCCGGATCATCGACGCTGCCGCTCTGAGGCGCTTTGGGTCCCAGGCCATCTTCATAGAACAGTCATCCGTACTGTCAGACTGGAACGGCCAGACACCGCCAGCCCACAGAGTTTCAACATCCTATTCAGGAAAAATCAGACCCTGGACACGCCAAAGGGCAAACCGCGAGAGCGAAGCGGTGCCCAATATCAATGGTAAGAGCGAATAAGCCCAACAAGCTTGCCCTGAACATCAACGCGATCTGGACCGAAAATACGCGTTTCGTAGTCCGGGTTAGCCGCTTCCAGCGCTATCGAGTCACCCTTCCGACGGAACCTCTTCAACGTCGCTTCTTCCGCATCAACCAGAGCCACAACGATATCGCCCGGGTCACAGGTGTTGGTTTTCTTAATGACAACCGTGTCGCCATCGAGAATACCGGCATCAATCATAGAGTCGCCTTTGACTTCCAGAGCGTAATGCTCGCCGGAACCCAGCATTTCGGGAGAAACCGAAATCGTATGGCTGTGCTGTTCAATAGCCGAGATCGGCGTACCAGCCGCAATACGTCCCATCACCGGGACCGTTGCTGTGGCAACGATATCATCATTGGCTGCAGCAGCCGGAGCAACCGAAGGCGCAGATGACCGGCCAAGCCCGCCATCCACCACGCTCGGTGTAAATGGCTTGCGGCCCGCAGGGCTTGGAACGTAGGACTCAGGCAGTTTCAGGACTTCAAGTGCACGGGCCCGGTTCGGCAGGCGTCGAATAAATCCCCGTTCCTCCAGCGCCGTGATCAGGCGATGAATGCCTGATTTGGACTTCAGATCCAGCGCGTCTTTCATTTCATCGAAAGACGGAGGCACGCCGGCCTCTTTAAGCCGCTCGTGAATGAACATCAGCAATTCGTGTTGCTTGCGGGTCAACATGGGTAACGGGCCTCGATTGGTGCCGAATCAAGCGGCAGACAGAGTGATACAAACCGAGAACAAGTTACCATGTTCTTAATGTGTTCTCAATACGTTTCATTCCTGTTGTCGTCACATGCCCGAATTTTGTCCGCTGGATCGGCCATTGCTGGCTCTAGAGCGGGATGATCCGGCAAGGCTCTCCCGCCTTGCTCGAAGGGGCATTGGGCAACCGGATCATCAGGCAATCGGCCTTGGCCATCACGCTCAAAAGTGAACTGTCCTGACTTGCAAAAGGCGTGACAAAAGCTTCGCCATCACGCCATTCCATGCTCGCGCGCATATACTCCTCGCGCCCGCCGCTGGACGGCATATCAATTGCGAGTTTTGCCGGTTGTGTTTTCAACGCGTGCGGCAGGCCAAGCATTTTGCGGATCATCGGCACGAGAAAAACCATGCTGCACACGAGCGAGGAGACCGGATTGCCCGGTAGGCCGACATAGCAAACGGTCCGGCCATCCGCAGCCTCGCTTGTGCCAAACATGACGGGTTTGCCCGGCTTCATGGCGATGGACCAGAACGATAGATCAACGCCCAGGGCTTTCAGCGCGTCCTGCAACAGATCGTGGTCTCCCACCGATGCACCACCAAGCGTGACGACAATGTCGCTATCAGAGGCCGACTGAAGTTTCGCATTGAGATCAGCCATCGTGTCGAGCGCGATGCCGAGGTCGAAAGTCTCAGCGCCCGCATTTTGCAGGATTTGCGCAACCCCGAATGTGTTGGATGCGATGATCTGGCTTGGCCCCGGTTCGTGTCCCGGCAAGACCAGTTCATCGCCCGACGCCAGTAGGGCGACCCTCGGCTTTGTGCGAACGGGCAGGCGAGGGTGGTTCATCGCCGCCGCCAATGAAACCGCTCTTGGATCAAGAACCCGCCCCGCTGCCAACCCTTCCTGGCCCGATTGAAAATCGAATCCGGCGGGGCGAACAAAGCGTCCCAAATGCCCGCCATCGGATATCAGCGCTGTGTTTCCCTCGCGGCGCACATCTTCCTGCGCCACAACGGAATCGGTGCCTTCCGGCAAGGGCGCGCCGGTGAAAATGCGAACGCAGAATCCACCGTCAACAGCGCCTGAGAATGCATGTCCGGCTGCACTTTCACCAACCACGGTCAGCGATTTTGGATAGTCGGGGTCAGCGCCGTCGACATCTGCGAAGCGAACCGCGTATCCATCCATTGACGAGGCGTTGAAGGGTGGCTGATCGCGTTTGGAAACAAGAGCTTCTGCCAAAACCCGCCCACCAGCCTGCGCCAATTCGACATGCTCGGCCTTCCCGTAGGAGATACCCGCCAACATGCGCTCGCGCGCTTCCTGGACTGATATCAGATCAGCCATCACCAACAGACCAGTCGCCTGACTTCCCGCCGCTTTTGCTGATCACCTGAGCAGGCCCGATCTGCATGCCGCGGTCAACGGCCTTCGCCATATCATAGACCGTCAGGGCCGCGACCGTGGCAGCGGTGAGCGCTTCCATTTCAACACCAGTCTGGCCGCGCACCCGGGCAAAGGCAGTGATCTGAATGCCCGGCAACGCCTCATCCGGTACGAGCTCGACGGACACTTTTGTCAGCGCAAGAGGGTGGCACAGGGGAATGAGTTCGTGGGCGCGCTTGGCAGCCATAATGCCCGCGAGGCGGGCCGTGCCCAGAACATCGCCTTTTTTTGCATCGCCTTTGACGATCATGTCCAGCGTCTGCGGCAACATCGTCACGCTGGCGGTGGCAGTCGCCTCGCGTGATGTGATTTCCTTGTCACCAACATCCACCATGTGGGCTTCACCGGACGCTGAAATATGGGTCAGTTTGTCTGCCATGCCTATGCGCTTGCAGCTGCTTGTGGTGCCGGTTTGGCGAGCAGAGATCGGGTTGCGACCGCGACATCGTCCTGCCTCATCAGGCTTTCGCCAATCAGGAATGTGTTGACCGCAATTGCACTCATCCGCGCAAGGTCTGCCGGTGTGAACAACCCGGATTCTGCTACGACAAGCCGTTCTTCGGGAACCTGCGGCGCGAGCAGTTCGGTTGTGGACAGGGAGACTTCGAAGGTTTTCAGGTTTCTGTTGTTTATGCCCAGCAGTGGTGAGTTCAGCATGAGCGCGCGGTCCAGTTCTTCCTGATTGTGCACTTCCAGCAGAACATCTAGCCCCAAATCAAAAGCTGTCTCTTCCAGCGCCTTGGCCTGATCGTCATCGACTGCTGCGAGAATGATTAGAACACAGTCACCACCCCACGCGCGCGCCTCATAGACCTGATATGGATCGTACATGAAATCCTTGCGCAGACAGGGCAGGGAGACGTTCGAGCGGGCATTTGTCAGAAATTCCGGCGCGCCCTGAAACGATGGTGCGTCCGTCAGGACCGAAAGGCAGGCTGCGCCGCCGTCTTCGTAGGCTCGCGCAAGCTGTGGTGGGTCGAAATCGTCGCGTATCAGTCCTTTTGACGGGCTTGCCTTTTTGATCTCGGCGATCAGCGCGTAGGCGTCGTTTGCCAGTTTGGCGCGCAGGGCGTCTTCAAAACCGCGCGGCGCTTCTACGTCTGCCATACGGGCTTTCAATTCGCTGAGCGGAACAGCAGCCTTTGCAGCTTCTATCTCCTGCGCCTTGTAGGCGCCAATGCGCTGAAGAATGTCACTCATGTGTCCGCACCATTTGATACAGCGACCAACCGATCAAGCGCCGCTTTTGCGTGGCCATCATCGATGCTACTGGCGGCCTGTTCGACGCCATCGCGCAATGTGTCGGCCAGTCCGCCAACATGAATGCCGGCGCCCGCGTTCATGAGCACCATATCGCGATAGGCGGATGGTTTGCCTTCCAGAACGTCTTTGAGCGCGGCGGCGTTTTGCGCTGCATCACCGCCTTTGATCAGCGATGAATCATGTGTTGGCAGTCCAACATCGTCGGGCGTGACAGTGAATGTGCGCACCACACCATCCTTCAACTCAACAATTTTGGTTTCGCCGGTGACAGTGATTTCGTCCATCCCGTCACCATGCACCAGCCAGACATGAGCGCTGCCGAGATTTTTCAGCACGTGGGCGAGGGGGTCCAGCCAATCGGGCGAGAAAACGCCCAGAACCTGGCGCTTTACGCCAGCAGGGTTGGACAACGGCCCAAGCAGGTTGAAGATCGTACGGGTTCCCATTTCCACCCGGCTCGGCCCGACATGGCGCATTGCGGCATGGTGGGCTGGTGCGAACATGAAGCCGACCCCGGCATCGCGAACGCATTTGGCAACCAGATCGGGCGTCGTTTCAAGGTTGACGCCTAGAGCTTCCAGAGTGTCTGCGGTGCCTGTTTTGGATGACAGGGCACGATTGCCGTGTTTTGCAACTTTCACGCCCGCGCCAGCCATCACAAAGGCGGAACAGGTGGAAATGCTGTAGGTGCCGGTCTGGGTACCGCCGGTGCCCACGATGTCGACCGCATCTTCTGGCGCTTCCACGCGCAGCATTTTCTTGCGCATGGTTGTCACGGCACCGGTGATCTCATCAACCGTTTCACCGCGAACGCGGAGGCCCATCAGGAACGCGCCGATCTGCGATGGCGTTGCGTCACCCGACATCATGATGTCGAAGGCGCGTTCTGCTTCATCACGGCTCAGGCTTTCGCCTGCAGCAACTTTCGCGATCAGTTCTTTCATGGTCATGCCGACGAACCCCAACGCCTTACCGGAAAAACGGCATTATCATCAATATCCAGAAGTCAGCAGGCGATTGATCAAAACCGGATTTCGGCTGACTTCGTAGTTCTGCTGCAGATTGACGATCATCTGATTGATAATGTCATCGGCAGCGCCAAGGTTGGCGATTGTGATCTGCTGTGTTGGCACCGTCACATCATTACCATCCAGACCACGCTGGTCCGCCACTTTGATGATGGTCAGGCTTGAACCGTCTTCGGCTGGCAACAAGGCCGCTTCGGAAGAGCCAATGCCATAGCCAGCCAGCACGGCGTCACGCTGAAAAGAGTCAATCTGCGCGTTGCGTCGGATGAAGGGGGTCGTCTCATCCAGCATGTTCAGTTCAAGCGCGATGCTGTTGAGTGTCTCGTCTGCCTCAACACGCTGTTTGTAGCCTTCGGCCGCCGCCAGCAGGATCTTGGATTGCTCGGCACGTGTCCAGTCTTCAACAACGCGGTCTTTCACTTCGTCAAACGTGCGCTCGCGGGCCGGGTCGATGGACAAGACGTCGTACCACACAAGGCCGGACTGCCCGACATCCAGCGGGCTTGCCTGCGCACCAACTTCCGTCTGGAACGCCTGACGCAGCAATTCGGAGGAATTGGGAATATCGGTGATCTGTTCGCCGTTTGCATCGCGCCCACGGGCGTCGACGGCTTCCAGAATACGTGCTTTCACGTTCAGCCGGTCACCAACATCGGCCAGTGACGCCCCTCCGGCACGGGTGTCTTCAACCGTGTCCTGCATTGTTGTCAGGTCTTCATTGGCCTTGCGCAGCGCGAGCTCGGTGCGAATGGTGTCTTTAACCTCATCAAACGGTGTGACGTTTGCTTCGATAATCTCGCTCACCCGAAACATGGTCGGCCCAAACGGACCGGCAATGACACCGCTCGGTGTATTGAGTTCCTGCGAAAACACAGCATCGCGCAATTGCTCCGGCACGGCGTTTTGCGTCAACAGGCCCAGATCAGCATCGGAGAGCTTTACATCGTTTTCACCAAGGACCGTTTCAAATGTCGCGCCGTCTGAAATCGATTTAACAGCGGCATCTGCAAGTTCCTGCGACTTGAACACGATCTGCTGAACACGCCGGCGCTCCGGCTGGGTGTATTGGTTGATACGGGCATCATAGTCGGCACGTATCTGCGCATCATCAATTGCGTCTTCGTTCGCGATATCAGCCGGTTCCAGCTTCAGAATGCTGAGCTTGCGGAATTCAGGCGCATCGTAACTCTTCTTGTTGGCTTCAAAATACTCTTTCAGCTGGCCTTCGGTTGGCGTGTCCGGTTTACCAACCTGTTCCGGCTTCAGCGTGAGAAAATTGAAGCGACGCTCTTCATTGGCGTAGTTGGTGATGGCCTGTGTGAATGCTTCCGGCAGCACGGAACCGGCGGCAACGGCTTCGGTGATCTGGCTGCGAACAGCGTTCGCGTTTTGCAGTTTGATGAAGTCTTCTTCGCGCATCTGCGCGTTTTGCAGGGCGCGGCGGAAAGCATCACGGCTGAATGTGCCGCTTGAATCCTGAAATGCGGGATTCTCGGCAATCATTTGAGCGAGTGTATCTTCCGACAACGACATCGCATTGATGCGGGCGTATTCATCAAGCGTTGCGAACGAAATCACTGACCCGAGAGCCTGGTTCTCAACGCCCAGAACGCGGGCCTCATCACGCGTCAGGCGGCGACCGATGCGTTGCTGCAACTGGTTGAGGTTGCGGTTATAGGCATTCAGAAATTCATTCGACCCGACTTTGGTTTCACCGACCTGAGCGACATCCGTTCCGGTTCCGCCAAGGAAAGAATCGGATACGCCCCAAAGCGCGAAACTGCCGACGAGCAAGATGAGAAGAATTTTGGCAGCCCAGCTGCCAACAAAACCGCGTAACGCCTCAAGCATCGAAAATATCCTGACCAACAAGGGCTGAAGTGAAAAGTGCAGGTTTTGCACTGATTTGCCGGCAACATAGTTGCGCGAACCCGCTGCGGCAAGCGCCAAAACCAGCCGGAACGCAAAGCGACAGTCGATTCCATTAAAGGTATGGATTGCAACCGCGCCGTCGTCTGTGACATTGGTTGGCAACTGAGCTTAAAAACAACGCATATACAGAGCAGCCAGCACGGCTGAAATTCATCAGCCGGAGGAACATCAAATGACACCAGACATAAAACCCCTTGTCGCGGGAAACTGGAAGATGAACGGCACCCGCGAGGATCTTGATCAACTGGCGCTTATGGCGCGTGGCGTTGACGCTCCCCTTGCAAACAAGGTGGACGTGGCCATCTGCCCGCCCGCAACATTGCTTTATGTTGCCACCACCCTGAGCGAGGACACGCCGCTGAAGGTTGGTGCGCAGGATTGTCATGCCAATGCATCCGGGGCTCACACAGGCGATGTTTCAGCCGAGATGATCGCCGATTGCATGGCCGAATTCTGCATCGTCGGTCATTCCGAGCGCCGAACCGATCACGGCGAGGATGACAGTGCTGTACGCTTAAAGGCCATAGCCGCACACCGGGCGGGTCTTATATCGATTGTCTGCATCGGCGAAACCGAAGCACAATATGACGCCGGTGAAGCGCAGACGGTTTTGAGCGAGCAACTTGCGGGCTCTCTCGACGACACCAGCACAGACACCAATACCGTTGTTGCTTATGAGCCTGTCTGGGCGATTGGTACCGGCAAAACGCCGAGCCCCGATGACATAAAGGAAATTCATGCCTTTTTGCGCGGCGAACTGACCAATCGTTTCGGCGGGCATGGTGAGCGTATGCGCATTCTTTATGGTGGTTCTGTCAAACCATCGAATGCGCGCGAAATTCTGGCGATTCCTAATGTCGATGGTGCTCTCGTAGGTGGCGCGAGCTTGAAAGCCGAAGACTTCCTCGCCATATGCCAGGCAACCGCGTGACAACACTTTGACGGTCGAAAGTCTTTCTTTGGCCGAAAGAATGATCTAGGAAGCGCAAAACCTATTCAAGCCGTGGCCCGCTGCGCCAGGCTTTTTCCGGCTTAGCCGAGGAAACCGACCAATGACGACTGTTCTTATCTCCATCCACATTATGCTTGTTCTGGCGCTTATCGTTCTGGTGCTGCTCCAGCGCTCCGAAGGCGGCGCTTTGGGTATCGGCGGTGGCGGCGGCGGTGGTGGAGGCGGCGGTTTCATGTCTGCTCGCGGCGCGGCCAATGCTTTGACAAAAACCACATCAATCATCGCTGCCGGCTTCTTTTTGACGTCCATTGCGCTGGGTGTGGTCGCAAGCAACAGCAACCGTACGAACACTTTGATCGAACGCATCGAGGGAACGGGCGGTGCTGCAACGGGTGTGCCAACAGAAGAGGGCACATCAGCCCCCGCTGGTGGCAATCTGCTTGAAGATCTGGAAAGCCTGGGCCAGCCGACGGCTCCATCAACGGGCGTTCCAACCTCCGAATAGCGCCCGAAATCTCGAAATTGTCGTAAAACGGCAGGGCTTGCGCGCGGTTTCGGCTGTGCGAAAGCCTGAACCGAAGAACTCTGTAAGATAATTGTGTGTGCGAGCGAAAAATCCTTTTGCGATTTGGCGCCGGCGCGTTAAGGCTCATCTCCCATGGCGCGATATGTTTTCATCACCGGCGGCGTGGTTTCCTCCCTTGGCAAAGGCCTCGCATCAGCGGCTCTCGGCGCTCTGTTGCAGGCCCGTGGATACAAGGTACGGCTGCGTAAGCTCGACCCCTATCTGAACGTTGATCCCGGCACGATGTCGCCATATCAGCACGGCGAATGCTTCGTAACCGATGATGGAGCTGAAACTGACCTCGACCTTGGTCATTACGAACGTTTCACGGGGCGGCCTGCCAACCAGCAGGACAATATAACAACCGGGCGCATCTACAGCGATATTATCGCGAAGGAGCGGCGCGGCGACTATCTCGGTGCAACCGTTCAAGTGATTCCCCACGTGACCAACGCGATCAAGGAATTCGTGCTGGACGGCAACGAGGGCTACGATTTCGTGCTTGTCGAAATCGGCGGTACTGTGGGTGATATTGAAGGCCTGCCGTTTTTCGAATCAATCCGGCAACTGGGCAATGATTTGCCGCGCGGCGGCTGCATCTACATGCACCTGTCTTACATGCCCTATATTGCCGCGGCTGGCGAATTGAAGACCAAGCCGACTCAGCATTCCGTCAAGGAACTGCGGTCCATCGGTATTCAGCCCGATATTTTGCTCGTGCGTGCAGATCGCGAAATTCCGGCAGGCGAGCAGGAAAAACTGGCCCTGTTTTGCAATGTGCGTCCGGAAGCCGTGGTGCAGGCCCTTGATGCCAGTTCCATCTACGATGTGCCCATGGCCTATCATAAAGAAGGCCTGGACCAGCAGGTGCTGGACGCTTTCGGCATTGACCCTGCGCCGAAGCCTCAAATGGACGTTTGGAACGAGATCAGCCGCAAAATCCACAATCCCGAAGGCGAAGTTACTATCGCCATCGTGGGGAAATACACGGTTCTGAAGGATGCTTATAAAAGCCTGATGGAAGCTTTGGTTCATGGCGGTCTCGCCAATGATGTCAAAGTCAAACTGCATTGGGTTGAAAGCGAAACCCTGCAGAACGAAGATCCGGCAGAACATCTTGCCGGTGTCGACGGGATTCTGGTTCCGGGCGGATTTGGAGAGCGCGGCAGTGAAGGCAAGATTGCTGCGGCCGCGTACGCCCGCACACATCAATTGCCCTATTTCGGGATCTGTTTCGGCATGCAGATGGCCGTTGTGGAAGCGGCACGCAATCTCGCCGGCATTGAAAATGCATCATCCAGCGAATTCGGCGACACGCCAGAACCGATTGTTGGCCTGATCACAGAGTGGCTGAAAGGCAATGCGCTCGAAAAGCGCACGGCTGAAGGCGATATGGGTGGGACGATGCGACTTGGCGCTTATGACAGTGTTCTCAACGAAGACAGTCTCATAGCCGAGATTTATAATTCAAAGCAGATCAGCGAACGCCACCGCCATCGCTACGAGGTGAATATCGACTATCGCGAACGCCTCGAGGAATCCGGCCTGATCTTCTCAGGGTTCAGCCCGGATGGTCTTTTGCCTGAGACGATTGAGTACCCGCGTGACGTGCACCCATGGTTCATCGGTGTGCAATATCATCCTGAGCTCAAGAGCAGGCCGTTTGAGCCGCACCCGCTATTCGCTTCTTTCGTGGATGCCTGCAAAACGCATAGCAGACTTGTCTAACCAAAGTACGGAATGCCGGCTGCTGCTCAGCGGCCGCCGGTGTTGAGTTCCACGTAATTGTCTTCCCGCTCAGGGAAAATCGTATAGAGCGCGCCGCGCAACATGAAGAACGCGAGTCCCGCTGATATTGTGACATAAAGCCAGCGATATTCGATATATTGGCTGTCGCTTGCCCATTTCACGCAATACCAAGCGGCAATTGTGCCGATTGCTGCCAACACGAAACCAAGCAGGATATAGATCATCCGTTCTACAGGGCCACCGGACCCGGTTTTCTTGCTATTCATAAGTGCTCCCTCCGGAAAGGCGTGCCGTTACAGACGGCAGCGATACGAACAACTACAATCACGAAACGTCCAAATTATTCCAGTTGATTGTCAAAACGCGGTTAAAACCAGCGGTTAACAGAAGAACAATAAGGAGGCTCGGATTAAGAAATATTCGCGCCCAGACGCCCGGCAAGATCAGTGACAAACTGCCATGCCACGCGGCCCGACCGGCTGCCGCGGGTGGTTGACCATTCCAGCGCCTCCGCGCGGACGTCTTCAAATTTGGCGGGCAGGTTGTAGTGATCAATGTAGCCTTTGATCATTGCCAGATATTCATCCTGACTGCATTTGTGAAAGCCGAGCCAGAGTCCGAATCTGTCGGACAGGGAGACTTTTTCCTCCACGGCCTCGCTCGGTGAAATGGATGTTGAGCGCTCATTTTCGATCATGTCGCGTGGCATGAGGTGGCGGCGGTTCGATGTGGCGTAGAATATGACGTTTTCAGGTCGTCCCTCGACCCCGCCATCCAAAGCCGCTTTCAGCGCCTTATAGCTGGTGTCATCGTGGTCGAACGACAGGTCATCGCAAAACAAAACGAAACGCAGGTTTGAACCGCGTAACAAAGTGAGCAGTTCCGGCATGCTATCGATGTCTTCGCGATGAATTTCGATCAACTTCAGCCGATTGCCGACATCTTTGTGCCCTTTGTCAGCATTCACGGTTGCATGGGCCGCTTTGACAAGGGAACTTTTGCCCATGCCCCGCGCGCCCCACAGCAGCGCGTTGTTCGCTGCATGGCCTGCAGCAAAACGCCTCGTATTTTCCATCAAGATATCGCGAACCTGATCGATACCCTGCAACAACACCATCTCGACGCGATTGACCTTTTCAACCGGGACGAGACTGCCGGATTGCGCGTTCCAGACAAAAGCATCGGCCGATCCAAAATCCGGCTTTTCAGTTGCGGCCGGTACGGCGCGGCTGATCAGTTCGATCAGCGTATCCAGCTTCGCGCCAAGTGTGTTGTCAATGGAAGCTGAGTTATTGGCCAAGGCATAAAATCCCGATTGATGAAGGGTTTGTCCTATCATGGCGGGCAAGAGCAGAAAAGAATACGATTGTTTGATCAACCAGGCCCGGTTCATGTTGCAATGAGGGGCCTTATCACTATATTCCGCTGAACTTTTAAAGGGGATTTCTGCGCAGTCGCGAATCCCGCAAATTCTTCAAGTTGATCGAGGCAGTTCATGTTTATCACTCCCGCTTACGCCCAAGGTGCCGGTGCTTCAGGGGGCAGCATTCTGGAGCTGCTGTTTCCCCTCATTCTCGTTGGTGGTATTATGTGGTTTCTGGTGTTGCGCCCGCAGCGCAATCAGCAAAAAGCGCGCGCAACCATGCTGGAAAACATTCGCCGCAATGATACAGTGATCACGGGTGGTGGCGTTATCGGTAAGGTCACCAAGGTGATCGATGATGATGAACTGGAAGTGCAGATCGCCACTGATGTGAAAGTCAAAATTCTGCGCGCAATGATTGCTGATGTGCGCGTGAAGGGCGAACCTGCCACAAAGTCCGCCGGCGGCAAGGCCAAGGCAGACAAGGCCGCAGCAAAAACCAAAGAATAGATCGACCCTCACTTTATAGCCTCATTGATGTTGAGGCGTTTCGAAACCGCAACTGAAAGTCCTGGAACATGCTTCACTTCTCGCGCTGGAAAATGGTTTCCATATTGGGAGCGGTGTTTCTCGGTTTTCTTTTGGCCGCACCCAATCTTGTTTCACCATCCACGCTTGAAGCATTTCCTGATTGGCTGCCCAAAAAACAGGTCGCTCTCGGGCTTGATTTGCAGGGTGGCGTTCATCTTCAGGTCAAGGTCAGTCGCGAAGACATTCTAAAGGAGCGTCTGGAAACGCTGCTCAGCGATGTGCGGTCGACCATGCGCAGTCGCGAACTCGGACCGCTGGGTTATGCGGGCATATCGGGGCAGGATGACACCGTCAATTTGCGGCTTTTGAAGGCCGAGGACGCGGACGGAGCAAAGCAGCGCCTTGCCAGCCTTCTTGAACCCATCGTTCCCACTGGAACCCTTTTGGGCGGTCTGGGCATCATTGAGGTTGAACAATCCCAGCCTTCACCAACGGTTCTGCAATACCGGCTGACCGATGATGGCATCGCCGAACGTCTTCGTTCCGCCGTCACGCAATCGATTGAGGTTATTCGCCGCCGTGTTGACGAATTGGGCACCACGGAACCGATCATTCAGCGGCAGGGTGTGGACCGGATCATCGTTCAGGTGCCCGGGTTCGATGACCCGGAGCGGTTGAAAGACGTCATTGGCACAACCGCGAAACTGAATTTCCACGCGGTCGATGAATCAATGAGCGCTGCCGATGCGCTCGCCAATCGTGCACCGGTCGGTTCGCGGGTTATCGACACAAGCGAACCGGAAAGCGGTGAACCCAGCATTCTGATTGAAAGTCTGCCTAAGATTTCGGGTCAGGACCTCGCGGACGCTCAGCAGGGTTTTGATCAGCAGACCAACGAGCCGCTGGTGACCTTCCGCTTCAACAACAAGGCGGCGCGGATTTTCTGCCAATATTCAACAGCCAATGTCGGGCGTCGCTTTGCTATCGTTCTTGACGATGTATCTATTTCCGCTCCCGTTATCCGGGACGCGATCTGCGGTGGGTCGGGCCAAATTTCCGGTAACTTCACCGCCCAAAGTGCCAACGACCTCGCTGTGCTCATGCGGGCAGGTGCGCTGCCTGCCGACATTACCTTCGTTGAAGAGCGCACTGTTGGCCCGGGCCTTGGTCAGGATCAGATTGTTTCAGGTCAATTCGCTTCTGTTGTTGCCGGCGGTTTGGTCATCGTTTTCATGCTGCTCGCTTACGGAACGCTCGGCATCATCGCGAATGTTGCGCTTGCAGCCAACATTGCGATCATTATCGGCCTTCTATCGCTGATCGGCGCAACGCTGACACTGCCCGGCATTGCGGGCATCGTGTTGACGATGGGTATGGCGGTTGACGCGAACGTTCTGATTTACGAGCGCATACGCGAAGAGAGGAGGGCGGGCAGATCGCTCGTTCAGGCCATCGACACGGGTTTCCGACAGGCGATGGGCACCATTTTGGATGCAAACATCACAACGCTGATTGCCGCGTTCATTCTCTTCTATCTTGGCTCTGGCCCAATCCGTGGGTTCGCCGTTACGCTTGCAATCGGTATTCTTACCTCTGTCTTCACCGCGTTCACCCTGACGCGCTTGATGATTTCGGTATGGTTGCGTTGGAAACGCCCGAAAGAACTGCCCGGCAGCATTTTGCGGCTTGTCCCTCCCGGCACTAAGCTGAAATTCATGGTGTTGCGCCGCATTTCGTTCCCGCTTTCCGTGGCGCTGCTCATCGGTTCGCTTGGAATATTTGTCGCTGCCAATCTGAACTACGGCATCGATTTCCGGGGCGGCACCCTGATTGAATACAAGTCTGAAACACCACAGGCGGATCTTGCAGATGTTCGGCAAAGACTGTCCGAACTCAATCTTGGTGATGTTCAGGTTCAGGAATTTGGCGCGCCCGATGAGCTGCTGATCCGCATTGAAAGCCAGGAAGGTGGTGACAACGCAGAGCAGAGTGCGCTGGCCAAAGTGCGCTTGGCCATGGATTCCGACCACGAGTTCCGAAGGCAGGAAGTTGTTGGGCCAACCGTCTCTGGCGAACTTGCACGTGCCGGCACGATTGCTGTTTTGGCGTCGCTTTTGGCGATCATGGTCTATATCTGGTTCCGGTTTGAATGGCAGTTCGCGCTCGGTGCCGTGGTCGCGACGATGCACGACGTGATTTTGACGATCGGCATGTTCGCGGTTCTGCAACTGGAATTTTCGCTTTCTTCCATCGCCGCCATTTTGACCATCGTCGGCTATTCGCTCAACGATACGGTGGTAGTGTACGACCGAATTCGAGAAAACCTGCGAAAATACAAGAAACTGTCGATCCGCGACCTTCTTGATTTGTCGATTAATGACACATTGGCACGAACGGTCATGACCTCGGTCACCACGTTGCTGGCGTTGCTTGCATTGTATTTCCTGGGCGGCGAAGTGCTTCGCGGGTTCACATTTGCGATGATTTTCGGGGTTCTGGTCGGCACCTATTCCTCCATCTTCATCGCAGCGCCGATTCTGATCCTGTTCAAACTGCGTCCGGGCGCGATGGATAAAGCTGATCCATCGCCATATCATGGTCAGGAAGCGCAGGAAGTGACCTGAGTGGCAGACAATGCCACTACAAAACCGGGCCTTTCCAGCCCTGGAATTGAGGTGAAGCCAGCTCACTTCCCTGGGCGGGCGCCGGTGGATACCTATGGAAATGGCGGCTTCCGTTTCGCTGACATGTCCCATCGCGGCAGCATTCTTTGCCTGCCCAGTGGTATATACGGCTGGTCAGCCCAGACTCCCGAGGACCTCACAGTCGCAAATTTCGCGCGCGTTTTGGGTGAAAGCGAAATCGAACTTATATTGGTCGGCACCGGCCCGGACATTGCGCACCTGCCCGAATCTCTGACAGAAGCGCTGAGCAATGTCGGCATCCGAGCCGATGCCATGAACACGGGCGCTGCGGCCCGGACATTCAATGTGTTGCTCGCCGAAGGGCGCGCGGTTGGTGCGGCGCTGTTGGCCGTGGATTAGTCGTGAGTGATAATCACGCACATTTTGTTCTCGATGCGAACGCTGGCACGGCCTGCCGGGAGATATTGAAGCAAAGCGGTGGCGATATGTATTTCGCGACGATGTTTTTGCCCCCACAAGCGCGTGATCTTGCCAACGTCCTGTTTGCATTTGATGCTCAAATTCGCTCCATCCCGCACCTCGTTGCTGAACCGATGGCGGGGGAGGTTCGCGTGCAGTGGTGGACGGACGTTGTTATGCGCGAAAGAGACGGCGAGGCCGCCGGTCACCCGTTGGCCCGGGCTCTCGTACAGCTGTTGGATTTCGACCCATCGCTCGCTCCTACACTCACGGCGAAGTTGCAGGCTCACATTTTCGATTTTTACAGCGACCCAATGGAAGACCGTGCCATGCTGGAAGGCTGGTGTGGAGAGACACTATCAGTGCTTTTACACCGAACCGCGCTTGCATGTGGAGCGGAAGCCGACACCCGGCTTGCCGATCTTTCCGGCCATGCAGGGTGCGCCGTTGCGATGACCCGTCTTTTGGAAACAATTGCGTTTCAGCGCAGCCGCAACCAGTGCTACTTCCCAATGGATCTGCTGTCAGCGGTCGGACTTTCCGCGACTGAATTCATGGAGCCGCCGGATGAACGGCACCGCATTGCCCTGTCAGGCATGGTCGATCTGGCGGCAGAGCATCTGAACCGTGCGAATGAGGCGCAGATGATCTCGGCAATTGAGCCCGCAAAGGCCGCATTTCGTGTCCTGGCGGCCACGCGCATGCGCCATAAGCGGATCAAAAAACAGCTTATGAAAGACTGGCAACGCCTGTTTGCCGGTATGCCACCGCCAAGCCAGCTTCGTGTTCAATGGGCGCTGTTGCGCGGATAGTTGCGGACGCTGCGCAGTTTACCGGTATCATTTCTGAAATTTTAACACCCGCAGGCTATTTTCCGGCATTGAGTAACCGATACTTCAGGAACGCCCACCTGTGATCGGTATTCACGATCAACAACCAGACCTGCACGACGCGCCCCATCGTTGCTGACATGGTCGCATCATCATCGCCGGAGAAAAGTGATGGAAAAGCCAATCGATGAGTGGAAAAAGCGCCTCAAAGGTCTTGGTTCTGAGGAGCTGACCAGCGTTTGGGAAGAGAAATCCTCGAAAGAACTGTCATGGCTGGAAGAAATCAACTTCCACTTTGCCGCCGCTGAACGCATGAAACAACTGGGTCACATGGCGATCGATCTGGAAGACGAAGCACGAAAGAGACTTTGCCGACAGGCGAATTACATCGTTGAAAGGTTGCAAGAGCACCTTCAGGATGATGAAGACCGGCGCGAAAAGCTTAACGCAATTGCTGCCAAGTCAGACGCCTACTACGAAAAATTTGGCTCAAAAACCGCCCGCTACTACATGTTTGAGCAGGGCGTGATCGACGAATTCGGCGATAAAACCGGCAAGGCCGTCGCTGCGGAATAAGTTATTCATGTAGGCCAGTGGGCTTGACTACTGTGCAGCCTGAGATTGCTCGCCATCGAGCCATACTCGCATCGTATCGAGAGCGCGTTTGGCCAGTGCATTCTTCTTTGCAATCGCCTTTTCCTTGCCGCGCCAGCGCCCGACATGGCCTTCAGGCTTGGAAATCTCGACGGGCGGGAACAGGCCGAAATTGACATTCATTGGTTGAAACGACCTTTTGCCCATTTCCTCTTCATAGGCGATATGGCCCTTTGTAATGTGGTTTAACAAAGCGCCGAAAGCCGTTGTTTCCGGTGGCAATTTCGGCATTTGTCCTGTCGTTTCTGCAGCAACAAACCGGCCTGTCATCAGCCCAATAGCGGCGGATTCAACATAGCCCTCGCAACCGGTGATCTGTCCGGCAAACCGTATGTCGGGCCGCGACTTCAGTCGCAATGTTTCATCCAACAACGTGGGCGAGTTGAGATAGGTGTTGCGGTGCAACCCGCCCAGACGCGCAAACTCCGCGTTCTGCAATCCCGGGATCATCCGGAATATCTCGACCTGGGCGCCGTATTTCAGTTTGGTCTGAAATCCAACCATATTGTAGAGCGTGCCAAGGGCGTTGTCCTGGCGCAGCTGGACAACCGCGTAGGGCTTTTCGTCGGGTTTATGCGCATTGGTCAGCCCCATTGGCTTCATCGGGCCGTGGCGCAATGTTTCAACACCGCGCTCAGCCATCACTTCAATCGGCAGACACCCGTCAAAATAGGGCACATTCTCCCACTGTTTGAATTCCGCCTTTTCGCCCGCAATGAGGGCCTCTATGAAAGCGTAATACTGATCCCGGTCCATAGGGCAGTTGATGTAATCCTTGCCATTGCCGCCCGGACCAACTTTGTCGTATCGCGACTGAAACCACGCCTGATCGAAGTCGATGGAGTCGAAATGAACAATTGGCGCAATGGCATCAAAAAACGCCAGTGATTCCTCGCCCGTTTCTTCGGCTATGGATTTCGCCAGGGCAGGGGCCGTTAGCGGCCCGGTCGCGATAATCGTTTTGCCCCATTCAGCAGGCGGAAGACCGATCACCTCTTCGCGGGAGACTTCAATGAGGTCATGGGATTCGATTGCGCTTTGAACGGCCTGTGAAAACGCGACACGGTCGACAGCCAGCGCTGAACCGGCGGGAACTTTTACCTTGTCAGCAGCGCTCATGATCAGTGAGCCCGCATAGCGCATTTCCTCGTGCAGAACGCCAACCGCATTGGCCGTATGATCGTCTGAACGGAATGAGTTCGAACAGACGAGCTCTGCCAGTCCGTCAGTTTCGTGAGCGTCGGTTTTTCGAACCGGGCGCATTTCATGCAGCACGACACGCACGCCCGCTTGCGCCAATTGCCATGCAGCCTCGCACCCCGCCAGACCGCCGCCCACAACATGTACAGGTGTTTTCATGGGCCAACGAGTAGAAGCTCCGCGACGATCAATCAACCACATTCTGCTCCGCCAATTGTGCAGAAATGACACATCCAAGAGCCAAACCCGGCACCGTTTGGAAATGGAGTGGTCTTCGTATCTGGAATTCGATAAACGTGGACTACGGACCAGTGGAAGGATATTTCAGGCAATGCTTTCTGTGAGCAGGCTCAAAACGACAGTTCGTCTGGCATTGCCCTGCATCTTTGCCTTGGCTGTCTCTGCCTGCACATCTGGTGGGCCGGGGCCGCTCGACAGCAACAATTATGGCCTTGCCCAAAAGTCCATCAAGGTCTGCTCCGGTTACGGGTGCAAACTGTCCGATGCATTTGTGTTTTCGGCAGAGGAACTCGAACAGCTGCAAGCCATTATGTCCGCCGGTCACGCATCTGCAGAAGCGGAGCGAAATGCTATCGCAAATGCCATCGGAGCGATGGAAAAGATGGCGCGCAAGCGGCTCGGCTACGAAATCGACGAGAAAAAGTCCTATCAGGCCCACAGCGGGCGGCGTGGGCAGATGGATTGCGTGGATGAATCGCTCAACACGACCCAATATCTGTTCTTTCTGCAAAACCAGCAGCTCTTGAAATTCCACAAAACCAATCGCCGCTACGCTGAAAGAGGGATTATCGTGGATGGGCGCTACCCACATAAATCTGCCAGAATAATTGACGCGTCGGGCCAGCAATGGACGGTTGACAGCTGGTATGAAAGGGACGGTGAGCCAGCGCAGATCATGCGTTTGGAAAAATGGCGCAAGGTGCGCAACAGCTAATCAACAGGCCTCCGCCAACCGGCATCTCAAAAATAGGATGCCATCTCCGGGCACAAAAAAACGCCTGCCGGGGGAGGAGGTCCGGCAGGCGCTTGTCGATGTTCACATGATTTGGGAGGAAAATCAGTGAACGAATCGTTAGGCCTGGGAGGAGAATTGCCTAATCGAATTTAATTTTCCGTTAACGCTTGGCAGCGCGTTTTGCGATGAATGGGATATCACCGCGTGCAATGCCAAGATCGTTCAGTTCGCGTGCGCTCAGGGAATACAGCTCGTTGCGTGTCTGGCGAACGCGGTTCCATGTGCGGATGTTGTTGAGAATATCCATGTTCAAATTCCTACGATTGGGTGATGTACCAATCTGCGGCACATCCGTGATAATGACTTGGAAAGCCCCGCGCTTTCCATGAACCACAAATAGGATTTTGGTTGAATTTTACGAACGCAAAGCTTGCACCCCAGTCATGCAATTTACGCAAGCGGTTGCACATTTCTGACACACATGTTGCCAGTGTGTTAACGTTGCGCTTTCATTGGGAAATCTGCGTTGATGGAGATAGGAGTCAATGAGGAACAGAGTTTCATTGTTGGCACGGCGGGGAACCACATTTTGAGACGTTTACCCTCATGATTGCTTTCAATTACAGCAGCCGCTTGCGCAAGGATCTGGCCATCTGGGTCGACAAGGGAATTTTGACTCAGGATCAGGCCGATGCAGCCGGTGGCGAGTTTCAAGCCCGGTCCCGCGGCCCCTCATTCGCCACTGTTCTGGCATTTCTTGGTGCCATCCTGCTGGTCGCAGCATTGTTGTCGTTCGTGGCCGCCAATTGGGATACGGTTCCACGTTTGGTTCGAACCTTTATGCTGATCGCCAGCATCTGGTTGGCATACAGCATTGCCTGGTTTGCCCATAGCAAGAATGCGCCGGGCATCAGCGCGGCTTTCATCGTGCTCGGGATCGGCGCTTTCGGTGCTTCGATCATGTTGATCGGGCAGATGTTCCATCTGCAGGGTTCCACAGCGACCGCGCTCATGGTGTGGTTTTTGGGCGCCGTTCTGACTGCTCTGGTCACCCAATCTGTCGCCGCCTTGTGCATGGCGTCATTGGTGGCCTTTGGGTGGATGATTGCCGAATATCCTGGATCGGCGGATCAACAGTCTCTCTTTGGCATCCCGGTCTTTTATGTCTTGCCAGCCACTGTAGCCGCGCTCGGTCTCATCGCGCATTGGCTCGCATCCCGAGTGGCCGGCCACTTCATCCTGCTATTGGCGGTCGCCTGGTCGTTAATGCTGATCAGTGTCGACGCTCAATTTGCCGGTCTCGTTATAGCGCTTGGCCTGTTGTGCGTATCAATTTGTCTGGCGAGCCTCACATCCGGGCAATATTTCCGCGGTTTTGAACGTGTCATGATTTTCTACGCCATGGCTCTGATTATGAGCGCGTTTCAGTTGGTACAGATTTTCCTCAACGAAAGCTTTTTCTCCAACCGACAGGTTGCAGGCGAGGCAATTCCCATCATGGCTTTGGTCGTCACAATCATCGTGACAGCAATCCTGGCCTTCAGAGCGAAAGGGTCTGAGACGTCGCTTTACAGAGACCAATGGGTTGTGCCGGTTTTTGCAATGGCCTGTCTGATTTGGCTGGCATTCCCAATGCTGGCGGCACCAAAATCTGATGGTGCGGAACTGGTGCAAAAACTGGTTTACGGCATTGTTGGTCTCTTTCTGGCAATTTGGTCGGTTCGCTTTGGATGGCGTCTTGAGATGCGAAGTCTGTCCGTCATCGGCTACATTTTCTTCGCCATCGTTATTTTCTACACCTATGTCGATCTGTTCGGGTCTCTGGAAATGACCGCCGTCGTTTACGGCATTGGTGGTTTGTTGCTCATCGGCGCTGCGGTTTGGCTGCTGCGCCGGGAACGGAGGGCGCAAACATGACAAGGCGTGGACTTGGGATCGGTTTGATCGCGGCTGCAGTTTTCCAGACGGCGGTTCTTGCCTTCATGCTCGTAAACCATCAGCTGGACATAAAACGCGGGGTTGAAGTTGTCCTTGAATCGAACATGCGTGATCCGCGTGATCTCTTTCGGGGGCACTACACGCGGCTTCAACTGGCGATTTCGCGACTTTCTCACAATGAGACGGCAATCGACACTGCGATAAAGGAAGGGCCGGTTTATGCTGTCTTGGAACAGGGCAGTCCGTTCTGGCGGGCGAGCCGCATTACCAACCGACGGCTTGAAAACGGGGTGTTCCTCGAAGGACGTCTGACGCAGGTTCGCAGCGATGGAGCAAAACCAACCACCGTATCTATCGAGTTTCCTTTTTCGCGTTATTACGCGCAAAAACGACGGGCGCTTGAGCTGGAGCGGCTCAATCGCAATGGCAGGCTTGGCATTATCCTCTCTGTGCTTCCCGACGGCAGCGCTAAAATTAAGGGCATCAGTGTAGATGGCACTCTGATCGCCGATGAATCGCTGTTCTGACGAGCCGACCAACTATTCGGCGGCGATAGCCCCGGTTTCCTTTGTAGTTTTGCCCTTGGAGGCCGATTTTGATTTTGCTGGCGCAGTATCGCGTCGCGACAGAAGATCCTTCAGGAATTGGCCGGTGTAGGAGCGATCAACTTTCACAATGTCTTCCGGTGCGCCGCTCGCGACCATTTCGCCGCCGCCATCTCCGCCTTCCGGCCCAAGATCAAGCACCCAGTCCGCTGTTTTGATAACTTCCAGATTGTGTTCAATCACAGCAACCGTATTGCCGGCATCGACAAGTTCGTGGAGCACATCGAGCAGTTTCGCTACATCGTGAAAATGCAGGCCGGTTGTCGGCTCATCCAGAATGTAAAGCGTGCGTCCGGTAGCCCGCTTGGAAAGCTCTTTGGAGAGCTTCACACGCTGCGCCTCGCCGCCAGAAAGGGTCGTCGCCTGCTGGCCGATCTTGATGTAGTCTAGTCCGACGCGCTTGAGCGTTTCCATCTTGTCGCGCACAGATGGAACGGCGGCAAAGAACTCGCAGCCCTCCTCAACCGTCATGTCTAACACATCAGCAATGCTTTTGCTCTTGAACTGAACTTCCAGCGTTTCACGATTGTAGCGCTTGCCGGAACAGACATCGCAGGTAACGTAAACATCCGGCAGGAAATGCATCTCGATTTTAATGACACCATCACCCTGACACGCCTCGCAACGCCCACCCTTCACATTGAATGAAAAGCGTCCCGGATTATAACCACGGGCTTTGGCTTCAGGCAGACCGGCAAACCATTCGCGGATGGGCGTAAACGCGCCCGTATAGGTGGCCGGGTTTGAGCGCGGGGTGCGCCCGATTGGTGATTGGTCGATGTCGATAATCTTGTCGAGGTGCTCCAGCCCTTCAATCCGGTCGTGTGGGGCGGGTATGGCTCGCGCCTTGTTGATGTGGCGTGCCGCCGCCTTGTAAAGCGTCTCGATCAGGAACGTCGATTTCCCGCCACCGGACACACCGGTGACCGCAGTGAAGGTTCCTAGCGGAATTTCACCATCAACCGACTTCAGATTGTTGCCCCGCGCACCGATCACTTTGATCTTACGGGTCTTGTTGATCTTGCGCCGTTGTTCGGGAACGGCAACCGAAAGCGCACCGGAAAGATATTTCCCGGTGATCGACTCTTTGGACTTCATGATCGCCTTTGGTGCGCCTTCAGCGATGATCCGTCCACCGTGAATACCGGCGCGCGGGCCAATATCGACCACATGATCCGCCGTCAGAATGGCGTCTTCGTCATGCTCCACGACGATAACCGTGTTTCCGAGATCGCGCAGGTGCCGCAGGGTTTCCAGCAAGCGTGCGTTGTCACGTTGGTGCAGGCCAATGGATGGTTCGTCCAGAACGTACAACACGCCTGTCAGGCCGGAGCCAATTTGCGACGCAAGACGAATGCGCTGACTTTCGCCACCGGAGAGCGTTCCGGAATTGCGCGACAAGGTGAGGTAATCCAGCCCGACATCGTTCAGAAAACGCAGTCGTTCGCGAATTTCCTTCAAAATCCGTACGGCAATCTCGTTTTGCTTGTCGTTCAGGTGCTGCGGGAGATCATCAAACCAGCCATTCGCGACGCGGATGGACATTTCCGTGACCTCGGAGATGTGAAGACCATGAATTTTGACCGCCATAGCCTCGGGCTTCAGACGATGGCCATTGCAGGCTAGGCACGGCATGCGCGACATGAATTTTTCAATTTCCTCACGCATCCAGGAACTGTCAGTCTCGCGCCAACGCCGCTCGAGATTGCCGATCACGCCCTCAAACGGTTTGGTGGTCTTGTAGGTCCGCAATCCGTCATCATAGACGAACTCGATCGCCTTCTTGCCCGTGCCGAAAAGAACCGCTGTCTGCGCGTCTGCCGACATCGTGTCCCATGCATCGGAAATCTTGAATCCGTAAACCTTGCCCAAAGCCGAAAGTGTCTGGGCATAGTAGGGTGAGGGGTTGCTCGACTTCGACCAGGGAACAATCGCTCCTTTGTTCAGTTGCAGCGAACCATCCGGCACCACCAGATTTTCGTCGATCTTCTGTTGTGTGCCCAGCCCATCGCAAGTCGGGCAGGCACCAAACGGGTTGTTGAACGAAAACAACCGCGGCTCGATTTCCGGAATGGTGAAACCGGATACGGGGCAGGCGAACTTCTCCGAAAAGATCAGCCGCTCATGCGTCTCATTCTTCGATTTATTCTTGGATTCCGCTGCGGTTTCCGAAGCGGGCAGGGGTTTGTCGGCCAATTCGGCAACCGCCATGCCGTCCGTCAGGCGCAGGGCCGTTTCCATGGAGTCGGCAAGCCGTGTCTGCATGTCGTCGCGCACGACAATGCGGTCTACAACCACATCGATATCGTGCTTGAACTTCTTGTCGAGCGCCGGAACATCAGCGATCTCCATGAATTCGCCGTCGAGCTTCACGCGCTGGAAGCCCTTTTTCATCAGCTCCGCCAGCTCTTTCTTAAACTCGCCCTTGCGGCCACGCACGATTGGGGCGAGGAGATAGAGGCGTGTCCCTTCTTCCAGTTCCATCACCCGATCAACCATCTGACTGACAGTCTGGCTTTCAATCGGCAGGCCGGTGGCAGGCGAATAGGGAACCCCAACGCGCGCGAACAACAGACGCATATAATCGTAGATTTCGGTTACGGTACCGACGGTCGAGCGCGGGTTTTTGGACGTCGTTTTCTGTTCAATGGAAATGGCGGGGGACAGCCCGTCAATCTGGTCGACATCCGGCTTCTGCATCATTTCCAGAAACTGGCGCGCATAGGCCGACAGGGATTCAACGTAGCGGCGCTGCCCCTCAGCATAGATCGTGTCAAAAGCGAGCGAAGACTTGCCTGAGCCGGAAAGGCCGGTCATCACGATGAGGCTGTCGCGCGGCAGATCGATATCGACATTTTTCAGATTATGTTCGCGAGCGCCGCGAACGGAAATCATCTTGTCATCCGGTTTCTTTTTCTTCGCAGCCATTCACTTCCGCTTCCGCTTTTCCACCACCCGGCATCGGGCGCGCCGGCGACGTTCTTCACAAAGCGCATATGTGGGGCAGGCGCGCGAACTGTCCAGCCCGCGAAACTCTTTCCACAAACACAATTGCCGGTCGCGTTGTCGCACACTTGTTATCCCAATGCGCCTTGTGTAGAACATTATGAGAACAAATGAAATTCGAAAATGCGTGGAAAACGCACCATGCTGACATGTTTTTTCGCAATTTCGGTGGGCGGGCGCTCTATGGTCCAGCCAAATATGTGAAAGCGTTCGGCGCTCAAGGAGATGATCAATGGCAGGCAGTGTGAACAAGGTAATTCTGGTTGGTAATCTGGGGGCCGACCCGGAAATTCGCCGCACACAGGACGGCAAGGCCATTGCCAATTTCTCGGTGGCAACATCTGAAAGCTGGCGCGACCGCGCGACCGGCGAACGGCGTGAAAAGACCGAATGGCATCGCATCGTCTGCTTCAACGAAGGCCTGAACAAGGTCATCGAACAATATGTCAAAAAGGGCACGACGGTATACCTTGAAGGTTCCTTGCAAACCCGCAAATGGCAGGACCAGAACGGTAATGACCGCTGGACGACCGAAATCGTGCTGCAGCCCTTCACAGGCGTGCTCACCATGCTGGGCGGCCGCAACTCCAACGATGGCGGCGGCTATGGCGGTGGCGGTCAGATCGACAATGGCGGGTCAGGCGGCAGCTTTGGTAGCGGCCAAGCCGGTGGTGGCCAGTCTGGCGGCGGCTTCCCAAGCGGTGGTGATATGGATGACGAAATTCCGTTCTAGGCCGCGCTTGCCCGACGCATGGACGTTGTCATGACAACGCTCTTTCAGCGATTGAAATCCGATTGTGCGGATGACTGGTCGGACTACACTCAGCATGCTTTTGTGCGCGGCCTGGGTGACGGAACGCTTCCCGAAGCGGCGTTTCGAGACTATCTCATTCAGGACTACCTGTTTCTGATACAGTTTGCCCGCGCCTATGCATTGGCGATCTACAAGGGAAGAACGCTCGACGAGATGCGCGGCGGCCTTGAAGGTCTTAAAGCCATTCTTGATGTCGAAATGGACCTCCATGTTCGTCTTTGCGCCAAATGGGGCCTGTCAGCAGAGCAGTTGGAGGCCACGCCAGAGAAATCCCAGACCATCGCCTACACCCGCTTTGTGCTGGACGCTGGAAATGCAGGTGACCTGCTCGATCTCTATGTCGCGCTCGCACCCTGCATGATCGGCTATGGCGAGATCGGGGCTGCGCTTAAAACCATGGCCACAGATGAGAATCCGTACGCAGAGTGGATCAACGAATACGCGTCCGATGGCTATCAGGAACTGACTGCCGCAACGATTGAAAATCTCGACAATCTTGCGTCGGGTGTTATGACCGAGGCGCGCTATCCGAACCTGAAAAAACTGTTCGCTGCTGCGACACGGCTCGAAGCCGATTTCTGGCAGATGGCGCTCGATTCAGCCGCAAAAGACCACTCATGAAACAGGAAATCGCTCATATCGCGCTCGTGGTTCGCGATTATGACGAGGCGATTGCATTCTACTGCGGCAAGCTCGGTTTCGAGCTTGTGGAAGACACCGAACAACCGGAACAGGCCAAGCGTTGGGTTGTCGTGCGTCCCAAGGGCTCACACGGCACAACCCTGCTTTTGGCCCGCGCCTCCAAACCGGAGCAGGAGTCCTTCATCGGCAATCAGGCCGGTGGCCGCGTTTTCCTGTTTCTCGCGACGGATGATTTCGAACGCGACTATCGAAGTCTGGTGGAGCAGAACATCACGATTGTCCGCAAACCCAAAACGATGGATTACGATACCGTCGCCGTGTTCGAAGATCTCTACGGCAACCTTTGGGATCTGGTTCAGTTTGCGAACGGCCACCCTCTTGCGCTTTGAGCGCTGGTCTGGCCCGCTCTATTGGCCTGATATGACCGAGGCGTATCCAGGCGGCTGATTGTTTTGCGGGAACGCCGCAACCGGGAAGTGCCGGCTGCCCGATCGGCTAGTTCTCCAACTTCCGCAATTCTTCGGCACGCTCCACCTCTTCGGCGTGGTGAGCGGCACTCTGAACCTCGAGGAACAAGCGCTTGACCGATGGAAAGCGCGACTTGATGGCCATTTCAAGCTGGGTGTTGGTATGTTCAATCACGCCAGCTGGTATTTCATCATTGTAGTCCAAACTCATCGCCAGCAGCACGTCATTGGGACCCCGGTGCAGGGTGCGGATTTCGTTCAGCGCGGTGATGGCAGGCTGGGCCGCAATCAGGCTTTTGATCTCGTCAACAACCTCTGGCGCGGCCGCTTCCCCAATCAGCAAGCCCTTTGTTTCGAGCGCCAGAACTATGGCTGTGCCCGCCAGAATGACGCCAATCAGAATGGACGCCAAGCCATCAACCATTGGCAGATTGAAAGTCACCGATACCCAAATGCCGACAAAGGCAACGATCAGACCGAGCATGGAGGCGCTGTCTTCAAACAGGACAGTAAAGATGGTTGGATCCTTGGACTCCCTGACCGCCTGAAAAATTCCCTTTTTGTTGGAGGTTTTTGTGAATTCCTTGAAAGCGACCCACCAAGCGACACCTTCAAAAACCATCGCCAGCCCGAGAATTACATAGTTGATCATCGGGCTTTCGACCGGATGGGGGTGCAACACTTTTTCCACGCCGTGGTAAAACGAAATGCCCGCGCCGATGGAGAAGATCAAAATCGCGACGATAAACGCCCAAAAATAGATTTCAGAGGCATAGCCAAACGGGTGTTTTTCGTCTGCCGGACGTTTCGACCGCGCGATGCCGTAAAGCAGCAACCCCTGATTGCCCGTGTCGACAACACTGTGGATGCCTTCCGACAACATGGCCGAAGATCCGGTGATGAAAGCGCCGACGAATTTGGCAATGGCGATCAACCCATTGCCGATCATAGCCGCGTAGATGACTTTCTTTGATCCCGATGCCATGACTTCACCCCGGTTTGACTGTGACGTTACCGAAACCGTGCTATGAGAGTTTGGTTCCCATGGCAAGTTCGCTGTTTATTCAAGGAATTCCATCATGCTGCGCAAAAACACTCTCTCGGCTCTGATAACTTTCGCCACGCTGTCGTTTGCAACGAGCGTTTTTGCGGGCGAAGCGGATGTTGTGGCTGTGGAGGCGACGAAAACCGGCAATGGCACATGGCGTTTCGATGTGACCGTCGCCCATGGCGACGAGGGCTGGGACCATTACGCGGATAAATGGGAAGTCGTAGCTCCCGACGGCACCGTGCTTGCTACCCGTGTGCTCGCGCACCCCCATGTCGACGAACAACCCTTCACCCGCTCCAAAAGCGGCATCTCAATCCCCGAAGGCATCAACGAAGTAACCGTCCGCGCGGGCGACAGCGTCCACGGGATTGGGGGTAAGGTGATGAAGGTTTCGGTGGAGTAGGGGGCGTTTGGAAAGCTGAGGCCAACATTTGCGTGGCGGCGAGTAAAGAAATGCGTCGCCACAGCGGCAGCTTTGAAACCAAAGTCACCAAATTCCCAAGTCGTGCTGTGCGCTCTTTGGACTGACCACATGAAAGGCGCATAGCTTTGCCAAAAATTCCGACAGATCATTGGAAAGAACATCTCGGCAAGCCTCATCAGATTTCTGCCCAGAACGATGGGCCATATGCCGAAATACCTCTTGGTGACTTTGTGGGGCTTTCCCAATTTGGAGTGCATTTGGAACGCTTGCCGTCGGGCTCTCGATCATCTCACCGCCACTGGCACGAAACGGAAGACGAGTTTGTGTACCTGATTTCAGGTGAACTTGTGCTTATCGAAGATGAAGAAATCTTGCTCCGCTCTGGAGATGCGGCAGGATGGAAGGCAGGAAGACCCGTGGCCCATTGCCTTGAGAACCGCTCTGACAGTGAAGCTTTGTTTTTGGTGGTTGGCGCTCGAAAAAGTGCGGACGTTGTGCATTATCCGGACCATGGTTTCATATTGCACCGCAGCAAGGACAGCAGAGCTTTCACGACGCTGGACGGATCGCCAATATCTGGAAAAAGTTGAATGGCGGCCGCGAAACGAAGGTGTCCCTGGAGCGGGGGCGTTTGAACGTCTCAGGGACATTGAATCAAGTCAAATTTTGCCAACGTCTGCTTAGGCCCCATCTGAACCCATAAAATTCGTAGCTTCTCGAGCTTGGAATGCCTTATTGCCTATATCGGAAAACCGCTTGGGAGTTTGTGACGAAGTGACATGGGCTTGTTACTGCCATTGTGATGACTGCTGACGAAACTGCGCCGCACCCATTGTTGCTTGGCTGGGAGTGCCCCTCAAAAAACTTCCAATGGACGGGCGATACGCCGAAAACACTGAAGAGTTCGAAAGGTATTTACGGCATTTCTGCACCTATTGTGGACGTCCGAAGGGCTTTGAAGCAGATCACTACGCTGGCGGTATGCATCTTTGTGTAGCCTCGATGGAGCACCCTGAAGACTCTGTTCCAGCCTTCCATGTGAATTTTCAAACAGGCTACCTTGGCTGAAATTTGAGATGATCTGATGAGGTACGAAGGCACCTTGCTTCATGCACCCGAAGACCTCATTGCATAAAAGCGATAAGGGCGCTTTGTCTGCATTCCAGTCATACATAAAAGAAATGAATTGTATTTCTCTTGTCTTGAGTGCAAGCTGTAACAAATTATAAATGATGCAAGGCTCGAGATTTTAGATGTGGGTTGTACTGGTGATTGTGTATGAAGACTATGATGAAAACATAGTGAGTTCAGTTTCATTTAGTGAATTTGAAAGCGAGGATCGTGCCAATGAAGCTGCGCGAGAAATAGATCTTTATTCGAGCAACACTTACACTCATGTCCAACAAAAATAGACTGCCGCATGAATTCTGAGCGGTTCTAGTGATTTGGCTTGAGAATATATTAATCGGCCTTACCGAGTTCTTTGGCATCGAAGTCGGGAAACGGGCCATCTCAGGCCTCGGTCTTGAAAGTCTAATCCTGATTCAACTATTCACATTTGCAGTTGGCGTGTCCACAGTTTGGGCAACCATCTTCACGGGCGGGTTCATCCGAATGTTTTTGTCTCTTCGAAAGAAGCACCAGTCATCATGTTTTTTGGCGTTCTCTGGTCTCTGTTTTCTCTGCGATCGCTGTCTACATATTGGTTGATGAATTCACATGATCCTTGAATCCCTTCACATCCCTTTTTCCAATCCGGGATGGTGGTTGGCTCCGACATTGAGCTTGAATTGAGTTTTCTCGGCCTTGCCGCCGGTTTCAATCCAGCAAGCAGAGAGTTACTTATTTCATCTTTTGAAGGCCTGAAGTTTTGACACCAAAGCGCACCTTGCCACCTTCTTGGTGAAGGTCTGAAAAGTCCGCATAACTGACATCTAGGCAGCGTAATTCTGCAACGTTAAACAATCAGCGCTTTCGCCCCATCCGCTATAAACTGAACCGCAAGTGCAGCGAGCAGAATTCCCAGAAGCCGTGTGATGACGTTGCTCACCGCTTCTGAGATGAACCGTTGCGCGCGGGCGGCTATGATGAGGACGATGTAGAGGATCAGCCCCACGACCAGCAGGACGCCGATATGGGCCGCTTGTTCAATGGGCGTGACGAAGCGTTCCGATTGCAGGATGGCTGCTGAAATGGCGCCCGGACCGGCGACAAAAGGGACGGCCAGCGGAAACACCGCGAGACTCTGCACCATTTTGTCTGAAATGACCTTCTCGGCCGTTTCACCGCGCCGCTCCGCCCGGCGCTCAAACAGCATTTCGGCGGCAATGAAGAACAGCAAAAGACCACCCGCAACACGAAAGGCGGCCATGCTGATGCCCAGCACACCCAGAAGCCCGCTGCCCAGGAACATGAATGCAATAAGAATACAGATGCCCAGCAATGTGCCGCGCAACGCGATGGACTGGCGTTGAGCGCGCGTCATGCCAGTTGTGAGACCAAGGAAGATGGCCGCCTGACCGGGCGGATCAATCGTCACGAAATAGGTCGCGAACGCGTTTAAAAGTGCATCAACGGGGATCATGCTGAGGTCGGCCAAATACGCTGCAGAGAGACGATCACGCTATAGAGAACGCGTGCAAGAGCAACAAGTGAACGCATATCATCAACCGATAATTTGAGCGACATGCAGCAAGGCCGATGCGCCCATAGAATATTTGCCCACAACATTCTCCAGCGGATTGAATTTAAACGCTGAATCGGCCCAGAAAACACCGTCATAAATTTGAGAAAATGGCCTCAATCGGCTATGTTTTGAAACAGTGCCAAAGCGATTCTGGTGCGCCGCAAAAGGGGTTTGGTTTGACCGAGAATGATTTGCCGGAGAATGGCGCTGACGATGGTAACGACACCGGCGTTTCCCAAAATCTGAACACTGGATCGGACGAGATCGCGAGCGGCGTTGCTGGCGGTGGTGATGGCGGATTAACGGGCGGTGGTTCCGGCGACGGCAGCGGTTCTTTGCCGGCCTCCATGGATACGATATCCATCGTTGAGGAAATGAAGCGCTCCTATCTTGATTACGCAATGAGCGTGATCGTGAGCCGCGCTTTGCCGGATGTAAGGGACGGGTTGAAACCTGTCCACCGGCGCATTCTTTATGCCATGCATGAAATGGGTCTCGACAGCAGCAAGGGCTATCGCAAATCCGCAGGCGTGGTGGGCGAGGTGATGGGTAAATATCACCCCCATGGCGATGCTTCGATCTACGACGCTCTCGTGCGAATGGCGCAGGATTTTGCGATGCGCGCGCCACTGGTGGACGGGCAGGGCAATTTCGGATCGATCGATGGCGATAAGCCGGCCGCCATGCGCTACACCGAGTGTAAGCTTGAAAAGCTCTCCAACTCTCTGCTGGAAGATATCGACAAGCAGACGGTTGATTTTCAGGCGAATTATGATGGCCGCGAGCGCGAACCCATGGTTCTGCCGGCCCGCTATCCCAATCTGCTGGTGAATGGTGCTGGCGGCATCGCCGTTGGCATGGCGACCAACATCCCGCCGCACAATCTGGGCGAGGTCATTGATGCTTGTCTGGCCATAATGGAAGACCCGACAATCAGCCTCGATGATCTGCTGGAAATCGTACCGGGGCCTGATTTTCCAACCGGTGGCAAAATTCTGGGTCGCGCAGGCATCCGCTCGGCCTATGAGACCGGGCGCGGCTCGGTGCTTATGCGCGGCACGGTCGATATTGAGAAGTTCAAGGGCGAGCGCGAAGCGATTGTCATCTCTGAAGTGCCTTATCAGGTCAACAAGGCCTCGATGGTTGAAAAGATTGGCGAACTGGTGCGCGACAAGCGCATTGAGGGCATTTCCGATATCCGCGATGAAAGCGACCGGCACGGCTATCGGGTGGTGGTTGAACTACGACGCGATGCGGTGGCCGACGTCGTGCTGAACCAGCTTTACCGGTACACCGTTCTGCAAACATCGTTTGGTTGCAACATCGTGGCCTTGAACGGCGGTAAGCCGGAACAGCTGAACCTGTTTGATCTGTTGCGCGCCTTTGTGAATTTCCGCGAGGAAGTTGTCACCCGCCGCACGAAATTCCTGCTCAACAAGGCCCGTACGCGCGCCCACGTTCTGGTTGGTTTGGCCATTGCAGTTGCCAATATCGATGAAGTGATTGCGCTGATCCGCGCGGCGCCAGACCCTGCAACGGCGCGCAGCCAGTTGATGGAGCGCCGCTGGCCGGCGAAAGACGTTGCCCCGCTGATCGCCCTGATCGATGACCCACGCCATCGCGTGAATGACGAAGACGGGACCTATAATCTTTCCGAAGAACAAGCGCGCGCCATTCTGGATTTGCGTTTGCAGCGTCTCACGGCGCTTGGGCGCGATGAAATTGCCGATGAGCTCAATCAGATTGGTGAGGAGATCAAGGATTACCTCGATATCCTGTCCTCACGCGCCCGGGTTCAGGCCATCGTTCGTGAAGAACTGATCGAAGTGCGCGATGAATTCGCAACGCCGCGCCGCACGGAAATTCTCGATGGTGGATTTGAGCATGACGATGAAGATCTGATCGCGCGCGAAGATATGGTCGTGACGGTCAGCCATGGCGGCTATATCAAACGGGTTCCTTTGACCACCTATCGCGCGCAAAGGCGTGGCGGCAAAGGGCGCTCCGGCATGAGCACCAAGGACGAAGATTTCGTCACACGGCTGTTTGTCGCCAATACGCACACGCCCGTGGTGTTCTTTTCATCGCGCGGCATCGCCTACAAGCTGAAGGTCTGGAAACTACCGCTCACTACGCCACAGGCGCGCGGTAAGGCATTGGTCAATCTGCTTCCATTGCAGGCCGATGAGCGCATTACCAGCATTCTGCCATTGCCGGAAGATGAAGCCACCTGGGAAACGTTGGACGTGATGTTTGCGACCACAAAGGGCACCGTGCGCCGCAACAAACTGTCGGATTTCGTGCAGGTCAATCGTAATGGCAAGATCGCCATGAAGCTTGACGATGACGACGGCATTGTCGGCGTCGACACCTGTTCACCCAGCGATGACGTGCTTCTGACCACATCAGCAGGGCAGGGTATTCGTTTCCGGGTCGATGATGTGCGCGTCTTCTCCAGCCGCAACTCTGTCGGTGTGCGCGGTATCAGATTGGGTAAGAATGACAGTGTGATTTCGATGGCGATTATGCGTGGGTTCGAGGCGGAGGCGTCAGAACGTGTGGCATATCTGAAGCGCGCTGCCGCTGACCGGCGTGCGCTTGCAGGCGAAACTGAGGTTGATGTGGACCTTGATCAGGCTCCTGATGATGAGGAAAGCGGTGAAGAAGCCGCTCTCAGTGTCGAGCGTTACGCTGAAATGAGCGCGGCAGAGCAATTCATATTAACTGTTTCAGATCAAGGGTTTGGAAAGCGCTCTTCAAGTTTTGATTTTAGGGTTTCCGGTCGAGGCGGCAAGGGTCTGAAGGTCACGGATCAAAACAAGACCGATGAAATTGGACCACTGGTTGGTGCATTCCCGGTGGAGGACAGTGATCAGATCATGCTGGTTTCAAACGCCGGTCAGCTGATCCGCGTGCCGGTTGATAACATTCGTTTTGCGAGCCGGGCCAGCAAAGGCGTCCGTATTTTCAAAACTGCGGAAGACGAGGCCGTCGTTTCGGTTGAGCGGATAAGTGAAGTTGATGATGATGCGGATGAAGGCGCCGATACAACAAACGAGCCATCCGAAAGCGGCGATGCATCAAATGATGTTGGCCCGCAGACTGACGGTGAATCGGATTGAGAAAATGGGTGAAGTTTTCGGTGTTGTTTTGGGGAGGCCAATTGGCTTTCAAAGCAAAGCAGCTTGACGACTTGGAGTGTTGGCGACGTCCAACCAGTTATTTGAACCGGCCCTGTCAAACTGGGTATTTCGGTTTGTTCGGCGGAAAAGTCTGATCAATAGGGTGTGTAGACACCGTGTCGCCGCTGCGCCTTCACCGCTTTGCGCTCAGCCTTTTGGTGCCGGTGCACGGTAACCAGGCTCGCGCCCATCATAGCGGCTGCCATAATCATTGCCAAAATCGTTACGGTCATGATCTCATCCAATCATTGGTATTCTGTTTCAGGCCGCAGACCTATTTGAAACGATAGATCGCGGATTTGGTTCCGACGATCTCAACTTTTTCGCGCTCAGTTGAGCTTCTTGTATTCATCGCGAGCGATATCATTCAGATAACCGCCAACCTTCCACCACTCACGCATCGGAAGATTTGAAGAGCGTGATTCAAAACGCAGGTGCAGGGCCGTTACAGCGAATATTGCAGCGAATGCTATAGTTGCCGTGATCACAACGTGTTCCTTTTACCGTGTTGCTGCGGGGCGTTTGGGGCTTCGGCCCGGCAGTGTTTCACTTCGATATAGATGGTGCAGTTTCGCCAATCTTCCAGTGCGTTTGCGCACACCACCACTCAAGGCTGATCAATCAACGGTGAGTCGCGCGTCATAAGCCAATGCGAAACCGTTGTATGCGGAAGGATTTCTTGCCCGAACAGGATGATGTCACCGCGATGCGGAGCACATTGCATTGCGGTTCATTTCCGCTTACGAACGCCGCCATGACACGACACGCATTTTACCCCGGCTCATTTGACCCACTGACCAACGGGCATCTGGACATCTTGTTGCAAGCGCTGATGGTCGCCGACAAGGTGACGATCGCCATCGGTCTGCACTCTTCGAAGGCTGGCATGTTCACGTTTGAAGAGCGCAGCGAACTTATCGCGGCTGCCGTGCCGTCGGAACTGGCGAGCCGGATTGCGGTGACATCGTTCAAAAACCTCGTCGTTGATGCCGCGCGTGATGCTGGTGCAAGTCTTTTGATCCGGGGGCTTCGCGACGGAAGTGACCTTGATTATGAAATGCAGATGGCCGGTATGAATGGCGCGATGGCCGATGACATTCAGACCGTGTTTCTACCGGCGAGCCCACAAACACGGCCGATAACGGCGACCCTGGTGCGCCAAATCGCTTCTATGAAAGGGGATGTGTCACAATTCGTCCCCGAAGTGGTGGCACAGGCCTTGGCGAACAAGCTGGCCTGACATACAGGCCTTTCAACTCATATTCCACGGAGACCTTATGTCGTTTTTCAAAAGCCTCGTTGGCGTGCTAACCGCCGCTTTCCTGTTTTCTTCAACCAGCGCTTTTGCGGCCAGCCCATCGGACACGCTGATCCTGCAGACCAAGACCGGGAAGGTTACGATTGAACTGTTCCCGAAAGTCGCTCCCAATCACGTCAACCGCATCAAAAGCCTTGCCAATTCCGGCTTCTATGACGGGCTGAAGTTCCACCGCGTGATTGAGGGCTTCATGGCACAGACCGGCGACCCGCGCGGCGATGGCACTGGTGGTTCAAATGAGCCTGATCTGAAGGCCGAGTTTTCCGACATTCCCTACGACCGTGGCGTTTTGGGCATGGCCCGCGCACAAAGCCCGAACAGCGCCAACTCACAATTCTTCATCATGCTGGACGAAGGCCATTTTCTGAATGGGCAATACACCGTTTTCGGCAAGGTGACCGATGGCATGAGCCATGTTGACGCCATCAAAAAGGGTGCGCGCGAGCTGAACGGCACGGTCGATAACCCTGACAACATCGTCAAAATGCGCACTGCCGACAAATTCTAGATATTCATTTCATTGAAAAGCACACAAAGGAACAATTCCGTGGCTGATTATAAAGATCCCGAAAATACCCTCGTTCTTGAAACCTCCCAAGGCCAGGTTGTCATCGAATGCCTGCCTGATCTGGCACCCAATCACGTCAAACACATCAAGGAGCTGGCGCGGGAAGAGTTTTACGACGGCGTTGTTTTCCACCGTGTGATTGACGATTTCATGGCGCAGGGCGGCGACCCGACGGGCACCGGCACCGGCGGTTCTTCCAAGCCCAACCTGAAGGCCGAGTTTAACGACGAGCCGCATGTGCGCGGCGTTTGCTCGATGGCCCGTTCGCAAAACCCGGACAGCGCAAACTCACAGTTTTTCATCTGTTTTGGCGATGTTCGGTTTCTCGACCGCCAGTATACCGCTTGGGGCCGCGTGATCGAAGGCATGGATAATGTTGACAAATTTGCCCGCGGTGAGCCTGTGCCAAACCCGGACAAAATCGTCACCATGCGCGTGGCAGCTGATCTGTAATCGATCCACACGAAATGAAACGTTTTTGGCGGGGGTAACCCCGCCATTTTCTTTTTTGAAGCCGGGCTTTCACGATGCGCGTTGATGATTTCGATTTTGATCTGCCGGAGGAAAATATCGCGCTTCGGCCAGCCGTGCCGCGCGACAGTTCACGGCTGCTGGTTGTCAATGAAGCTGGTAAACCGCAATTTCAGGATGACACGGTATCTCATCTGACCGCGTATCTGAGGGCCGGCGACGCACTCGTGTTCAACGATACCAAAGTCATCCCCGCGCAGTTGGAAGGCATACGCTATCGCGCAGATGCGCAAGCCCGCATAGGCTTCACCCTGCATATGCGTGAAAGCGCGAACTCTTGGCGGGCTTTTGCCCGTGGCGCGAAAAAACTCAAAGTGGGTGAAACGGTCGAGTTCACGAAATCCGGTTTTTCAGCCGAAGTTACGTGGAAAGGCGAGGGCGGCGAAGTGGAACTGCGCTTTTCCCTTTCCGGCCCGGATCTCGATCTCGCTTTGCTCGAACACGGCCATATGCCGCTACCGCCCTATATTGCTGCCAAGCGCGAACAGGATGAACAGGACATCGAAGACTATCAGACCATCTATGCACGGGAGTCAGGCGCAGTCGCAGCACCTACGGCCGGGCTGCATTTCACCGATGATCTGATGGCAAAGCTGAAAACGGTGGGCGTGGAGCACCATTTCATCACGCTGCATGTGGGCGCGGGCACTTTCCTGCCTGTAAAAGTGGATGACGTCGCCGACCATAAAATGCATCACGAAACAGGATATGTAACTTCTGAAACTGCTGACGCACTGAACAGAGTGAGGGCCAGTGGTGGGCGTGTCGTATGCGTCGGCACAACGTCGCTCCGCCTTCTGGAAAGCTCAGTCCAGCCGGACGGCACTTTCGTGCCATGGCAGGGCAGCACCGATATTTTTATAACGCCGGGCTATCGCTTTCGAGCCACCGACGCGCTGATGACTAACTTCCACCTGCCGAGGTCGACACTCTTTATGCTCGTCAGCGCGTTTGCAGGCGTTGAGACGATGAAAAATGCCTACAATCACGCCATTCAGGCGGGTTATCGGTTCTATTCCTACGGCGACTCGTCGCTATTGTTTCCGAGGCCATGACCGAAGCAACCACTAATTTACCGATACTTCGGATAGCCTGTTGATTTACTGAGATATGGTCCCATACTGCGCTCAGTTCATCTGAACAGTCCTGGGGGAATCATGTTCAATAAAATCAAGATAATTTCGTGCGCGCTGTTGATGCTGCCTCTCGTGTTTGGCGGTTACGCACAGGCGGATTCGAGTGGTTGGATCAAACTGAAAGAGTCTCGGAGATTTACTCAAAAGATACGAAAGAACCATGCGATCACGTCCATCGATTGCAAAAGCGGGGCGGGGGTTGAGCCCAAAAATGGTGCAATGATGCTCAAGCTTGACTATCGCAAGTATGTTAAAGGCGATGGTCGCTGGAACTACAAATATGGAACTGCCGGTAGCGTTCGCAGACATGGCGCTAAACTGAGGAAAGAGGGCTACAAACCAGTCAGAGTGAAAACATTTCGCCACCGCACAGGCATTTTGCTGGGTTGTGGCCTTTGGGTGAAGAGGTAGCAGCCTGTCTCTTGGTTTCACCAACCTGAAACCAAGTGCCGCACTGGCTCGTTTATCTCCCATGTGCCACGTTTATGGCGCGAGAGGAGAGTCGGTATGAAACTTCATCTTTTACTGGGCGCGGTCATGTTCGCCCTTTCATTTGCCGTTACACCTGCGGCGCATGCACAGTCTGAACAGGCTCCGGCTGCGCAACGCAGCGGTGCGCAGGCGGTGATTAACAGCCAGATCAATGCCTTCAAAACCCGCGAACACGACAAGGCGTTCAGTCATGCCGCGCCCAATCTGCAGAAAATCTTTGGCGATACTGACCGTTTTATCGGCATGGTGAAAAGCGGATATGGCGCGATCTATGGCGCCCAGAACTGGAGCTTTGGGCGCAGTGGCATGCAGGGTGAAACGCTTTATCAGGAAGTCCTGATCACTGGCCCGAACGGCCGCGAGTGGCTCGCGCTCTACACCATGAAACAAGGCTCAGACGGTGTCTGGCGTATTCACGGTGTTCAGATGAAGCAGGGGCAGGCGCAGTCCACCTGAACAAACGGTAGCTGCTGTTTAAAGTGCTGGAATGTCGCCACGTTGCCAGCCTTCAGTGGTTTCAGCCTGATATTCACCGTACCGCCCGGCTTCAATCGAGTCGCGTGCGCCCTGCATGAGCGTTTGGTAATATGCCAGATTGTTCCACGTCAGCAGCATTCCACCCAGCGCCTCATTGGCGCGAACGAGGTGGTGTAGATAGGCGCGGCTGTAATCCCGGCTTGCCGGACAATCCGAGGTTTCATCCAGCGGGCGATGATCTTCCGCATGACGCGCATTGCGCAGATTGATTTTCCCAAAGCGTGTGTAAGCCGTGCCATGGCGTCCGGCACGCGTCGGCATCACGCAGTCAAACATATCAACGCCACGGGCGATGGATTTCAGCAAATCATCCGGTGTTCCAACGCCCATCAGGTAACGCGGTTTGGTGTCCGGTAGTGCAGGGCATGTTGCATCAAGAATGCGCAGCATGACCTCTTGTGGTTCGCCAACCGCCAACCCGCCGATGGAATAGCCCTTGAGATCCATGTCGGAGAGGGCTTTCGCGGAGCGCAGACGCAGCGCTTCTTTATCGCCCCCTTGTACGATACCGAACATCGCTCTTTTTGCGTGGTCGCTCTGGGTCAGAAACGCCGCTTTGGAACGCTCAGCCCAACGCAGCGACAGTTCCATGGCTCGTTCTATCTCGGGTTCATCCGCTGGCAACGCGATGCACTCATCAAGTTGCATTTGAATGTCGCTGTCCAGAAGCCCCTGTATTTCGATTGAGCGCTCAGGGGTGAGCTCAAATTTCTGGCCATCGACATGCGACTTGAACGTTACGCCCGTCTCCGACATTTTCCGCAGACTTGCCAAAGACATAACCTGAAAACCGCCGGAATCCGTCAGGATGGGATAGGGCCAGCGCGCGAAATCATGCAGGCCGCCAAGTTTTGCGACCCGTTCCGCACCGGGGCGAAGCATGAGATGATAGGTGTTGCCCAAAATGACGTCGGCACCCAGATCGCGCACCTGGTCCATATACATCGCCTTCACCGTACCGGCTGTCCCGACGGGCATATAAGCGGGCGTGCGAATGCTGCCGCGCGATGTGGTGACTGTACCGCGCCGCGCCTGACCATCGGTTGCGTGGACCGCGAACGAAAAAGTGTCCGCTTTCCGGTCCCTTTCATTCAAAGGAGCGGACATTGAAACGCTTTCATCTTGGGAAAATCAGTTAAATCCATGCTTCAGAATTGCCTCTGAAAACCAGGGATAAATGGTGAGCCCGCACGGGTTCGAACCGTGGACCTACTGATTAAAAGTCAGTTGCTCTACCAACTGAGCTACGGGCTCGCGAAGGCTGCGCCTCCGACGAAAGAGGCAATAGGCAAAGGGAGTGGCTTGGTCAAGCGTTCAACCCGGGCAATCTGAAATAATTTGAGACATAGTTCACGTTTGACGGGCAACACGTCGAAAAGCCGCATGATATGTCAGATTGGTTGGGTGGTGCGCCTTCGAAATCTGGTTACAAAGGCGTGAGAGCGCGTGAGTGGGCAAATCAATGATAACCGCTTATGACAACACGCAAAGAATTAGGAATTCCGTGAGAAGATCATGAGTGGCGAACTGACGATCTACGCAATATTTTTTGCAGGTATCCTATCGTTCCTGTCGCCGTGCGTATTGCCGCTGGTGCCGCCTTACCTGACATATCTCGCAGGCGTTTCGCTCGATGAAGTTATTGCACGACCGGACGGGACCGCAGTTGTTGGCCAGTCTGTGCGCACAAAGGCCCTGATCAACGCCGTGTTTTTCGTTATGGGTTTCACCGTCGTCTTTGTTGCGCTCGGTGCTGGTGCTTCGAGCTTTTCGCAGGTCGTCCGGCAAAATCAGGAACTGTTGTCCACCATCGCAGGCGTGCTCATCATTCTGATGGGGCTGCATTTTCTGGGCGTTTTCAAAATCGGCCTGATGTATCGCGAAGCCCGTTTTCAGGTGAGCGATGATATTGTCAAAGGGGCAGGCATAGCCGGGTCGTTTATCATGGGGTTGGCCTTCGCCTTTGGCTGGACCCCCTGCATCGGCCCCATTCTTGGCGTGATACTTGGCGTTGCCAGCAGTCGCGAAACGGTGGGCGAAGGCGCGTTCATGCTGGGTGTTTATTCTCTGGGCCTTGGCGTTCCATTTGTGCTGGCCGCGTTTTTTGCGGGCCCATTCATGAATTTCCTCACGCGCTTCCGCCGCTATCTCGGCGCGGTGGAGAAATTCATGGGTGCCATTCTTGTTTTGACCGGCATTGCCTTCATGTCCGGCTGGATGGCGTCTTTCGGCTTCTATCTGCTCGAAGTTTTCCCCGTTCTTGGCACGATTGGCTAAGATCAGCCATCTCGCTTGAAAAGCGACAACGGCGCGGTTGCGACCACCACCCCGCCAATCACAAGCAAAATGCCCCACAGGTGAAAGAGGGCGAGCGTTTCGTTTAAAAACAGCACAGCCAAAGTCACACCATAAACAGGCAGAAGATACATATAGACACCGGCGAGCGAAGCGCCGAGATGGCTGACGCCATATTGGAATGTCGAAAAGGCAAGAAGAGATGCGAAGACGACAATGCCCAGAATGTTCTGCCAGGCAAACAGCGTGTTTGGAAAGTGGTGCAAGGCTACCATCTCAACAATGGCAAAGGGTGCCAGCGTGAGCGCACCTGCACCAGCGATCAATGTGAACAGTGGCAACGTGCCGAATGTTGAAAAGACTGGCGAACGCAGGCCGACTGAATAGATCGCCCAAGCGATGGCAGCTCCCACAAAGATCAAATCACCCAGATTGAACTCCAGGTCTGTCAGATTGCTCCATGTGCCGCGTACAACGATGATCACCACACCAACAAAGGCTGCAAAAATGCCCAGGCTTTCCCGCCAGCCCGCTTTCCGCCCCCGAAACAACCACTCGATCACGATGATCAGGACCGGCGACGAGGTGTAGATGAGCGTACCATTGGTTGCGGTCGTGTATTTCAGCGCCAAATAAACCAGTGCGCCGCAGATCCACATCCCAAGAAAACCCATGGCGACAAGGCGCCATTTCAGCTGGATAATTTCATGCCGCATCGCTTTCAACGGCTTCCATGCAAAGGGCAACAGGGTCAGAAATGTGAGTGACCAACGCAGGAATGCCAGCGTGAAGGGTTCGACGTCGTCAACGACATTGCGGCCAAAAATGATGTTGCTGGAGAAAAACAATGGCATGACGCACAAAACAAGCATGGCACGTCGCCGGTCGGTTGTACCATCGTTATCGTACACCTCAGCGCAGGCTCGCGCCTTCATAGGCGGTTTGCTTGCAGTCGATCGTCAGTTGCAGCCGTATGGCGCGGCAGAACTCGGCAAGTTCAGCCTGATTGCTGAATGGCCCAACGACAAGGCGTGCGGTTTTGAGCGCAGACGTTTCATCGCGCAGGATCAACGGAACCTTGTCTTCAAAAAGGGCAGAGGACCGGCGCTTCATCGCCTCAAATCGCAATTTCAGGGTCGGCAGATCGGAAACTTCACCAAGATCGACACCGAGACCAGCACCATCGGACCCCGCGCGCGCATTTTCGACCGGACGTGTATTTTGAGGCGTCACGCCGCCCGTTGAAAGTTCATCGATATCCGGATCGGAACGCAGGAACCGCTCAAATTGTTCACGAGCGGCAGCAACCGTTTCTTCATCTGCGCGGTTGGTATTCCCCTCGGCGGCTTGCTGAACATCGACGTTCGATGACGCTGCTTGAGAACCGCCTTGAGGTTCGGAAGCCGGGAAAAACCCGATGGTTGCTGCGGCTACGATGCTTACAAAGGCAAGAGCGCCCCAGGTGTAAAGCGCGATGGCACCGACACGCGCTGTCTTCTGTTGCCGTTTTCGGTGCAAAGCATCCTGAGCCGCCGCCCGCGCCGCCCGCATGGCCTTTTGTCGGCTGATGTCGTTCGCATCAGGTGGTTCAGAAGGAAACATCGGTTGGCAAAACACTCAAAGGGGTCAGGGACACGTTCAAACCGTTGAACGAATCGCAACAATCTACCATTGATAGGCCAATAAGGCATCTGCATGTCGGGTTTCAGATCGTCGAAACACACATTTTGGAGCAGCAATGACGGCTTTATCAGACAGATCCTGCCTCGCCATTATTCTGGCGGCGGGAGAAGGCAAGCGCATGGCTTCCTCCATGCCAAAGGTTTTGCACCCGGTTGCGGGGCTTCCAATGGTTTGCCACGTCATCGACACTGCTGTCGCGTCCGGTGCCACCGCCTGCGCTGTGGTGGTTGGAAATCAGGCTGAGAGGGTCACAGAAGCCGTTGCAGTGCACTATCCCAAAGCCAGCTTCCACACCCAGACCGAGCGGCTTGGCACCGCCCACGCTGTGCTTTCCGCCCGCGATGCGATCAGCCAGGCACAGGAAGCCGGGATTGACGACATCATCGTGCTCTATGGTGATGTCCCGCTCATTCAGCGCAGCACGATTGATGCCGCAAGAACATCACTTGCCAACGGGGCGGATATCGTCGTTTTGGGTTTCGAGACTGCGATGCCGACCGGCTATGGTCGCCTCATCATGCAAGGCGACACGCTAACGGCTATTCGCGAAGAAAAAGATGCATCTGACGAAGAGCGAAAAATAACGTTTTGTAACAGCGGTATTATGGCATTTAATTCATCTATTGCATTAGAAGTTCTGGATGCCGTCAACAATGACAATGCGCAGAATGAATATTATCTGACCGACGCCGTTGAAACCGGCCATGCACGCGGTTGCAAAGTTGTTGCTCTGGATGTGCCGGAAGAGGAAACGCTTGGCGTCAATGACCGTGTTCAACTCGCTGAAGTCAACGCGATCTGGCAACGACGCACCCGCGATGCGCTGATGCGCAGCGGTGTGACAATGGAAGCGCCGGAAACTATCATCCTGCACCATGATACGGTTGTTGAGGCGGATGCCGTGCTTGAGCCCAATCTGGTTTTCGGGCCAAAGGTTCATGTTGCGTCCGGCGCCACGATCCGCGCTTTCTCCCACCTTGAAGGCGCGATGGTTGGCGAAAATGCGATCATTGGCCCATACGCGCGGCTCCGCCCCGGCGCGACGATGGAGGCGGGTTCAAAAGCCGGCAACTTTGTTGAAATCAAAGCGGCACGTATCGGAGAAGGCGCCAAGGTCAACCATCTGTCCTATATCGGCGATGCACAGATTGGAGCGAAAGCGAATATTGGTGCCGGAACCATTACCTGCAACTATGATGGCTTTCTCAAGCACCAGACTGTCGTGGGTGAGGGTGCTTTTATCGGAACCAACACAGCACTGGTCGCGCCCGTAACCATCGGGAAAAATGCCAACACGGCGGCGGGCAGCGTTGTTTATAAGGACGTTCCCGACGATGATCTGGCGATTGAGCGCAGCGAACAGAAAAACCTGTCTGGCAAGGCAAAACAACTGCGCGAACGCAATCTCGCCCGTAAGAACGAAAAGAAATAGCGTTTTACCCAGCATTGCGTTTGCCGGCAGCGGCTTGTTTGCAAGTTTGAAATCATTTTTGACCACACTTGCTGCCCAATGATGATATTGGCCTGTTGCAGACGCATCCTTTCAGACGGATGGGGTGCGCAGCGGTTCTAGCCAGAACCGAGGGGCCGTGGGCAAAGGCGCGTTTAACGCGCTGAAGCTGTGAGCAAGAAGGAATTTCCTATGTGCGGGATTGTTGGCATCGTGGGCACGCGCCCGGTGGCTCCACTGATTGTGGATGCACTCAAACGCCTCGAATATCGCGGATACGATTCGGCAGGTGTCGCAACCGTTGAGGATTCGCTGCTCGATCGACGCCGCGCGGAAGGCAAACTCGTCAATCTGGAAGAGCGCATCCGGGATCAACCGCTGGCTGGAACCATCGGCATTGGCCACACCCGCTGGGCAACCCACGGCGCGCCGATTGAGATCAACGCACATCCGCATTTTTCAGAAAGCGTTGCCGTTGTTCATAATGGAATCATCGAGAATTTCCGCGAATTGCGCGACGGTTTGATCGCAAAGGGCTTCACCTTCACATCGCAAACCGACACCGAAGTGGTGGCACATCTCGTATCAGCAGCCTTGCGCGATAGCATGACGCCGACGGGCGCGGCCCACAATGCCATCTCCCAGCTTCGCGGCGCATTTGCCCTGGCGATCATGTTCGATCAGGACGAAAACCTTATCGTCGCGGCACGCAATGGCCCGCCATTGGCCATCGGCCATGGCGAAGGGGAGATGTATCTGGGTTCGGATGCTGTCGCTCTGGCACCGTTCACGAACCGGATCACCTATCTTGAAGATGGCGACTGGGCTGTTATCCGTCGCGAAGACATGTCGATTTTCGACGCTGACGGCAACGATGTTGAGCGCGCCGTGCAGACATCCGTTGGCTCCGCGCTGCTTGTCGATAAAGGCAATCACCGCCACTTCATGCACAAGGAAATTTACGAGCAGCCGGAAGTCATCGGGCATACGCTCTCCAACTATGTGGATTTCTCGGAAAACAAAATCGCTCTGCGCGATATGGGGAACAACGAAAATCCCCTCGATTTTGCAGATCTGGACCGGATCAACATCACCGCCTGCGGCACGGCTTATCTTGCCGGTCTGACCGGTAAATACTGGTTTGAGCGCTATGCGCGGCTGCCGGTTGATATCGATGTCGCGTCCGAATTCCGCTATCGCGAAATGCCGATGCCGGACAAGGGCCTGTCTCTGTTTATTTCGCAGTCCGGCGAAACCGCCGACACGCTTGCGGGTCTGAAATATTGCGAGCAGGCGGGGCAACATCTGGCGGCTATCGTCAATGTGCGTGAGAGCACGATTGCCCGTTCCTCCCATAGCGTCTTCCCAACGCTGGCAGGCCCTGAAATCGGCGTCGCATCGACAAAGGCGTTTACCTGCCAGCTGTCGGTTCTGGCTTCGCTTGCGATTGCCGCCGGAGTGCAGCGTGGCCACATCGATGAGGCGCGCGAAGCGCAACTGGTGAGTGATCTGGCAGAATCACCACGCATTGCGACTGAAGTTCTCAAGCTTGAGGAAGACATTCGTGAATTGTCACTCAGTCTCGCCAACAAGAAAAGCGTGCTCTATCTGGGCCGCGACACAAATTATCCACTGGCGATGGAAGGTGCCCTCAAGCTCAAGGAATTGTCTTACATTCACGCCGAAGCCTATGCGGCCGGCGAATTGAAACACGGCCCGATCGCTCTGATCGATGAGGAAATGCCGGTGGTGGTGATTGCGCCGCATGACCGCATTTTCGAAAAAACCGTTTCCAATATGCAGGAAGTGGCCGCCCGCGGAGGCAATATAATTCTGATTACGGATGAGCGGGGCGCAGAAGAGGCCGGAATGAGCGATGCCAAGGTTCTGCTTCTTCCCGACATGCCCGAGATCATCACCCCGATGATCTATGCTTTGCCGGTTCAGATGCTGGCCTATCATACCGCTGTGCATATGGGCACGGATGTTGATCAGCCGCGCAATCTGGCAAAATCGGTCACGGTGGAATAATTTCCACCTTGCAATCCCACCGACAAGGGCCAATTAAACGGTGCAGATTGGTAGCGACTTTGCAGGTGTGCAACCAATCTGGATGAACTGGCGTTTCGAGACGAATGAAGCGCCACTGGGCGAGAACGGACACACACCGTGAAATACGAAAAAGACAGCGCGGAGAAAGCACACCCGAAACGGCGTTCGTTCACACGGCTGCGCAACTATTTTTTCACGGGCCTGGTGATCTGTGCGCCAATTGCCATCACCGCCTATCTGACATGGACTCTGGTGCAATGGGTTGACGGATGGGTGAAGCCTTACATTCCAGACGTTTATAATCCGGACCTTTATCTGCCATTCACAGTTCCCGGTTTTGGGCTACTGGTCGCGATGTTCGTGATAACGATGATCGGCTTCCTGACGGCCAACCTGATTGGCCGCTCCATCGTCGCCTATGGCGAATACCTACTTTCACGCATGCCGATTGTGCGCAATATCTATTCCGCGCTGAAACAGATTTTCGAGACGGTCTTTCGCGAAGATGCAAACAGCTTCCAAAGCGTTGTTCTGGTGGAATATCCTCGCAAGGACATCTGGGCGTTGGCCTTCGTTGCGACTGACACGCTGGGCGAGGTGCAGGCCCGACTTGACGATCCGGCCGGAGCCACGGTCAGCGTATTCCTGCCAACAACACCCAACCCGACATCCGGTTTTCTGCTGTTCGTTCCAAAATCAGACGTGATCACGCTGGATATGAGCGTGGAAGAAGCTGCCAAGCTCGTTATCTCCGCCGGCCTCGTTGCTCCGGATTTCGATAAGAAGAAGAGCAAGGCGATTGCTGATCACAAGGCAAAAAAGGCTGTTAGCCAAAACTAGCCTGCGCGCAAAAGTTTCACCGCTTCGTCCTTTGAGAACAAATACAGCAGAACACGCAGAGCCTCGCCACGTTTGCTGGCAAGGTCTGGGTCACGGGTGAGGATCAGCCGTGCATCGTCGCGTGCAAGTTCCAGCAACCCGCCGTGATGTTCCATCTGGGCGATCTGAAACCCGGGCGTGCCCGACTGCCGTGTCCCCAGAACCTCGCCTTCGCCGCGCAACTTCAAATCTTCCTCTGCGATGCGAAAGCCATCTTCCGTTTCCCGCATGACCTGAAGTCTGGCTTTCGCGACTTCTCCCAATGGCGCTTTGTAGAGCAGCAGACAAGTCGATGGTTTGTCACCACGCCCTACGCGGCCTCGCAACTGATGCAATTGGGCAAGCCCAAAGCGCTCTGCATGTTCGATCACCATAATCGTTGCATCCGGCACATCGACACCAACTTCGATGACGGTGGTCGCGACGAGAACCCGCGTTTTGCCAGACTTAAAATCCTCCATGGCCCTGTCTTTCTCAGCGGGTCTCATGCGACCATGAACCAGCCCGACATTCTCTCCCATCAGCGCCTGAAGCGATTTGAACCGCGCATCGGCGGAGGTGAGGGGGAGTTCCTCATTGTCTTCCACCAGCGGGCAGAGCCAATAGATCTTGTCGCCGCGCGCAACCGCTTGCCGGACCCGCTCAATTAATTCATCCAGCCGTTCCATCGCAACAGCATTGGTGGTGATGGGCAGACGCGTTGCCGGTTTCTCGTCAAGTTTGGAGACGTCCATGTCACCGAAATAGGTCAGCACCAGCGTACGCGGAATGGGGGTTGCCGTCATCACCAGAATATCTGCGCCACCGCCCTTAGACGCCAGCGAGAGTCGCTGGTGGACACCGAAACGGTGCTGCTCATCAACGATCCCCAGTGCCAGCCGTTTGAACTCAACACCGGCCTGAAACAGGGCGTGTGTGCCGATGAGAATATCAATTTCGCCGCTCACAAGGCGGGCGAGAATGCCCTCGCGGGACTTGCCTTTTTCGCGACCGGTCAGAATCTCTGCGACCATGCCCGCCTGCTCAGCCAGGGGTTTGATCGTTGCCAAGTGCTGACGGGCAAGAATTTCCGTTGGTGCCATGATCGCTGCTTGCCCACCGGCCTCCACCGCCGCTGCGCAGGCCATCAGCGCGACGGCGGTTTTGCCCGACCCGACGTCGCCCTGCAACATACGCAACATGCGCTCGGGCTTGGCCATGTCGTTCAGAATTTCATCAATGGATCGCTTTTGCGCGCCCGTCATATCAAAGGGCAGGGCATCACGAATTTTCGCCTGTCGCTCGCCATTGCCGACCCAAGCGGTGCCCGCGCTCTTTTTCATCGTCTTTCGAACCAGAGCCAGAGCGAGTTGTCCCGCCAGCAACTCGTCAAACGCCAAACGGCTCCAGGATACACTGTCTGGCAGAAGGTCCAGACCGTCCTGCGGGCTGTGCATTTGGGCAAGAGCTTGCCGGAGGCTTGGCCAATCACGTTTGGCCAAAACGTCCGGATCGATCCATTCGGGCAAATCCGGAAGTTCTTTCAGCGCGCCTTTGACTGCCTTGGTCATGACTTTCAGCGAAAGCCCTTGGGTCAGACCATAGACAGGCTCAACCAGCGGCAGATCATCAAAATCCTCCGGGCCGACAATGAAATCGGGATGCACCATCGTGGGCCGGTCGTTGAACCATTCCACTCGCCCGCTCACAAAGCGTACGGACCCGACTGGCAATTGCTGTTCGAGCCAGTTTGCGCGCCCGCGAAAGAATACAAGCCCCAGTTCGCCGCTTTCATCGTGGACAAACACGCGGTAGGGCACGCGTACATTGCCCCGTGGCGGCGGTTGATGGCGATCAACGACCACTTTGATCGTTGCGATTTCACCCTCGCGTGCCATTGCAATTTCCGGTTGGTTGCGCCGGTCAATCAGGCCGGTTGGCAGATGAAACAGAACATCGGCAATGCGCGCCTCAGCCGCATTCTCATGGCCGCGCAAAAGGCGCGTCAGCGCCTGTGCGATCTTCGGGCCGATACCCGTCAGGCGACTGACCGGAGCAAACAGCGGATTGAGAATGGAAGGGCGCATCACTCAACTTTGCCCATGGTCCACGACGGAGACAAGCCGTTTCCGGCCTTTCTCCAAAGTGCAATGAAGCCTCTTGGAGGTGCGACCATGCTACCACCCGCAACGTGTTCAATTACGCAATCGTGCGGCTGACAAATCCCTCGCGGCTGCGTATAGACATAGCCTTTGCAAATGACGAACACCGGGTTGCCCAAATGAGCGAAACAATGCGCAGCAGCGCGGGGTTGGACGACAAGCGCAAGCGCCTGCTTTTCAGGGCATGGCACCGTGGTATGCGCGAGATGGATTACGTTCTGGGCACGTTTGCCAATGAAACGCTCGAAGGCATGAGCGACGATGATCTGGAGCAATTTGAATTGTTGATGCAGGTGCCGGACCCCGATATGTACAAGTGGCTTTCCGGCACTGCGACTGTTCCTGACAATTGGGACATGCCCCTTGTCAGGCAGATCCGCGAATTCCATCTGGGCAAACAATCCTAGCCACAATGTCCACGTCTGAACTCAACAAATTTCTCAACCATCTGGTTGATCCAACGGCCATGCGCGTTGGCGGTGTGCCTGATGGGTTCAACGCGCGTGTTCTGGCGCTTGCGCTTGAACGGTTGTCGCAAGATGGCCCAGCGGAAATGGTGTTTGTCGCGCGCGATGGCCAGCAGGCGACGGACCTAGAACCTGTCTTTCAGTTCTTCGCGCCCTGGGCTGATGTTCTGCACATACCTGCATGGGATTGTCTGCCCTATGATCGAGTGTCGCCAAGTTCTGACGTATTGGCGGCTCGTATCAGCGCGCTTTCGGAGCTCGCACTTGGTTCAAAAGGGCAAGACAGCAACCAGCTTGAGCGGCCAAGACTGATCATCACCACACCCAATTCGCTTTTGCAGCGCGTGCCGCCACGCGAAATCATGGCGCAGCAGATCCAAAGGTTCACGCCCGGCCAGCGCGTGGAAATGGATGTGCTGATCGCATGGCTGAGCGGCAATGGATACGACCGCACATCGACCGTGCGCGAACCCGGTGAATATGCCGTTCGCGGTGGCATTCTCGACCTGTTTCCACCCGGCGATGCGGCGCCCGTGCGGTTGGATTTCTTCGGCGATACGCTCGAAAGCATGCGCAATTTTGATGTCGACAGCCAACGCACGACATCGCAGCTTAAGGCGCTTTTGCTTTCGCCCATGAGCGAGGTGACACTTGATCCCAAAACCATTGCGCGATTCCGCACAGCCTACTTGTCCACCTTTGGCGCGGCGACGCGCGAAGACGCGCTTTATATGGCTGTCAGCGAAGGCCGCCGTTATGCGGGTCTCGAACACTGGTTGCCCTTGTTTTTCGAGCAATTGGAAACGCTGTTTGACTATCTCGGCAACCGACACATTTTCTACGACCAGCAGATAACGGAAATTCTGACCGCCCGGCATCTTCAGATCGTTGATCATTTCGAGGCACGGGAACGAGGGTTGACCGGCGAAACTGATTCCGGCGCGCCTTACAAGCCGGTTCAGCCCGACAGTCTGTATCTCACGCAGGACGAACTGAATGCCGCGCTCGGCTCCGCATCAACCGTTTCACTTTCGGCATTTGAAGTTCCGGATTTCGTTGAAGGGCATCGCGTCATTAATCTGGAAGGCCGGACGGGCCGTAATTTCTCAACCGAACGCACCGCCGGTAACGTCAACATTTTCCAGAGCCTTAGCGACCATGTCGCCAACCTGCGTAGCGATGGCAAAAAGGTCGTCATCGCGTCCTGGAGTGAAGGTTCACGCAACCGGTTGGAGCAGGTGCTGGATGAGCACGGGCTGACCAACACGAAGGCAGTCTCCAACTGGGCCGAAGCTGAAGCACTGCCCAAAGGCATGACCGGCCTTTGTGTACTGGGTGTCGAAGCGGGTTTCGAACACGATGACCTTGCCATTATCGGGGAGCAGGACGTGCTTGGCGACCGGCTCGTCAAAAAACGCAAGGGCAGCAAGAAGGCGTCTGACTTTCTTGCCGAAGTCTCCAGCCTTTCCGCAGGCGACATTGTGGTCCATGTCGACCACGGCATTGCCCGTTTCCATGGGTTGATCACCATCGAAGCTGCCGGCGCGCCGCATGACTGTCTCGAACTGCGTTATCACAACGACGATAAGCTGTTCCTGCCGGTTGAGAACATTGAACTCCTGTCCCGCTATGGCAACAGCGACACCGAAGTCATGCTCGACCGTCTGGGCGGCGCGAACTGGCAGGCCCGCAAGGCCAAGCTGAAAAAGCGCATTCTGGAAATGGCAGGTCAGTTGATCGCCGTTGCCGCAGCCCGCCAGATGCGCAAGGCCGACCCCATCACCGTGGCCGACGGTGTTTATGACGAGTTCGCTGCGCGGTTCCCTTATGACGAGACCGACGATCAGTTGAACGCGATTCAGTCGGTCTTTGCCGATCTGGCATCCGGTCAACCCATGGATCGCCTGATCTGCGGCGACGTGGGCTTCGGCAAGACCGAAGTTGCCCTGCGCGCTGCTTATCTGACAGCGATGGCTGGCAAGCAAGTGGCGGTTGTTGTTCCCACCACTCTGTTGGCCCGCCAGCATTTCAAGACCTTTCAGGAGCGCTTCCACGGCCTGCCGGTCAATATCGCTCATGCATCGCGACTGGTCGGTTCAAAAGCACTTGCGGAGGCCAAGGCCGGGATCAAAGACGGTACGGTCGACATTATCGTTGGCACCCACGCCTTGCTTGGCAAAAGCGTCGAGTTCAAGCGTCTTGGTTTGCTTGTTATCGACGAAGAGCAGCGCTTCGGTGTGAAGCACAAGGAGCGGCTGAAAGAATTGCGCGCTGACGTCCATGTGCTGACCCTGTCCGCAACGCCGATTCCGCGCACTTTGCAACTTGCGCTGACCGGCGTGCGTGAATTGTCGCTCATCACGACGGCGCCGGTGGACCGGATGGCGGTGCGCACCTTTGTGTTGCCGTTTGATGGAATCGTGGTGCGCGAGGCGCTGTTGCGCGAACGCTATCGCGGCGGGCAGAGCTTTTATGTCGTCCCCCGCGTCTCGGACTTGCGGGGGCGCCAGGAATTTCTGGCCGAGCACGTGCCGGAACTGAAAGTCGCCGTCGCTCATGGCCAGATGCCACCGGGTGAGCTGGAGGACGTCATGAATGCCTTCTATGAAGGCCAATATGATGTACTGCTTTCAACGACGATTGTGGAATCCGGCCTCGATATTCCGTCCGCCAACACCATGATCGTCCACCGTGCTGACATGTTCGGGCTGGCACAGCTCTATCAGATGCGGGGCAGGGTGGGGCGCTCCAAAACGCGCGCTTATGCCTTGCTGACTCTCTCACCCAACAAGGTGCTGACCAAAACGGCCGAGCGCCGTCTGAAGGTCTTGCAATCCCTTGATAGTCTGGGCGCGGGTTTCCAGCTTGCGAGCCATGATCTCGATATTCGCGGTTCCGGTAACATTCTGGGTGAAGAGCAATCCGGGCACGTGCGCGAGGTGGGCTATGAGCTCTACCAGCAAATGCTGGAAGAGGCTGTCGCCGAGCTGAAAGATGGTGGAGAGACTGTCTCGGACGACCGCTGGTCACCGCAAATCTCCGTGGGTGCAACGGTGATGATCCCTGAAAGCTATGTGCCGGACCTCACGCTGCGCATGAGTTTGTACCGCCGCCTTGCCGAACTAGATACGGCAGAGGAAATCGATGCGTTTGGCGCCGAACTGATCGACCGTTTCGGGCCGCTGCCGGAAGAGGTGGAGCATCTGCTGAAGATCGTTTTCGTCAAATCGCTTTGCCGCAAGGCCAATGTCGAGAAACTCGATGCCGGGCCGAAGGGCGTGGTGATCCAGTTCCGCAACAAGGAATTTGCCGAACCCGCAAAGCTCATCACATGGATTGGTGAGCAGGGCAGTCTTGCCAAAATCCGTGCCGACCAGTCTATTGTCCTGCAGCGAGACTATCCCACAGCCGACAAACGCCTGCGCGGCGCGGCTGTCTTGATGACCCAATTGGCAAAAATGGTGACCTGACATGACGCTGGAGCTGGAAATTCGCGACGAACGCCTCACGGGCCTTTTTCCAGAGAATGCCAAGTTGGAAAAACTTGAAACCGGATTCACCTTCACGGAAGGCCCGATCTGGCACCCGGACGATCACTATCTCATCTTTTCCGACATCGCAGAGAGCATTCAATACAAGTGGACTGAGGCAGATGGGCTATCGGTTTTCCGAAAGCCGTCCAATCAGACCAATGGCAATGCGTTTGATCTTGAGGGCCGGGTGCTGAGCTGTGAGCACGCATCATCCTGTTTCACGCGCCATGATCACAACGGCAAGCTGCTATCGGTTCTGGCGTCTCACTACGAAGGCAAGGAACTGAACAGCCCCAATGACGTCGTTTGCGATTCCAAGGGCCGCATCTGGTTCACCGATCCCAACTTTGGGCGAACACGCGAAGAATTGGGTGTGCTGCGCGATCAGGAACTCGACTTCCAGGGCGTTTATCGCCTGGATCCCGATGGCACGCTCACGGCCGTCGCGAAAGATTTCAAACAGCCGAATGGCTTGTGCCTTTCGCTCGATGAGAACCAGTTATACGTCAATGACAGTGCCGACCCGTCCATTCGTTGCTTTGACATTGCAGAAGATGGCAGCCTGGCCGGCGGCGATATCTGGGTGCGAGTGGAAGGCGAGGCTGGTCCGCGCCCGAAATGGGTGCCGGACGGCATGAAACTGTCGCTGGATGGGCATTTGTTTTGTAACGGCCCGGGTGGCGTTTATGTCTATGACATGGACGCAACCTGCTGGGGCGTGATCCTGATGCCGGAGAAATCCACCAACTTCTGTTTTGGCGGCCCAAACCGAGATCAATTGTTCATCACAGCATCGTCCGGTCTCTACAGGGTGGCGACCACAACAACCGGGCCGGCCATGATTCATCAATCACCGTGATACGCAGGCTATATATTTTTAAACCGATTTAGGTCAGCCGGTTCAAATTCGAACCGAACTGACTTAAGAGACACGCAGTCCTGTTCCAATCCTTCGGAGTTCTTCCTGATGACCACCATCGTTGATGTCCATGCACGCGAAATTCTAGACAGCCGGGGCAACCCGACGGTTGAGGTGGATATTTTGCTTGAGGACGGTTCGTTTGGCCGGGCTGCTGTGCCGTCGGGCGCTTCAACCGGCGCTCATGAGGCGGTGGAACTGCGCGATGGCGGTGAGCGCTATCTCGGCAAGGGGGTCACCAACGCTGTCGAGTTCATCAACAGTGAGCTTTACGATCTTGTTTGCGGCATGGAAGTGGAATCACAACTCGCGATAGATCGCGCGATGGCCGATCTTGACGGGACCGCAAACAAGGGCCGCATCGGCGCCAATGCCATTCTGGGCGTTTCGCTTGCCGTTGCCAAAGCCGGTGCCGAAGCCTCCGGCCTGCCGCTGTTCCGTTATGTCGGCGGTCCATCGGCGCATATTCTGCCCGTGCCCATGATGAACATCATCAATGGTGGCGAACATGCCGACAATCCAATTGATTTTCAGGAATTCATGATCATGCCCGTTGGCGCGCCAACCTTCGCGGAAGGCCTGCGTATGGGGGCTGAAATCTTTCACACGTTGAAGAAAGGTCTCGCGAAAGCCGGCCACAACACCAATGTCGGCGATGAAGGTGGTTTTGCCCCCAATATCGGCAGCGCGCCGGAAGCACTCGATTTCGTCATGCAATCCATCGAATCCGCGGGCTACAAACCCGGCGAGGATATCTATCTCGCCCTCGATACGGCGTCGACCGAGTTTTACGAAGGCGGCAATTACGAGTTGAAGGGCGAGGGGCGCACGCTTTCTTCAGAAGACATGGCGGCCTATCTCGCCGAGCTGGCAGGAAAATATCCCATCATCTCCATTGAAGACGGTATGGCAGAAGACGATTGGGATGGCTGGAAGTCGCTGACCAACAAGATTGGCGATACCTGCCAGCTTGTCGGCGATGATCTGTTCGTCACGAACACAACCCGCCTCAAACAAGGCATTGATATGGGCGTGGCAAACTCCATTCTCATCAAGGTCAACCAGATCGGATCGCTTTCTGAGACGCTGGAAGCCGTCAACACGGCGCATCGCGCCGGCTACACCTCGGTTATGTCGCATCGTTCCGGCGAAACGGAAGACACCACCATTGCCGACCTTGCCGTTGCCACCAATTGCGGCCAGATCAAAACCGGCTCCCTGTCGCGTTCAGACCGGTTGGCGAAATACAACCAGTTGCTGCGCATTGAGGAAGAGCTTGGCGGGCAGGCGGAATATGCGGGGCGCTCGGTCCTGAAATAACGAGCGCAATCATATGCGGGGAGTGACCTTAGAGCCTCCTCCAACATGTCGATTTGCGGCGCTAAACTGTAACCACAGGTTAACCGTGTTTGCGGTACAGTTTCGCCATGGTGAGATCATCTCAAAGACGCAAATCCCTGTCCCGCTTCGTGGCGCCCATGGCGACCATGATGATTCTCGGCTATTTCGGCTTTCACGCTTTCAACGGCCAGTATGGTATGCGCGCTCACTGGGCGATGCAGGCACGTCTGGTTGATCTGGAGAAGCAGTTGCAGCTCAAGACGGCCGAACGGGTGAAAATCGAGTCGCGTGTGGCGCTTTTGCGGGATGGCAGCCTGGAAAAAGATATGGTCGACCAATATGTCCGCCATCAGCTCAATATGGTGCGCGATGACGAAATCGTGCTCCTGATGCAGTAGCAGTACAATCTTGCGACCTTATGACTGCGGTGGCGCGAACCACATGAAAACAAGGCGTTAGCAACCAACGTCTTGATGATGGCGTTGAATTGATTATTAACTTATATTCAGTTAATCACTAAAATAGTTATATATAACAAGTATCTAATGCATTTTCTGCATGGCAGATGCGACGTTGTTTCTCCGCAGAATTTAAGTATGCTCGCGTGATAAGCCGGCTGCGCATGTCATGCGCTGTCCTGCGCCCCTCAACAGCCGATTTCATCAGCGCGTGGTCAGAGATTTTCAAACCACTGCGCTGCCGAGACAACCGTGATTGCAAGGTGAGCCCGTGGCCAAAGCCAAGTCGACGAAAAAAACTTCCCCGCCAAAGACACCAAAACCACTCGACTACACAAAAGATCAGGAATTACGCGCCTACCGCGATATGCTGCTGATCCGCCGGTTTGAAGAAAAGGCCGGCCAGCTTTACGGCATGGGCTTCATTGGCGGCTTTTGCCATCTCTATATCGGTCAGGAAGCCGTTGTGACCGGTATGCAGGCCGCGCTGATCGATGGGGACCAGGTGATCACCGCTTATCGCGACCATGGCCACATGCTGGCCTGTGATATGGACCCAAAAGGTGTGATGGCTGAGCTGACGGGCCGGGAAGGGGGCTATTCCCGCGGCAAGGGCGGCTCCATGCACATGTTTTCCAAGGAAAAACACTTCTACGGCGGCCACGGTATCGTGGGCGCACAGGTTTCGTTGGGCACCGGCATTGCCTTCAACAACGCCTACAAAGAGAATGGCAATGTCTGCCTGACGTATTTTGGCGACGGCGCGTCGAACCAGGGCCAGGTGTATGAGAGCTTCAATATGGCGAAGCTTTGGAACCTCCCGGTTGTCTACATCATTGAAAACAACCGCTATGCCATGGGCACGTCCGTTCAGCGCTCGTCGGCTCTGACCGAGTTTTCCCGTCGCGGCTGTTCGTTCAATATCCCCGGCATCGAAGTCGATGGCATGGATGTCCGCGCCGTGCACGCAGCCGGTGAATTGGCGGCAGACTGGTGCCGCTCGGGCAAAGGCCCGATCATCCTCGACATGCAGACCTACCGCTATCGCGGTCATTCCATGTCTGACCCGGCGAAATACCGCACCAAGGATGAAGTGCAGAAAATGCGGGCAGAAAACGACCCCATTGAGCGCGTCAAGCAGCGGGTTGTGGAAGCTGGGATGGCCAGCGAGGATGATCTCAAGGCGATCGACAAGGAGATCCGCGCGATCGTCGCCGAATCCGCCGACTTCGCGCAAAGCAATCCGGAGCCGGATCCGTCCGAACTCTATACCGATATTCTGCTCCCCGTTGAGCAAGGAGCCTGAGCCATGCCAACAGATATTCTCATGCCCGCGCTTTCTCCGACCATGGAAGAAGGCACTCTCGCAAAATGGCTTGTAAAAGAAGGCGACAAGGTTTCCTCCGGCGATGTGATTGCTGAAATTGAAACCGATAAGGCGACCATGGAAGTCGAAGCCGTTGATGAAGGCGTAATCGGTAAGATCGCCGTCGATGAGGGTTCGGAAAACGTCAAGGTCAACGAAGTGATCGCCGTTCTTCTGGAAGAGGGCGAGTCGGCCGACGCAATTTCTGACGCCCCGGCGCCAAAAGCCGAATCCAAGTCTGAAGATCTGGAAGAAGAAGCGGGAAAACCTGCCGAACAGGCCAAAGACGCGGCGCCAAAGGCCCCGGCTCAACCGGCGGCAAAGGCGATGGCCGATCCTTCCATTCCCGAAGGCACGGAAATGGTTTCGACCACGGTTCGAGAGGCCCTGCGCGATGCCATGGCCGAGGAAATGCGCGCCGATGATCGCGTTTTCGTCATGGGTGAAGAGGTCGCCGAATATCAGGGCGCCTACAAGGTGACCCAAGGGTTGCTCGATGAATTCGGAAGCAAGCGCGTCATCGATACGCCGATCACCGAGCACGGCTTTGCCGGCATCGGAGTAGGCGCTGCAATGGCCGGACTTCGGCCGATTGTGGAGTTCATGACCTTCAACTTCGCCATGCAGGCGATAGACCACATTATCAACTCAGCTGCCAAAACGCTCTATATGTCCGGTGGTCAGATGGGCGCGCCAATGGTGTTCCGGGGGCCCAATGGTGCTGCCTCACGCGTCGGTGCCCAGCACTCGCAATGCTATGCGGCCTGGTATGGCCACATCCCCGGCCTCAAGGTGGTCGCGCCCTACGGTGCGGCGGATGCCAAGGGCCTGCTGAAGGCGGCCATTCGCGACCCCAATCCGATTGTGTTTCTCGAAAACGAAATCATGTACGGTCAGTCCTTCGACGTACCGAAGATGGATGATTTTGTTCTGCCCATCGGCAAGGCCCGTATTCACAAGGAAGGCAGCGATGTTTCCATCGTCACCTTTGGCATTGGCATGAAATACGCGATTGAAGCGGCGGACGCGCTGTCTTCCCTCGGTATTGATGCTGAAATCATCGACCTGCGCACTATCCGCCCGATGGACATCGAAACTGTGATGGAATCGGTGAAGAAAACCAACCGCTGTGTGACGATTGAAGAAGGCTTCCCGCAGTCCGGTATCGGAGCGGAGATTGCCGTCCAAATCATGGAAAACGGGTTTGACTATCTCGATGCGCCGGTTTTGCGCGTCACCGGTAAAGACGTTCCCATGCCCTACGCTGCGAATCTGGAAAAGCTGGCGCTGCCAAGTGTTGACGAAGTCGTCTCAGCGGTGCGGGCGGTAACGTATAAATGAGCGCTATGCCGACCCTGAATACGCGTTTGGCGGTTTGGGACAAGTTCCGCGACGCGGTTGTGGTGCCTGCTGGTGCGAACCAGGTGGTCATCACGATTGAAGCTTTGGAAAGCTGGGCCAATCGCAGCCTGACACCGGACGAAGCGTTGGAAACTGCCATCGATGAAAAAGCCATGTTTCGCGAGATTGCGAACACGCTGGCAGCCCAGGACAATGTGATCACGGTCACATCGGGCATTTTGAACAGCCGCTCATGGGCGGTGCAACCTTATGATGACGGTCCGGAGGACAGCGGACCGATTTATCCTGGAGACCCCACATGAGCATCGACATCACCATGCCGGCCCTTTCTCCAACGATGGAAGAGGGCAATCTGACCAAATGGCTGGTCAAGGAGGGCGACACCGTTTCCGCCGGAGACGTGGTGGCGGAGATCGAAACCGACAAGGCCACCATGGAAGTCGAGGCCGTGGACGAAGGCGTGGTTGCGAAGATTATGGTTCCGGAAGGGTCTGAGGGTGTCAAAGTAAATGCGGTGATTGCCGTTTTGGCCGAAGAAGACGAAGACCCATCGTCGGTTTCCGGTCCATCAAAGGCCAAAGCTGCACCGACAGAAACCAAAGCCGAAGCGCCCGCTGAGTCAGAAGAGAAACCGCAAGCGCCGCAACCAGCACCCGCCGCAACTGCGTCTCCGGCAAAATCACAGCCCGCTGCATCAGGTGAGCGCATATTTGCATCCCCACTTGCACGCCGCGTGGCAGAGCAGAAGGGCGTTGATCTTGCATCCCTGTCGGGCAGCGGACCGCACGGGCGTATCGTCGTAGCGGATGTCGAAAGCGCGCAACCCGGCGCCGCGGCGGCCACGTCAGGCAAAGCTGCAACCACACAATCAACCGCATCTGCTGCAGCGCCGATGGCTGATGATGCAGTTCTCGCTCTGTTTGAGGAAGGTAGTTACGAGAGCAAACCGCATGATGGCATGCGCAAGGTGATCGCTGAGCGCCTGACTCAAAGCGCACAAACCGTACCAAGCTATTTCGTGACGATGGAATGCCGCCTTGATGCCCTGCTGGCCCTGCGCAGCCAGATGAACGCCGCTGCTCCGCAGGATGGCGACGGTAAACCAACCTACAAGATTTCGGTCAATGATTTCATCGTCAAAGCCATGGCGCTCGCCTTGAAGGCCGTGCCGACGGCTAATGTATCCTGGACCTCAACGGACCGCATCTATCACAAGCACGCGGATGTTGGCGTCGCAGTGGCGGTCGAAGATGGCTTGTTCACCCCGATCGTGCGCCGCGCGGAGGAGAAGACCTTGTCCACCATCTCCGCTGAGGTCAAGGACATGGCCAAGCGTGCCCGCGACCGCAAACTGAAGCCGGATGAATACCAGGGCGGCTGCACCGCCGTCTCCAATCTTGGCATGTTCGGCGTGAAGGAATTCACATCAATCATCAATCCACCCCACGCTTCCATCGTTTCCATCGGCGCTGGCGAGAAACGCCCGGTCGTTGATAACAACGGCGCGCTGGCGGTGGGAACGGTGATGGCTGCAACCTTCGCGTTCGATCACCGCTGTATTGACGGCGCGCTTGGCGCGGAGCTTGCCGCCGCGTTCAAAGGGTTGATTGAAAACCCGATGAGCATGTTGGTCTGACTATCGAAGCAAGGGCAGGCGAAGCCAGCGCAGGCGTCAGTTTTCAGGAAACGTGCGCTTCAGCCCGCCTTCGCTGCGAATACCGTCGTAGAGAATTTGCCGCTGGTCTGCGAGAAAATTGGTCGCAAAGACAAAACCGACCAGGATCACGGCAGCGAAGGCGACCTTAAAAACGAGATGACGTTTGTGCATCTTGAAAAGATTGAACAAACCGGCAGCGACAAACAGCGTTGTCAAAACAAGCACAATCGCGGAATAGCCAAGGCTCGAAAAGGACTGAATGAACTGCATGTCTGAAACCGCAAACAGGTGGTGGTATGGCGCTTCTATTGCCCTTGCGAACACGCAGTGCAAGTGCGACATCGCGCCTGAGGCGACAAAGGCGAAGCCATGAGCGCAGCTTACACCATTCGTGACGCGGTCCCGGCAGATGCCGCAGATCTTGCCATACTCGACAATGTCGCCAGCCACGGCTTTTCCCAGTGGTTCTGGCAGGGGGCCGTAATTCAGGGCAAGGCGGAAGACGCCTACGCCTGGGGCCGCAGCCGCTTCGCCGATAGAGACGCAATTTTCGGCTGGAAAAATGCCCGCGTTATTGCAGATGAGAACGACATAATCGCCGGTGCACTGAACTCATATCTGATGCCAGATGAGGAAGTCGCTGACGAAATGAGTGAGCCGGAAGAATTTCGCCCGGTCTTGCAGCTCTTTTTGCGCGCCGCCGGTGACTGGTTTGTCGATAGCCTTGCTGTCTATCCTGACTGTCGGGGACAGGGGTTGGGGCGCATGCTGCTCGATGATTGTATATCGCGTGGGCAAAAAGCGGGGCACCAGACCATCAGCCTCGTTGCCGAAGACGCGAACCCGCCTGCAATTGCGCTTTATGAATCGCGCGGCTTCAAAACCGTTGAAGCGCGCCCCTATATTCCCTTCACAAAACACAGCACCAGCCAAAACTGGTTGCTGATGAAAGCCCCACTTCACTGAACAAAAGCCAGACCGGAACAGGAAACAGCCATGTCAAACACATATGATGTCATCGTTATCGGCGGCGGGCCGGGTGGCTATGTCGCCGCAATCCGCGCTTCACAGCTTGGCCTGAAAACCGCCGTTGTGGAACGCGAACATCTGGGCGGTATCTGCCTCAACTGGGGTTGCATTCCAACCAAAGCCCTGCTGCGTTCGGCGGAAATCTATGGCCACATGGAACATGCCGACAGTTTTGGCCTTTCGGTGAAAGACTTTTCCTTCGACATCGAAAAAGTCGTTAAACGCTCACGCGGCGTTTCCGGCCAGTTGAACGGCGGCGTCGGCTACCTGCTGAAGAAGAACAAGGTCGATGTGATCTGGGGCGAAGCGAAGCTTTCCGGTAAAGGCAAGGTGAGTGTTGCCAAACCGTCCAAACCGGCTGTCGAGCCGCAACACCCAGTTCCCAAGGGCGTGCTGGGTGAGGGCACTTACGAGGCCAAGAATATCATCATCGCCACCGGCGCGCGACCCCGTGCGCTTCCGGGTCTAGAGGCCGATGGTGATCTGATCTGGTCCTATTTTGAAGCCATGGTACCCAAAACCATGCCCAAATCGCTGGTGGTCATGGGATCCGGTGCCATCGGCATCGAATTTGCATCATTCTACCGCTCCATGGGCGCCGAAGTCACGGTTGTCGAACTCATGCCGCAGGTCATGCCGGTGGAGGATACCGAAATCGCCACCCACGCCCAGAAACGCCTTGAAAAGCAGGGTATGAAAATCCTGCTCGAAGCCAAGGTTACAAAGGTGGACAAGGGCAAGGGCGAGATCACCGCCCATGTTGAAACGGCTGATGGAAAGACACAAAAAATCAAAGCTGAGAAGCTCATTTCAGCTGTCGGCGTTGTTGGTAACACCGAAGGTTTGGGACTGGAAGACCTCGGCGTGAAGACGGACCGGGGCATCATCACCGTTGACGAATATGGCCGCACATCCGTTCCCGGCGTGTTTGCCATTGGCGATGTCGCGGGCGCTCCCATGCTCGCCCACAAGGCTGAGCATGAAGGTGTGATTTGCGTTGAAGCAATCGCCGGCAAGCACCCGCACGTGATGGACAAGAAAAAAATACCAGGCTGCACCTATTGCAACCCCCAGGTCGCGAGCGTTGGTCTGACAGAACGCGCCGCGAAAGAGGCGGGACATGAGTTGAAAATCGGCCGCTTCCCGTTTCAGGGCAACGGCAAGGCCATCGCGCTTGGCGAGCCGGAGGGTCTGGTGAAAACCATATTCGATGCCAAAACAGGCCAACTGCTCGGCGCGCATATGGTTGGCGCAGAGGTGACGGAGCTCATTCAGGGTTTCGTCGTCGCAATGAACCTGGAGACGACCGAACAGGAGTTGATCGACGCCGTGTTCCCGCACCCAACCCTGTCTGAAATGATGCATGAGAGCGTGCTGGATTCACAAGGGCGCGTCATTCACACCTAGCATCTCAACGCCGTCCGCCGGTTCAGAACGGTTCGGCGCTTCAACTTTCCCGGTTCCATTCCTACGGATTTTGCGTCACCCTACATGGCAGGGGCGCGATATTCATAAGGAATGGATGGATGAAACTCGTCTTGGGGAAACTGGTCAGCACATTTGCAATCGCTGCGACCGCGCTCACACTCGCAACAATCGGCACCGCTTCGGTTGCAACAGTGGCACAGGCCGATTCTTGCTGGCTTCACAACGGTTCGCTGATGCGCCTGCGCGCAAACGGCAATTGGCGTGCGTTCTACTACGAAAACCCACGCAACGTTCTGCGTGCCGCAGGTGTACGGCGGGGTACGCTGTTGTTCGAAGGCGAAAAGCGCGGCAACACTTATGTCGGCACCGCCCGTCGGTTCTCGAAATTCTGCCCGGGTTCACCGCTGATCTACAATGTTCGCGGCCCGGTTGCGCCCAGCCAAACACGCGTCACGGTCAGTGGATCAAGACAGGTTCATAATCGCTGTCAGGCAACAGGACGTACTGCGTGGGACGATCTGGTGTTCACCTACAGCCATCGCTGCTGAATCGCCGCTTATCAGATTGATCTGAAATTCCCTCTTTTGTGAATGGCAATGAAGGCCTTGCTGGGCCTAAAGTGTGTCTAACAAACCGTTAGGAAGGCCATTTTCATGAGCAACTATATCGACCCGGACCGCGACCATTTTCGCAAGATCATGGAGCTTGATCTCACACATTCGGTCGACATGCTGAATTTGGTCAAGCTGAAAGAGAAAGCGACCTATGAAGACGGGCGCGAGGCGACCGGTGCGGAAGCTTATGCAGCTTACGGTAAGGAAAGCGGCCCGCTCTTTCAGGGTGTTGGTGGAGAAATTGTGTGGTCCGGCAAGCCGGAGTTTCTGGTCATCGGCCCCGGTGATGAAAGCTGGGATCTTGCATTTGTTGCCCGTTACCCGACCGGCCAGGCGTTTCTCGATATGGTGCTCAGCCCGGGATATCAGGCGATTGTGTTCCACCGTCAGGCAGCCGTTAAGACTTCGCGGCTTCTGCGCACTAAAACCCGCGAAGCGGGGCAGGGGTTCGGATAACATCCGAGCGCAGCGATAACGTGTCTGATCAGGCTTCACCAGAAAGCGCTGCAGCGCTGTTTTCGCCGTTCACTCTGCGGGATGTGTCGTTCAAAAACCGTGTAACGGTTTCGCCGATGAGCCAGTATCGCGCGTCCGGCGGGCACGCCAACGACTGGCACAAGGTGCATCTGGGGCGCTTTGCAATGGGCGGCGCGGGTCTGGTCTATGCCGAAGCGACGGCTGTCACCGAAGATGGGCGCAGAACAGCCGGCGACCTGGGATTATGGAGCAGCAGTCAGGCGTCCGATCTGGAACCGATCACGGCATTCATCAGCCGTGAGGGCGCTATTCCCGGCATTCAACTCTCGCATGCGGGTCGCAAGGCATCAGAGCGACGCCCATGGCATGGCGAGACGCCGATTGATGAGGTTGATATTCGGGAACGAAACGAAGCGCACTGGACCGCCATCGCGCCGTCGCCAATCGCCTATGCAGACGGCTGGCCCGTGCCACGAGAAATGTCGGAAGCTGACATTCATCATGTCATTGAGGATTTCGGCAGGTCTGCCGCTCTCGCAAATGACGCCGGGTTCAAGATCATTGAGGTCTACGCGGCCCACGGTTTTCTCATTCACCAGTTTCTTTCTCCGATATCCAATCAACGCACGGACAAATGGGGCGGTAGTGCGGAAAACCTCCGACGGTTTGTGGTGGAGGTGGCCAAATCAATCCGGGCAAACTGGCCGGAGCGCTATCCGCTAGCCTTCCGCCTTTCGGCCACAGACTGGATCGATGGCGGCATTGAAATTGCAGACACGATTGAAACAGCCCGCGCGCTCAAGGCTGCGGGCGTTGACATGATCGATTGTTCAAGCGGCGGAATCAGCGGCAAGGACCGCCCGCGCCGAATGACGATAGAGCAGGGGTTTCAGACGCCCTTCGCCGAACAGGTGCGCCGCGCCGCGGACATGCCAAGCATGGCCGTCGGGTTCCTGTGGGATGCGCATGTCTGCGAGGACATTATCGCATCGGGTAAGGCCGACATGATTGCGCTTGCCCGAGAACTTCTGGACGACCCCAACTGGCCGCTCCATGCGGCGCAAACCCTGTCGGCAAATGAAAATCATCGTCTGTGGCCCGTTGAATCAGGCTGGTGGCTGATGAAAAGGGATCGGCTGCTTACAAAACTGGGTCTGCGCTAGAGCAACGTGCAGCGTTGCAGCCATTGAACCGGGCGGTGCGCTGACATACCAGGAGGTCGAAACGTATGGGCGCAGCCGGACTTCAAGAGGAGCATGCAGAATGATTGCTTACGTCACCGTTGGTGCTGACGACATTGCTCGCGCAGAGCGCTTCTATTCTGCGTTTCTGCCAGCCCTTGGCTACGGGCTGGAGAGATATCACGGCGATCTGAGTTACGTTCTGCCCGCACAGGCAGGCGAGTCTCCTGCGTTGCCGGATTTCTACGTCAAATCACCCTTTAATGGAGAACCGGCCTCGGCTGGCAACGGCTCCATGGTCGCCTTTGAAGCGCGCACTCAAGAGCAGGTTCGTGACCTCCACGCCGCCGCACTCGCTGCAGGCGGTTTTGATGAGGGTCAGCCCGGCTTTCGCGACTCCTACGGCCCACAATTTTATGTCGGATACCTGCGCGATCCTGATGGCAACAAAATCGCCTTGTTCTCCAGCAATCCAGACGAGCCGGGGCGGGACGATTAAAGCTGTTTTCCTTGGTCGTTGAAGTGGCTTTCAGCCATTGCAAACCAAGGAATGGTGCCGCTTACGTGACTCGAACACGTGACCTCCGCATTACGAATGCGATGCTCTACCAACTGAGCTAAAGCGGCCTCTCGATGACGAGCATCGGGCAAGTCCGCTTGCTAATACCGCCACTCAAATTCGTCAAGACCGCGCGGGCGGGGGGCGCAGGCGAGGGGCCGTGAAGGACTGGCCGCCCGGTTAAGATTCGTGATGATCAATCACGCGTCACGCGCGCTGCGAAGCATCCCGCATTGGCATAGTGCAGATGCAGATATTGCACAGCCTCATCGGCCAGGAACCGCTGCATGACCGGCTCAAGATCGGTTCCGGCAACGGTTTCCGCGTGGGCCATCATATCATCTGAATCGAAGGCGCGAACGGCAATGAGACGGTGTCTCAGCAATTGCGGAACTTCATTGCGATCAAGCGTAGCCTGTTCGACATTTCGGCGCACATATATCGCGTGGCGGGATTGATAGGGCGATGATACCGGCAAGTGCTCGAAGTTGACGAGAATAACCTCTTCGCCGAGCCGGGCATCTTCCAGGCTCACGCGACACGGCGTGCCGGGGCTTTCGTCCACAACACGACGACACGCATTCTGCGCTTTCAAAGCTTCGTCGGACAATTGAAAAAGATGCTGAAACGGCTCAGCCTCAAGACCATGAATCTGGAACATTTTTGTTTCTCCTCATTCGTTGTTGCCGGATCACGATGCCCGACATCTGAAGCCCTTCTAGAGGGGCACCAGGTTGGTTCTCCACCCGTTTCTTGCACCCCGTCTCACAAGTTGCGCCGCAAAACCTGTTGCGTTGTCAGAATGGGGCTTGCGCGCAACATCAGCCTGTTTCAATCTCGGCTTGTTCTCAGGGCGGGGCGAAATTCCCCACCGGCGGTATGTTGCATGTGTAACGAGCCCGCGAGCGCCTTTGATGTTTCAAAGGGTCAGCAGATCAGGTGAGAGGCCTGAGCCGACGGTTACAGTCCGGATGAGAGAGAACGTGCGATACGCTCGTGGGAACCCATGCATTGGGTCCGGACGCGGTGGAACGCTCGTTATCGCCTTGGGTGACGTGTCAGTTGCAAACCTAAGGAGATATTCATGACACACGCCCGCTACGCCTTCATCAAAGCCAATTGGCATGCGGATATTGTAGATCGCGCATTGGAAGGCTTTTCCCAACTTATCAGTCGCGATCAGATCGACGTGTTTGACGTGCCTGGTGCATTCGAAATGCCGCTTCTGGCGCGCGATCTGGCAAAATCCGAGCAATATGCAGCCGTTATTGCCGCAGCTTTCGTGGTGGACGGCGGCATTTATCGCCACGATTTTGTTGCCCAATCAGTTGTTCAGGGCCTCATGCAGGCGGGTCTTGAGACTGGTATCCCGATCTTATCGGTATCACTCACACCGCATAACTATCAGGAAACCGAGCAGCACAATCTTTTCTTCCGCAGTCATTTTGTGGAGAAGGGAAGGGAGGCGGCTCGCGCCGCACAGATGATTGGAAAAACGCGCGAAAGGATCGCCGCCTGATGCTGGCCTTTACGCGCAATACGGTAATTGTCGTCCTGCTGACCATGCTTTCCCAACTGGGTGGGATTGCATGGTTGATTGCGCTTTTGTTCAAGCGAAGGATTCTCGTTTTCAGCGGCGCTCATATCGTTTTGACAGTCGCCACGCTGTGGATCGCCCCGGTTTTCGGCCGTGTGCCGATTACATGCGGGGCAGGCGGGCCGCTGCAGATGCAATCGTGGTTCTATTGCGCGTTGAACCGGCAATATGTTGCGCCAGAACTGCGCGATGTTGCCGTCGATCTCGCAATTGATCTGGAAACCGTGTTTCCGGGTACCGTTACGTTGGCGCTCGACGGCAACTTTCCGTTCGTTTCGGGCTTTCCCTTATTGCCGCATCTTTCGCACCATGACGGACGCAAGCTGGACATCGCGTTCTTTTACAAGGACGCATCGGGCTACAAACCATCCGCAACCCGTTCGCCAATCGGCTATTTCGCGTTTGAGGACGGGCCAACGCAATGCCCGCAGGCCTGGCTGACATTGCGATGGGATCTGAAATGGCTGCAGCCGTTCTGGAAGAAAATGGAGCTGGAGCCTGAGCGGATGGTCGCAACGATCAATTGGCTCGCAAAGGAGCCACGCGTCGGCAAAGTGTTTCTGGAGCCGCACTTGCTGGACCGTTATGGTGTTAGCCACCCGAAGTTTCGTTTCCAGGGTTGCCGCGCCGCACGCCACGACGACCATTTCCACATTCAGTTGTAGCGGGAGTCCGGCTTTGGTTTTACATCAACTGATTGGCATAGTGCTTTGATTTGAAATATCAAAAACAAATTTACATGTTTGCCACCATCGCAAACATAAAAGTCGCATAAGATATATTATGGAACATTTTTCTTTTTGGTAGAACGGCGCTTCAGACGGTCTGTCTTATTTTCGTGTTGGCGTTTGCCAGCGCAATCAGACCATCTGCAAGGCTGCGTGTTCCGTCGTCGCCATGTGGCACATGAAAAACGCCGGGCGTCTTGTTCGTGTCGAACAGCACCGGTCTTCCGTCACAAATACAAAAATCGAACTTGCCAAAATCGAAGCCGACACGCGCACGATAGTCGCGCAGCTCGTCGGGAATTTCTGACGGACCTTCGACCTTGAATATGCTTCGGCCTTTGACCACGGGTTCTGAGCCGATCAGCTTGCGGGTGAATTCTGCTTCGCCCATGAATATCCAAACCCGCAGAACCCAGCCATCGTCGGTTTGTTCGGTCAGCAACCGCTCGACAACATAGTCCGGATGATCCCACATCGCTGACGGAACAGCTGACGCATTCGCATAGACGCTGTAATCGTCCGTCGCCTTGGTGCGCAGTGACAATCGGCTCAGCAGACCACGAGACCGTTTCCACTGTTTGAACTCGGGTCCGCCACCGCAATTGAGGTCCGATTTGACGATCACCTGGCCGTCCCATGGATCATCACGCGCCAAAAGCTGTTTGCTGATATTGCGCTTAGTAATGTCGCGCACAGCGCCGTTGATCACATAGCGTGCGCTCTTGCAGGCGGCTGCATAGGCTTCGTCCACGACCGAAAGATCAACATGCAATATGGCAATATCGGCTTCCGGTATTTCGGACATGCCGCGATGAACAATCACCTCGTGACCCAGCTCACGCGCAAAATGCAGCACTTTCTCCAGCATATATTTGCGCTGCGGGTCATGTTCGTCGTCAACAACTGAAAACCGGTCCATGTCGCTCACAAGAACGACAATGCGCTGCTTTCCTGATGAAGATGACGAAGACAATTGCGAAGACATTTCCAACCCCCAAAGCAAGATACTCGGGAAATATCTTTTATATACCAACGAGATGGAATTCGCTAATAGACTGTTCCAAGGGGTGGATTGAACAGCCGGGGAATATTATGAAAAGTAGCATCTGGTCGGAAATGCAACGCAATTGGGACCGGATACCCCCGCCCCTGCGACCACCGTCCGCCGCCACAAAAACGATATCAGACCTGATTGAACCGCTTTCAGATCGCGGTGTCTTGCTGGGCGTCACCCCGGAATTCAGCAGGTTCGGCGAGGCAATGACGGCCTACGACCGAGCACCCATGATGCTGGAAAATATCTGGCCCGGCGACACAGAAACGCACAAAGCAGTGCAGTCAGACTGGCTGAATTTGCCGGAAGACGACGGTGCAGTTTCCTTTTGTATTGGCGATGGAAGCCCCAATACATGCCTGTATCCAGACAGCCTGACAGCATTTTACAAAGAAGCTGCACGGATTTTGCAGCCTGGCGGCCTGATGATCATGCGTGTGTTCAGCCAGCCGGACAACGCGGTCACCATGGACGATGTCATGCAGCGCTTTGAAAACAGGGGCTATGAAAACCCAAGCGCATTGCGATTGGCAGTGTATGCCTGCCTCGCGTCGAAGTCTGCCAAGTCTACGGTCCAGCTGCACGAGGCTGCAGACGTGATTTACGAGCGCCTCGGGGAGCCGGGCGAAATGTCGAAAAGAGCCGGATATGATCCCGACGAAACCAAGATGATCATGATCCATAAATCATCTGATGATGCTCTCTCGATCCCGAAAACGGATCTGACGCTGGAGATTGCATCTCAGTTCTTCTCAACGGCAAAAATTGTTTCATCCGGTGACTATCACATGAGCGATCACTGCCCCTTGCTGGTCGCAACGAAATAGACCAGGCGGACCAGCCGAACTGCAGTTTGTTTAAAGTGTGCATGACAACCCGTCATATGCCGGCTCAACGTGAGCCGGCGTTTCGCGCATCACGGTCTCATAGTCGAGCGGCGTGTGCATATGGGTCAGAATCGCGCGCTTTGGCTTGAGTTTTTCAATCCAGTCCAGCGTCTGCGACAGGTTGAAATGGCTGACATGTTCACGATATTGCAGCGCGTCGATGATCAGCACGTCAAGATCGTGCAAATGCGGTAAGGCACGTTCATCCAGCGCACTCACGTCGCTGCAATAGGCCAGATTGCCGAAACGAAAGCCCAACGAGTCGATATTTCCATGGGTGTGCTCAAACGGCATAATGCCGACCGGACCACCTGCCCCATCGATCGTGAATGATTCCCCGGGCACGATCCGGTTTTCCACCAGTATCGGTGGATAATTGGAGCCCGGCGGTGTCTCGAAGCAATAGCCAAACGCTTCATGCAGCCGACCGGAAGTAACCTCATCCGCCCAGATGTTCACCCGCTCGCGGCGATTGATAACAAAGGACCGAAGGTCATCGATCCCGTGGATATGGTCGGCATGGCCGTGGGTGTAAATGACGCCATCCGCCGCTGAGATATCAGCATCGATCATCTGTTCACGGAAATCCGGGCCGGTGTCGACGACAATGACCGTGTTATCTTCTGTGCCCAAACGTTCGACCAGCAGCGAAGCGCGGCGGCGGCGATTGCGCGGGTTTGTGGGATCGCAATTGCCCCAATCGCGACCAATGCGCGGCACACCGGGTGACGAGCCACACCCCAATATCGTGAACTTCATTTGACCGGCGGCAACGTTATCAGCCATCGGCGGTCACCACAGAAGCTGTCGGATTGGGCATTCCTGGAACTTTGGAGAACAGACGAAAGAAATTTTCGCTCGTCTGCGTGTGCAGGTCGCCGGTCTCCATACCCCAAACATCGGCCAGCACTTTTGCCGTCTCGGCTGTGTAGGCGGGTTCGTTGCGCTTGCCACGATGCGGCGTCGGGGCAAGATATGGCGCATCGGTTTCCACCAGCACGCGATCATGGGGCATAACAGCGGCAATGTCGCGGATGTCCTGGCTGTTCTTAAAGGTCAGAATCCCCGAAAACGAGACATACAAGCCAAGTTCAATTCCGGCTTCCGCAAGCGCCCGGGTGGACGAGAAACAGTGCAGCACGGCTGGGAAGGCCCCCTTCCCGGTTTCTTCCCGTAGGATTGCAATCATATCGTCATCCGCGCTGCGCGCATGAATGACCAATGGCAGGCCGGTTTCGCGCGCGGCTGAGATGTGGGTGCGAAAACCCTGCGCCTGCGCATCACGCGGCGACTTGTCGTAATGATAATCCAGCCCGGCCTCGCCAATGGCGACAACCTTTGGATGCCGCGCAAGGTCAATCAATTGCTCGACAGTGACATCCAGTTCTTCGTCGGCATTGTGCGGATGGGTGCCGACAGAACAGAAGACATCCTCAAACCGCTCTGCGACGGCCAGGACCTGCGGAAATTTCTTCACGCGGGTGCAGATTGTCACCATACGGCCAATACCGGCCGCACGGGCGCGCGCTACGACGTCGTCGAGTTCGTCGGCAAAATCCGGAAAATCGAGATGGCAATGGCTGTCGACAAGCATCAGACTTCACGCTCAACATAACGCGGGAAAACGCCTTCCGGCTTGTCGATCACCGTGTCTGGCGCAAGCCGATGCTCCGCTCCCAAGTGAGCAAACGAACGCTCCGCCTCATCGATTTTCAACTGATCAAGAAGTTTCGCAGCGCTTGTCGGCATGAACGCCTGGCACAGGATCGCAACCTGTCGCACCACCTCTGCCGTCACATACAAAACCGTTTGCATGCGCGCCGGATCGGTTTTCTTTAAACCCCATGGCGCCTGTTCATCGAAATACTTATTGGCCTCGTCCAGCACATGCCAGATCGCGTCCAGCGCCTCGTTCGGAACGGTCGCATCTATGGCCACACGGCATTTTGCCAAAGCACCGTCTGCCAGCGACAGCAACGCCTCATCACCAGACGACAAAGCCCCTGCCCCACCAACGGCACCATCGAGATTCTTGAAAATCATGGAAAGCGAACGCTGCGCTAAATTGCCGAAATTGTTGGCCAGATCAGCATTGGTGTGATTGACGATATCACTGTGGCTGTAGCTGCCGTCCGAGCCAAACCGCACCATGCGCTGGCAGTAATAGCGCAACTGATCGACACCATACTCCTCCGCCATGCCGAAAGGACTTTCGACATTGCCGAGCGATTTCGACATTTTCTCACCGTTGTTCAACAGGAAGCCGTGCCCGAACACGCGCTTGGGCAGTGCTTCACCCGCTGACATCAGGAAAGCCGGCCAATAAACTGCGTGAAAACGGGTTATGTCCTTGCCAATAACATGAAGATCAGCGGGCCAGAAACGCCGTAACGGATCGTCCTTGTCCGGATAGCCGGTGCCGGTGATATAGTTTGTCAGCGCATCCACCCACACATACATCACGTGTTTGTCGTCGCCCGGCACTTTCACGCCCCAGTCAAAAGTCGTGCGTGAAATGGAAAGATCATTCAGCCCGCCTTTGACAAAACTGACAATCTCGTTCTTGCGTGACTGCGGGGCGATGTAATCGGGTTGCTCCTCATAAAGCGCCAACAGCTTGCCGCCATAGGCGGACAAGCGGAAGAAATAGCTCTCCTCATCTACCCATTCGACAGGCGTGCCCTGCGGCCCGAGCCGCACACCATTATCATCAAGTGTCGTTTCGCTTTCGTCGTAATAGGCTTCGTCGCGGACCGAATACCAGCCCGAATAGGTATCCTTATAGATATCGCCATTGGCTTCCATCGCCTTCCAGATCGCCTGGCTGGCACAATGATGATCCTCGTCAGAGGTGCGGATAAAGCGGTCATAGGAGACGTTCAATAGATCGGTCATCCGCTGAAATTCATCGGAGTTCTTGTCGGCCAATTCCTTAGCCGGAATGCCAAGATCACGCGCCGTCTGCCACATTTTCTGCCCATGCACGTCGGTGCCGATCTGAAACAGCGTGTCATAGCCATCGAGCCGCTTGAACCGCGCAATAGCGTCGGCACAGATGAACTCATAGGCGTGCCCGATATGCGGCGCACCATTAGGATAGGAAATTGCGGTGGTGATATAATATGTGTCGCCCATTTGGGTCGCGGCTTCCTGTTTGAATGACCTGCAATGACAGAGTCAGGCCCGCGCCTGCCCTGCCCTGTTACGTTCAAACAGACTGGAAAACAGGTCCAGAACAACCTGCTTTTTGTCGAGATTGAAGGCATCGGCCAATGAAATCGATTTGTTGGCGTTTTCCCACACCTCCGCCCAGCCCGCAAGCGATTGCAGCGGCTCGTTTTCACGCAATCGCGCCTGTTTTCCAATCCACGCGAGCACAAGCTGGTTAAACAGGGAATAGGCATCTTCCTGCCCGCGCCGAGACACGGAATCGGCAACGGAATGGGCGACCACCCAATCCTGCGACCGACCGGCGGCACCCTCGCCCATCAACGCTTCGAATTTGCGATAGTCATCCAGCACCGATTTTTGCGACAAAAGAATCGCCTGCCGCACGGAGCCTTCAGACATGCGCGCAGCGGTGTCGATATCCTGCTCGCTCGCCTGAACCTCAAACCGTCGCAGCAATTGCCCCACGGTATCCTGCGCCAAAGGTTTGAGCGGCAGGGATTGGCATCGCGAGCGAATGGTCGGCAACAGCCCACCAGCGGCGTGGGTGACAATGAAAAAGATCGACCGCTTGGGTGGTTCTTCCAGAATTTTCAGCAATGCGTTGGCGGCACTGGCGTTCATGTCGTCTGCAGCATCAACGATGGTAATACGCCACCCGCCACCTCCGGCGGTCATGGAATAAAAGGCTTGTGTCTTGCGCACCTCATCCACCGAGACCTGCGTCTTGAAACGCTTGGTCTTATCATCCCACGGGCGGGTAAGATGCAGCAGGTCTGGGTGAGCCGCCTGAGCGACCTGGCGAACCAGATTGTGCGGCCAGCTTTCAGGATCGATGTGATCAGGCGCGCTGGCCCCGTCGGGATGGGCCAGCAGATGGCGCGCAGCATGAAATGCGAATGTGGCCTTGCCTATGCCGCGCGGACCGCTGAGCAGCCATGCATGGTGCAGCGTCCCTGACTTGTAAAGGCTCGCGATTTTTTGGGCCGCTTCTGCATGCCCTTCCAGAAACATGCTTTCACTGGGCAACGGAACATCGTCGATACGATCCGCAACCGGCCTTTCCTCAGCTTCCATCATGCCGGCGCGTTTCGTTTGTCAGAGGCTTTGCCTGATTTTGAAGTGACTACTTTCGAGGGCGGCTTTTTCTTCGCCGTGGGTTTCATCTTCTTTTTGGCAGAGCTTTCGACCGCCCTCTTTGGCTTCGCTTTTTTAGCGTTGCTGCGATCCTTGCGGGCCAAATACGCATCAACCGCGGCATTCACCGCAGCCTCCACTTCGTCGAGATTTTTTGAAGCATCGATCACGACACACCTGTCCGGCTCATCAGCAGCGATGCTCAAAAACGCCTCTCGACGGGCAATATGAGTCGCCATATCATCGGCTTCATAGCGATCAGGCCCATCACCCGCCCAAACCTGTGCTGCGCGTTCAAGGCCAAGTTTCGGATCGATATCGAAGATCAGCGTCAGATCCGGCCGTGCGCCCTCCGTCACCGCCCCCTCCATGCCCAACACAAATTCCAGCCCTGCCTCACCCGTCATGCCCTGATAGACGCGGCTTGAATCCATGAACCGGTCACACAGCACGACCTCGCCGCGCTCCAGAGCGGGTTTGATGATCTGTTCGACATTGTCGCTGCGCGCGGCCGCGAACAAAAGTGCCTCCATCGGCGCGCCCCAACGTTTTGCGGCGCCAGAAAGAACCACATGACGAACCGCTTCTGCTCCAGCCGAACCGCCGGGCTCACGCGTTATCAACGTTTGATAACCTAAATTCTCGAATTTTTCTGATAACCGCTTGATTTGAGTGGATTTACCCGCTCCTTCACCACCTTCAAACGTGATAAAATGGCCCCGCATCCCTTTGCGGCACTAATCGAAGCGAATAAGGCCAAGGAGCAGTTCCTTGGCGGCATCGACCGCGCGCTGGGTGATGGAACCTTCACCAACATCTTCCGCCGCATAGAGCGGCGTTTCCTGGCTCACTTTGCCATCAATCGTAACCTGCAACGTGGCAACGCGAGCACCCTTCTCAACGGGTGCCGGAATGGGGCCTGTGAAAACGATGTCAGCTTTCAAACGGTCACGAAAACCAACAGGTACAAAGATTCGCAAGGGGCCTTCAGCCACCAGCGGCACGCCGGAACGCTCGCCCCCGTACAAAGTCGCTTCGCCGACGATCTCGTCTTTCTCGAAGAGTTCGATCGCCTGAAAGGCGCGAAACGCCCAACGCATCAGTTTGACAGCCTCGTTGGCGCGCTCTTTTTGCGAACTCATCCCATTGAGCACGATGATGATGCGGCGGCCGTTCGCCTGAGCGGAGCCAACCAGCCCGTAACCGGAATCTTTCGTGAACCCTGTTTTAAGACCGTCCGCCCCTTCAACCTTACCCAAAATCGGGTTGCGATTACGCTGGCGAACGCGGTTCCAGGTGAATTCCGGCTCGGCATATATCTTATACTGTTCGGGATAGGTTTTGATGATGTGCCGCGCCAATTTGGCGAGGTCTCGCGCCGTGACCAACTGTTCGGGATGGGGCAAACCGGTCGAATTTCTGAACGTCGAATCCTTTAGTCCTATCCGCCGGGCGCGCTCGTTCATCAAGCCGGCGAAACCGATCTCCGACCCCGCCATGCCTTCGGCAATGGCCATTGATGCATCGTTACCCGACTGCACGATCACACCGCGAATGAGGTCTTCCAACCGAATATCATCGCCAAGCTTAGCAAACATGGTCGACCCACCGGATTCAGACCCACCGCGCCGCCATGCATCTTCTGAAATCGTAAAGGTCGAATCGTAGGTCAATTGCCCTTTTGAAAGGGCATCAAACACCACCTCCATTGTCATCAGCTTTGCCATGGAAGCTGGCGGCATAGGTTGATCGGCATTCTTCTGGAACAGTACCGAACCGCTGTCATAATCCAGCACAAGCGCCTGTTTTGCCTTTGTTTGAAATGACTGGGCCTGTGCGACGCCAGCGGCGCAGCACACCAGCAGCACAAAAGCCAGCAAGCCCGTTAACAGGGCATGTGGTTCAAAAAGAAACCGGCGCGGCAGTAGACTGTTCATCACATTACCTGATCAGGACGAAGTGACCCTAACCGGAAAATCCTTCCGTCGGGATATGGGGCTTTGGTACGGAGCGTATATAACTCTAACCGCTGGCCCCACAAATTCAACCATACAGCACCGAACTGCCAGAAGCTCTCACAGTTCCTTGAGGACATGTATTCAGAAGTGCAGCTTCTACTGCGATTGAACAGCCGCAGGCGGCACCCGTGCCGACCTTGCATTTTGTGATTGGTCCGCACTTGCGCCTGAACTGACAGACGCTGCCGCATTCATGCGGATCAACTCTTCTTCAGAAAGCCGCAGCGCAATCGTACTGCCGGTATCGCGGTGCTGACGTATGGCATTGAGATCGCGCAGGAAAGGGTCAACATCCTTGGGGCCGAGACCAGTTTCTGAAATGGTTTTTGTCGGTGCTGCTGGGCTGATGGGAGCCTGTCCGGCAGTGTTGTCGATAGCCTTTTGGGGAACAGGTCGTTTGGGCGTATCTGCAAGAGCCACAAGAGTGCCGCTCCCATTACCACCATCAAGCGGTGCACCTCGATAGGAGGCAACCAGATAGTTTTCATCTCGCCCATGCAACGGCGCCTGGCCGACATATTGGACGCGGACGCGTGCGACACCGCTCTTTTGATAGTCGAGAAGCTTTGAGGCGCGTGCCGACAAATCGATAATTCGGCCCGCATGGTAAGGCCCGCGATCATTAACCCGCACTACAACGGAACGCCCGTTTTTCAAATTGGTCACCCGGGCATAGCTCGGCAATGGAAAGGTTGGGTGAGCGGCCGACAACGCATATTGATCGTAGATTTCACCATTGGCGGTGAGGCGTCCGTGGAAATTCGGACCATACCAGGACGCATTGCCGACCTTGTTGTAGCCTGGCTGCTCTTTTGGATAATACCACTTGCCGCGAATCTTGTAGGGCCGCCCGATCTGGCGTCGTCCGCCGCCCTTGCGCACTTTCCGCGATGTTGTCACGCGCGGGCTGGATACAACACCATAAGCCTTGCTTGAAAACTTGGTCTTATTGTTGATGTGCTTGGTTTTCTCCAGCGTTTCCTTGGTAGGTGTCAGCGCTTTTTGCACCACACTTCCACCGCTTCCCACGCAGGCTGAAAGCGTTATGGCCAGCAAAGCGACGAGCGAAGCTGATTTGACATTAAAATTGAACTGCACGCCGGTCCGTCCCAAAGCATGGATTGGCTTCCCGCAGGAAAGCTTCAAGCTTTGTACTCTAAAGGCGACGAGCTTTCAAACCGCTTAACAAACCGGTCGGCGACTGCGGCATATTATTCCGTGCAAGCCCAACAAGCACGGCGAACATCAAGTCCGACAAACAACGCCTAATTTGTGATCGTGGCCGTGCCCGAATATCCGTCTTCGCGCACCCATTTCAATTCTTTGGGTCCGGTTTTGGTTAGCGTGAAGCAGAATGTGCGGCCGCGATACCATGTTGGAAACTTTTGGCACAATTGGCCGGATTTCACCCACCAATTGCCGGTTTCCTTAGGCGCAAAAAAGCGGGCAAGGCCAAGCCCTGTACCATCGCCGGTGACGCGCTTGCTTGAATCATAAACCAGCGGAAACCCTCCCCAGCGTGTGGCCAACATGACGCGTTTATCAGAAATCGTGGAACGAATTTCAGAGCTGGAGAGTTTTTTGGCGTTTGCGGGCGCGGCAGCCACGAAAGCGCAAGCCATAAGGCCACATGTTGCGGTTATCAGGTGTTTGGTTTTCATGGTTGTGCTCCGGCAGTCACTACAATTGAGTATAACCGATACGCGCGAAACCTGAAATGGTTTCAAAACTTATGCATCATGTTTGGTCGACTGCGCCCTGCCTGCGTCGCCAGTTGTCGCGCATTTCTCGAGGCGAGCGCGCGTATTTTGCTCGAAACGCTTTTGAAAAATGCGCCGAATCACCAAAACCGGTGGCCAGAGCGACATCCGTAATGGGCAATGCGGTTTGCTGCAAAAGCGACGCCGCTCGTTCAAGCCGCATGGAGCGATAAAATGCCATCGTCCCCTGCCCCAGATATTGCGCGAACAGCCGATTGAGTTGCCGCGTACCAAGTGCGCATGTCGCGGCGATCTCTTCCAGCGTCAGCGGCTGGTCGATGTTCTTTTCCATCGCCTCAACTGCCAACACCATCGGCTTACTCGACAGACGATAGCGTTCCGCCAACCCGGAACGTTGCGGATCAGCGGGAAGGCGAACCTGGGTGTGCAGATACCAGTCGCTGACCTGGCGTGCGAGTGAAACGCCGTGGTCCCGTTCAATAAACGCATGCATCATATCAAGCGGCGCCACGCCGCCGGCGCAGGTCGCCCGATTGCCGTCCATGACAAACAGGCTGGGCAAAATATGCAAAGCAGGAAACAACTCACGCACGGCTTCCCAGTGTTCCCAGTGTACCGTCATAGCACGATCAGTCATCAATCCCGCCCGCGCCAGAATAATCGCCCCCCCGGACACGCCCGCCATCGTTGCGCCCCTGCGTGCCATCGTGCGAAGCCAATGCAGCAGGTTGGGTTGTTCCAGATTCAGTCCTTCGTCACCTGCAATGAGGATCACCAGGTCAAAATCCACTGTTTCTCCGAGCTGCGCATCGGCTCGCACGACCGAGCCGCTGGAACTGCGGGCTTGTGAACCCATAACCGGTATTTGTGAAATATCGTAGAGGCCACGCGCCGCCAGAGTGTTCGCTGCCCGCAGTGGCTCAACCACCGATGCGTAGCTTAGCAGCGCAAATCCGTCGACCAGCAGGACGGCAATCCGAGTGGTGGTGATATCTTCGCTCCGTTCGCTGGGCACCAATTGGTCGCCTGAAAACGCAAAAGAGCCAATGTTGGGCAAGACGGGATACTCTTAAGATGTCTGAAAATGACAATTTCATGTCTTTCGGTGAAAAGTCAAATTGACCACATTTGAAAGACAACAACGCACCCTCCGCAATTGCGGCTCTCTCACACTGCATCAGGACCATCCATGGCTTTCAAAACCGACATCGAAATTGCCCGCGAGGCCAAAAAGAAGCCGATCAATGAGATCGGCGCAAAGCTTGGCATCGAACCTGGAGATTTGGTCCCGTACGGCCACGACAAGGCCAAGGTGAGCGCTGAATTCATCAAGGCGCAGGCCGGTAAGAAAGACGGCAAGCTGATCCTTGTGACCGCCATCAACCCGACACCCGCTGGCGAAGGCAAAACCACCACAACCGTCGGTCTCGGCGACGGCTTGAATGCGATTGGCAAGAAAGCAGCAATCTGTATTCGCGAAGCGTCCCTTGGCCCCTGCTTTGGCATGAAGGGCGGCGCAGCCGGTGGTGGTTATGCGCAGGTTGTACCTATGGAGGACATGAACCTGCACTTTACGGGCGATTTTCATGCGATCACCTCGGCCCACAACCTTCTGTCGGCCATGATCGACAACCACATCTATTGGGGCAACACGCTGGAAATCGACATTCGACGCGTCAGCTGGAAACGCGTGATGGACATGAATGACCGCGCGCTGCGCGATATCGTTACGTCACTTGGCGGCGTGCCAAACGGGTTCCCACGTCAGGCCGGGTTTGACATCACCGTTGCATCGGAAGTGATGGCTATCCTTTGCCTCGCCAACGATCTTGACGATCTGCAGGAACGCCTTGGCAATATCATCGTCGCCTACACACGTGGCCGCAAACCGATCACCTGTCGTGATCTGAAAGCCGATGGCGCGATGACCGTTCTGCTGAAAGACGCCATGCAGCCAAACCTCGTGCAGACGCTGGAAAACAATCCGGCCTTCGTGCACGGCGGCCCGTTTGCCAACATTGCCCATGGCTGCAATTCGGTGGTTGCAACCAAGACAGCCCTGAAACTTGCTGACTATGTTGTCACCGAAGCCGGTTTCGGTGCTGATCTCGGCGCGGAGAAGTTCATGAACATCAAGTGCCGTAAAGCAGGTCTTGCACCATCGGCCGTCGTGATCGTTGCAACGATTCGCGCGATGAAAATGAATGGCGGGGTGCTCAAGCAGGATTTGGCGGCTGAAAACGTGCAGGCGGTTAAAGACGGCTGCGCAAACCTTGGCCGCCACATTGAGAACGTCAAATCCTTCGGTGTGCCGACTGTTGTTGCGATCAACCATTTCCATGGCGACACGGACGCAGAAATCGAAGCCTGCAAATCCTATGTCGAAAGCCTTGGGTCTGAGGCCATCCTCTGCAAACACTGGGCCGATGGCTCGAAAGGCATTGAATCACTTGCCACGCGCGTTGCAGAGATTGCCGATGCCGACATGGCGCAGTTCCAGACACTTTATCCTGATGACATGCCGCTTATGGAAAAAATCGAAACCATCGCCAAGCGTATTTACCGCGCTGATGAGGTTCTGGCCGATAAGAAGGTGCGCGACCAGCTGAAGCAGTGGGAAGAACAGGGCTTTAAGGACTTGCCTGTCTGCATGGCAAAAACCCAGTATTCCTTTTCCACCGACCCAAATCTGCGCGGCGCACCCAATGGCCACAGCGTCCCTGTGCGCGAGGTGCGCCTTTCAGCCGGTGCCGGTTTTATTGTGGTGGTCTGCGGTGAGATCATGACGATGCCTGGCCTTCCCCGCGTCCCATCGTCGGAGAGCATTATGCTCAACGATCAGGGATTGATTGAAGGCCTGTTCTAGGTCCAGCCACTCAACGGCTTCCCAGACAAATGAAAGGCCGGGGCGAAAGCTTCGGCCTCATTGTTTTCGGTGCAGACAATTTCTTAGCTCTTTTGTGTATTATGGCGCGCATCAAACCGATCAGTCAGAGCAATTGCCGCTCAATCTGGAGGGGTTGCGCAGGTTTCACACCGGATATTTCAAGACCATGATTCAAACCGCGCTCAGCACCGCTTTCGAGAGAATGGTCCGCGCATGAATGCTCCCGTTGCCGTTTTTGCTTTCAACCGTCCAGATCACCTGCGCCGAACGCTGCAGACACTCATGGATTGCACGGGAGCGGATCGCAGTCCCATCACCGTTTTTTGCGACGGCCCGCGCTCGGATGCCGAAAAAGATGCCGTCGCAGCGACGCGTCAGACGGCCCGCGATCTGTTGGGAAACGCGACCGACATTCGTGAAGCGGCCACCAATCAGGGTCTGGCGCGCTCGATTATCGGCGGTGTCAGCGAACTTGTGGAACGGGATGGTCGCGCCATTGTGATAGAAGACGATCTCGATCTGGCGCCTTGTTTCATCGAGTACATGAATGCCGCACTCAACCGCTACGCAGACACGGAATCGGTCTTTCAGATTTCCGGTCACATGTTCGATGTCCCTGCTTTCTCAGATCGCACCGAGGCGATATTCCTGCCTTTCACCACCACCTGGGGCTGGGCAACATGGGATCGCGCTTGGACGCATTTCGATCCAGAAGCCCGCGGTTGGGAACGCCTGAATTCTGACCGCGCTCTGCGCTCGCGCTTTAATCTCAACGGGACATATGATTATACCGCATTGATGAAAATGCAGATGGCAGGCAAATCAAACAGTTGGGGCATCCGCTGGTACTGGTCGGTCTTCGAGCAGAATGGCCTCGTGCTGTTTCCGCCAAAGAGCC
>JBCDDX010000005.1:0-134145 GCA_039180085.1 Pseudomonadota bacterium
AATCGTAGGCCGCCTTAGGGACAGTGCTCTTTGCTTTGCAGGGAGCAGAAAGGGAATTGCGCAGCCACCGGGACGGAACGCCCCGCGTTCGCAAACATTCGTATTCTCTGGCCAGCGTCCGCAGGGCGTTCCGTCGGTTGACTGAGATGTTTGATCAACACCCAGACGTGGAAACACGGGCGTGGGAATGGTGAGGCTTGGGCGGTGTTTGCATAAACAATCCCGTGAAACCCCTATTAAACCTTTGTGGATGACATTCACATCACTGGCGCTTCGTGGCGGCGGGTTCTAAACAGGACCAGTGATCAGGAACGAGCAAAGCGCCATGCAAACTCTTACAATACCAACGCCGGATGACTGGCATTTGCATCTGCGTGACGGCGCAATGCTGGAAGGCGTGATTGGAGACAGTGCCCGCCACTTTGCGCGCGCAATCATCATGCCCAACCTCGTGCCACCGGTCGTGCGGGGCGATCAGGCGGTAGCCTATCGCGAACGGATTTTGAAGGCCCTTCCCGAAGGTGCCCATTTCACGCCGCTGATGACGCTCTATCTGACCGAGACACCGGATCCGGATGATGTGGAGCAGGCCGCGAAATCGGGCCTCGTGAAAGCGCTGAAGCTGTATCCCGCAGGAGCGACAACCAATTCCGATTCCGGTGTGAAGGATTTCGACAAGGTCATTCCCGTGCTCGAGCGCATGGCTGAAATCGGGTTGCCGCTTTGCGTTCATGGCGAAGTCACGGATGCCGATATCGATATTTTTGACCGGGAAGCGGTGTTCATCGACCGGGTGCTGGACCCGCTGCGCCAGCGCGTGCCCGGCCTCAAAGTGGTGATGGAACATGTGACCACCAGCAATGGCGTCGATTATGTAAAATCAAACGATGAGGGGCTTGGCGCGACCATCACGACCCATCATCTGATCATCAACCGCAATCACCTTCTGGTGGGCGGTATCAGGCCCCATTATTATTGCCTGCCGGTCGCCAAGCGGGAGTCGCATCGTCTGGCCCTGCGCGCTGCGGCGACAAGCGGCGATGCACGCTTCTTCCTGGGAACAGATAGTGCGCCCCATCCAACCGACTTAAAGGAAAACGCCTGCGGTTGTGCCGGGTGCTACACATCGCTCAACACGATGAGCCTGCTGGCCCATGTGTTTGAGGAAGAGCAGGCGCTTAACAGGCTGGAGGCCTTTGCCTCGCGCAACGGACCCGCTTTTTACGGTCTGCCTGTGAACGAAACCACGCTCACGCTTGTGAAAGGCGATGAGCCTGTGACATTCCCCAAACAAAGAGAGACCGGTGCCGGACCCGTCACCGTGTTTGAACCGGGATTTGACGTATTCTGGCAGGTGGAGGACGCATAATGTTTCAAAATTCATTTCCGGACGAGGCAACCATCGCCGAACTGACGGCCCGCATGTTGTGGGAAATCGGGGCCGTGCATTTTCGTGCCGATGAGCCCTATACGTTCACATCCGGCCTCAAAAGCCCGGTCTATATCGACTGCCGTAAGCTGATTTCCTATCCGCGCATCCGCTCGGCCGTCTGCGATTTTGGTTGCGCGACGGTGATGCGCAATGCGGGGTTCGAAAAATATGATGTTGTGGCGGGGGGAGAGACGGCGGGCATTCCCTATGCCGCCTTCATGTCGGAACGCCTGGGCCTGCCGATGATCTATATTCGCAAGAAGCCCAAGGGCTTTGGCCGCAATGCCCGCATCGAAGGTGATTTGAAAGAAGGCCAGCGGGTGCTGTTCGTGGAAGATCTGACGACGGACGGAGGATCAAAAATCGGATTCGCGGATGCCATTCGCGACGCGGGTGCAACGGTCACCGATACGTTCTCGGTGTTTTACTACGACATCTTCAAAGATGCGCCGGCAACGCTCAAATCACACGGCATGAACCTGCACTATCTGACCACCTGGCACGAAGTGCTGGATGTGGCGCGCGCCGACAAATTGTTCGACGAAAAGACGCTCGAAGCCGTGAAAGCTTTCCTGAACGCACCCTACGATTGGTCAGAAGCGCATGGCGGCATTTCGGAGCGGGCGTAAGGTTTCAATCAGGACAGATGGCAGGTGGATTTCCATGCCATGGTGAAGCTCGAATGGCTTTTGTTGTCAGCGCTCAGATAGGTTTTTGCAATCTTGTCGAATTGCATGACACCAACTGATTCAGGCTGACAGCGCACGATCAGTTGCATGGTGATGCCATTGTCCATGGCGCGTTCGAGCACCTGCTGCATGAGAATGTCATCCATCCCGCCCATGGATGCCTGCTGGGTCTGCGCTTGCGCACCTGCAATGATGAGGAACGATGCGATTGCAGTTGAAATGAATGTTTTGAGGCGGGGCATGATGGTTTTTCCAAGTGTGTTGACAAGGAAAAACTAGCCACAGTTTCTCGGCATAGATATTCCACAATCTCGCTTGTGAAATATCTATGCCAAGAATTCTGCAATTACGAAAAGGATTGATTCACCATGAACCGGAGGGAAGGGCGTTAGCCTTTGGGAAAATAGTCGGTCAGATCGCCTTCGCGGAAAACATCCGTTGTTGCACAATGGAGTGCTCCGCCAAACGCATAGGCGTCCCGGAACGGAATGGGCAGGACTTCCAGACCCATTTTGTCAAACTGTTCCATCTGGTTGACTTCCGAGGCTTCAACACAAACCGTTTTTTCATCCACCATGAGAACATTCATCGAAAGCCATACGGATGAATAGCAAAGCGGAGGCGGGGTGTTGTGAGCGGGCCGCGCCGCATCAACGATTTCCCAATCGTTGCGATGGAAGAACGCCCGCTGATCGTCCGGCAACCGCCGTTCGGGATTGTTGATGATCAGGCCGGGGCGAATGGGCGTGAACGTCGCGTCGATATGGATCGGGTAGGGGTCGCCGGGAAAGTTGACCGCCGTGACGCGATGATCCGGATAATGGCGGCGCAGCCAGTCGATGCCCTTCAGATTGGTCGTGAAGCCGTGCTGCACAATCAGATCCTTGCCGAAGCGCAGCACGTCAGCTGCATCGAACATCGGTTCTTCTTCGGTGGTGACGAAAAACTTGTCAGCCGTCCACTGCAACCGCTTATCCACGCCGATTGATTCCGACAGATAATCGGGACGGTAGGAAGCATCCGTCATGCGTGGTTTGGGTGCTGCCGTATGGCGCATACCCGGATCATCTTCAAAATATTTCTGCAGGAGCGGGCGATAGCACAGATATTCGAAAAACCGGCAACGATAGGACATCGTTGCCTCAAGCATTTCCTTGCCCACCGTCAAAATGACATCGCGTGGCGGCATACAGCCAAACGATGAGGGGTTATCCCAGTCGGGTGTGGAAACGGGCTCGGAAAAATCGATCGGCGTCGGACGGTCAACACGAACGCCGCGGCTCTCAAGCACCCTTGCGAAATTGTCCAACTGGGCGTTAGCGGCGTCCACAGTGTCCTGCGTGCGCGGGCCCCACTGTCCCTTCATGTCGGAATCCTCAGGAACCTTCGCATCAAGCGCCGGTTCGGAAGGAGGGATCATGCCGCCGTCTGCAACGCCAACAATCACGTGTTTGAGGGGCGACCACTCATCCCACGACTTCACAACAGCTGGCTGGTCACCGCCAAGATTGGGTTTTGGTGTTTCAAACATGAAAAAGGCGCCCCGGAAAATGAACCGAGACGCCTCTAGCGTGTTTTTGCAACCAACAAAAGCCCTTCAATCGGCGGTCTGCTTTGTATTCAACCGCCCGGTCGGAAATGAGCTATTTGACGTTGAATGTATAGGTGGTCGAGTAGGCCTTCGAATGCACCGTTGCCCCGGCATGACTTGGAAAAGAGAACACAACTTTTCCCCTATCATCGCCACGAAAACCCGGCTTTGGCGTGTAGGAAACGAATGTGTAATTCAGCATTTTGCCGGCGCATTTGCGCCCTTTTTCAACACGTACCCGCCGTTTGAACGACTTGAGAACGCCGTTCTTGGGCTGTTTGAGCCAGACCTTTGGATAAGGTGCCGCATTGCAATTGCTGGTATTGTAAACGCCCATGCTGCTGATCGTCGTGGTCGCGCCAGCTCGGACATCCATTTTTTTGCGGGCGGCAAATGCCGGATCAGCAACAAATGTGGCTGCAAACGCAACCGCCAGGCCAGCGCACACTACGGATGCGCGCGTCGTCAAATTCAAAGTCATATTATGGAGTTCCCCCAGAACAATTTTTCACATCTTTATTTTACAACCATTCCGCCGAATTGCCATCCCAAAAAAAGACTTTGTCCTGCGGAACTTTGGCCTGCACGGCATCTTCCTGCGATGCGCCGTTGAGATGGTGCATCAACACCCGCACGATGCCGCCGTGGCACACCACGACGCAATCTTCGTTGACGTAGCGCAGCCAGCTTTTCACCCGTTCGAGCAGCATGGCGTAGTTTTCACCCTGCGGTGGTTTGAAATTCCATTTGTCTTCAAACCGGGCATCGACCGCTGCATTGTTATCGATGCGCAATTCATCGAATGTGTAGGTTTCCCAAAGGCCAAACGATATTTCCCGCAGTCGGTCGTCGGTCTCATAACCGTAGCTGGGCAATCCCAGTTCCATGCGGATGATGTTCATGGTTTCTCGCGTGCGGCCGAGCGGGCTTGCAATGAAACGATGGCGACCGGGGTCATCGAGAAGTGTTTTCAGCTTCTCGCCATTCGCCTTGGCCTGGGTCCGGCCTTTTTTATTGATCGGAATATCTTTCTGCCCCTGCAGGCGATATTCGACATTCCAATCGGTCTGTCCGTGGCGAACGAAGTAGATTTTAGGGCTGGATGTCACCAATCAGTCTTTCACGACCGAAATATCCGGCGCATCAACGGCTTTCATGCCGATTGTATGGAAGCCGGAATCAACATGGTGCACTTCGCCGGTAACCGCCGACGAAAGGTCGGACAGGAAATAGAGAGCCGATTTGCCGACCTCATCAATGGAAACAGTGCGTTTGAGTGGCGAATTGTATTCGTTCCATTTGAGAATGTAACGGAAATCGCCAATGCCCGCCGCCGCGAGCGTTTTGATCGGGCCAGCCGAAATAGCGTTGACGCGGATGTTTTGAGAGCCGAGATCAACGGCCAGATAGCGCACACTGGCCTCGAGTGCGGCCTTTGCTACGCCCATGACATTGTAGTGCGGCATCACCTTCTCTGCGCCATAATATGTCAGCGTCAAAAGCGAACCACCATTGGTCATCAGCTTCTCAGCGCGTTGGGCAACAGCCGTCAGCGAGTAAACAGATATATCCATCGTTTTTTTAAAGTTATCGGACGATGTGTCCACATACCGGCCGATCAGCTCGTTTTTGTCGGAGAATCCGATGGCGTGGACAACGAAATCAATCGAGCCCCATTTTTCGGCCAAAGCATCAAAGCAGGCGTCTATCGTTTCCGGCTTGCTGACATCGCAATCGCCAACCACCCAGCCGTTCAGACTTGCAGCCAGCGGCTCAACGCGCTTCTTCAAAGCATCGCCTTGATAAGTAAAGGCAATTTCAGCACCAGCGTCAGAAAGGGCTTGCGCAATGCCCCATGCAATTGAACGGTTGTTTGCAAGGCCCATAATCAAGCCTCGTTTCCCCGCCATTAATCCCTGCGCATCGCTCATAGTGTCCACCAACGCTCGACTCGAAAATAACATGCCGGGCCAGCCACCCTGCACAGCGGGGTATGGCATAGCCCCCGCCTTGCTTCAAGCAGCTTGCGCGGTTGTTCAACCAGCCTTTGCCGATGCACGTGCCTGCATGAGCCTGATCAGATCGTCGTCTTTTTCTTCCGGCAGACTGATCGCGAGGACGGCGAGAATATCACCTTGCCCACCATCGCGTTTGGGCAATCCTTTTCCGCGCACACGAAACACATCTCCGGAACTTGACCATTCAGGAATGGTCAACGCGAGCGCGCCGCCCAGCGTCGGCACACGGATTTTGCCGCCAAGCACAGCTGTTCTCAGTTCCACCGGAACATGGATACGCAGATTGGCACCTTCGCGCCGGAAATCCGGATGGCGTGAGATCGAAAGAGTGATCAACGCATCGCCGCGCCCACCGGCACCTTCACCGCCTTGCCCTTTCAAACGGATGACCTGCCCGTCCTGCGCCTCGGGTGGAATGGTGACATTCACCGTCCGGTCCGGTCCAAGTCGCACAGGCGCTTTTCCGGCGGCGAGGTCTTTGAGATGAACGGAAAGCGTGATCTTCCTGTTTTCGCCCTTTGGCGGACGCTGCGCCCGCTGTCGGGGGCGGGGGCCCGCTCCACCAAACGGGTCGGCGCCCGGATGGCCGGCGCTCGCACCGAAACCGGCACCGAACATCTGGCTCAGAATGTCTTCTGCTCCGGAAAAGCCCGCACCGCCCGAGAATGGTCCGCCGCCCTGGGAGCGCTGGCCGGAAAAGCCTTCGAAACCGGAAAAACGTTCCTTGCCTTCGGCATCGATTTCGCCAGCGTCGAATTTCGCACGCTTGGCACTATCGCCAAGAATTTCGTAGGCGGTGTTTACCTCAGCGAACTTTTCCTTCGCTTGCGGATTGTCTTTGTTCTGGTCGGGGTGAAACTGTTTGGCGAGTTTGCGAAAAGCCGATTTCACCTCTTTCTGGCTGGCCGACTTGGAAACGCCAAGCACCTGATAAGGATCTCGCATACAACAAACCTGACACTGCTATTATCGCAAAGAAGAAGCGCGGGCTGTGAAAACAGGCACCGCCGTTTCAATCAATATGGGACAAAATGTCAGTGAATCCAGAACCGAAGCGCTTTAAATGCCTCAATTGGCAGCAATTTGAGCTGGTTTGCTGGAAAAGTCAGGCTCAGTCAGCGCTTTTAAACCAGGACAGAACCCATTCGCCGGGGCTGATCTGGCATGCTTCACCATCGTAATAGGAAATGCCCATGAAACTGGAAAGCGTGGTTTTGAAACCTTTGCAGCGCTGGCCGTGTTTGCCCATGAACTGGTCAATTGCAACAATGGCACCGGACGAGCCGGTTTCCGGGTTGCTCCAGGCCAGTGGCTCGGTGCGCGATGCGTCGTCAATGCTCGCAACGGTCGATTTGATGACCTCAGCATCGGTTTTTGAAACACCGTTTGGCCGTGCCTGTTCGGCGACGGAATTCGTCACCAATTGATCGCTTGATGTGAGTTCAGGAAGGGAATTGCCGTTGACAGCACAAGCGCTCAACGCCACACATGCCGCAACCAGCATCGCCGGTGCCAACTGGCCTCTGCTGCGGCTATTCCATTCAATATTTGAGTTCATCGTCACTTCGTACAGTCCCCAGCCTTCTAAAGGCTTCAACGCGAGATACACCTGTCCCAACCTCTATTGTCGCTGTTGGACGGTTAAAAACAGGTAAAGGAATAATTATGGATTTTACCCAGCGCACAGATCCGCATGCCCTGTTTGAGGAGTGGTTGGCAGAGGCCGTTGAAAGTGAATTGAACGATCCCAATGCCGTTGCCCTGGCAACGGTTGATGACACTGGCATGCCCAATGTGCGCACTGTCCTGCTCAAGGGGCACGACGAGCGCGGATTTGTGTTCTACACAAACTTTGAGGGCACAAAAGGGCAGGAAGTGCTGGCTTCCGGCAAAGCTGCCATGTGTTTTCACTGGAAGACGCTGCGTCGCCAGGTGCGGGTGCGTGGTGAGGTCGAGGTGGTGTCGGATGAGGAGGCGGATGCCTATTACAACTCCCGCCACCCACAAAGCCGTTTGGGCGCCTGGGCTTCAGACCAGTCAAGGCCGCTGAAAGACCGCGCGACACTGGTTGCACGGCTGGAGGAAGTGGAGGCCCGTTACGGCACCGAGAATATTCCCCGCCCGGCGCACTGGTCCGGTTTCCGCATCCTGCCGCAGGAAATTGAATTCTGGAAAGACGGTGAATTTCGGCTACATGACCGCGCGGTTTTCACGCACGGTGAAAACGGGTGGACGCCGCAACGGCTCTATCCTTGATTGCAGGTCAAGCCAGTGCAGAATCCAAAGTGGCCTGCGCTTTGGCGTCGAAACCGGCGATGGTCTGGTTTTGCATAACGAAGACCGGTCGTTTCATCAGGGTTGGGTGCTGCAGGATAAGTTCGACCGCCTTTGCGTTGTCAAGATCAGACCGCTCGGCATCGCTCAAACCGCGCCAGGTCGTGCTGCGGCGGTTGATCGCGACTTCCCAGCCCAGCGCTTCGACAATGGGCGCGACGAAAGACTTATCCACCCCGTCAGCGCGTATGTCATGATTGTCAAAAGTGATGCCTTTTGCATCCAGCCATTTGACAGCCTTCTTGCAGGTGTCGCAGTTCTTGAGCGTATAGACTTTCATGACCGGTATACAATCAAAGCGCGACGAGGCGCTTGAGCGCTTCAAAGTGTTTCCCGGCATAGACTTCAAAATCGGCCTGAAATTGTTTGGCTGTCAGTTCAACTGTCGCTTCGGGGATCAGTTTCAGCGTCTGGCCGGTCGATTGAGCAAGCACCTGTTGTCTGGCAGCGCGTTCGAGATAATAGAGATCGTCAAACGCCTGCGCGACGGTGGGCCCGGAACAGACAACACCATGGTTGGCGAGAAACAGACAGTCGACATGCGCTTTGGATTTCGCCTCGCGCGCAATGCGCTCGCCTTCCTCTTCGGTCAGCGCGATGCCGCCAAACTCTTCTTCATAGCCAATGCGCCCATAGAAACGACAGGCGGTCTGATGCGCCATCAGCAGACGGCCACCTTCGAGCATGGAAATCGAAGTCGCATAAGGCATATGGACGTGCAAAATCGCCTTGTGGCGCGGGTTCGCGCGATGGCTTGAAATATGGATGTTGCGGGCAGAAGCCTCCACCTCGCCGTCGCCCTCAAGCACATTGCCATCGCCGTCGATGAGCAGCAGGCGCTCTGGCGTCATTTCCGTCCAGTGCCAGCCATAAGCATTGATGAGATAACGCTCTTCCGGGCCATCACACTGAACCGAAAAGTGGTTGCAGATGCCTTCATGCATGTCGAAATGCGCGGCAAGGCGAATGGCGGAAGCGAGGTCTTCGCGATCGCGTTGAATGGATTTCAGATGGTCTGCCTGATCGAGCATGGAGGTCTCCATTTCAACTGGAATTGAGGTTGGCATAAAGCCACCAAAACCGATCTGCTGCAAGCCAGCATCAACCGGTTTGCGTGCCGCCGATTGTGACGCCATCAATGCGGGTAGTCGGTTGGCCAACGCCCACGGGTACGCCCTGGCCCTGTTTGCCGCACATGCCAATGCCTGGATCAAGCGCCATGTCGTTGCCGACCATGCGCACGCGCTTCATGTCAGATGGTCCGTTGCCAATCATCATCGCACTTTTCAGCGGTGCGCCGATCTTGCCGTTTTCGATGCGATAGGCTTCCGTGCAGCCAAACACATATTTGCCGGACGTGATGTCCACCTGACCGCCGCCGAACGAAACGGCATAGATGCCGTCTTTCACCGATGCGATGATTTCATCCGGCGTGTGCTCGCCGCCCAACATATAAGTGTTGGTCATGCGCGGCATGGGAATATGCGCGTAGGACTGTCGCCGACCATTGCCGGTATCCTTCATTCCCATGAGGCGGGCATTTTGCCGGTCCTGCATATAGCCAACGAGTTTGCCGTCCTCGATCAGTGTGGTGCATTGGGTTGGCGTGCCCTCATCATCAACGCTCAGCGATCCACGCCTTTCGCCGATCGTTCCATCGTCCACAACCGTCACGCCTTTGGCCGCCACCTGCTCGCCCATGAGACCGGAGAATGCCGATGTGCCTTTTCGGTTGAAATCGCCCTCCAGCCCGTGGCCAACAGCCTCGTGCAGCATGACGCCCGGCCAACCCGCGCCGAGCACGACATCAAATGTTCCGGCAGGCGAGGGGATGGCTTCCAGATTAACCTTGGCCTGGCGCAGAGCTTCGTCCACACAGCTTTTCCAGCTGTCCTCGGTGACCACGCTTTCAAAACTGTGCCGTCCGCCAAGGCCGCTGGACCCGCTTTCCTGCCGGTCTCCCTTGCCAGCCACAATCGATACATTGAGGCGCACGAGCGGTCGGACATCCCGCACCAGATGACCGTCAGCACGCAGAATTTCCACAATCTGCCAGGACCCGGAAAGCGAAACGCTGACCTGACGAACAGCCTCATCGGCATTGCGCGCATAGGCGTCTATCTGTTCAAGCAGACGCGCCTTGGCCTCGAAAGATGGTTCGCCAAGCGGGTTGATGTCGCTGTAAAGCTTCCGATTGGTGCGTGCCGGTGGCCCGGCATAGGCACCGGAATGCCCCTTGGTGACAACACCCACCGCATCGGCAGCGCGTTTCAGGGCCGCAAGCGACATGTCGCCCGCATGGGCGTAGCCCGCAACTTCGCCGCAAACGCTGCGCAGGCCGAAACCCTGGCTGGTGTCAAAACTCCCCGAACGCAGTGTACCGTTGTCGAAGACAAGTGACTCTGACTGAACATGCTCCATGAACAATTCGCCATCATCACAATGCAGCAGTGTATTGCCCAACAGGCTTTCGATCTGGCTGCGGCTGCAGTCAAATTGGTCAATCAGGCTGTCAGTCATGGTTTTGGCCGATCAGAAATATCTGGAAAGGTGAGCGAATGCTCTTGAGCAAGGATGCGTTAAGGCAGCTTCGCATAGCCGTCTTTAAAGCCCGAAAGGTCAACCGGGATGCCTATGCCCTCTTCAGGCGAGGCGAAGATAATGAACGTTGCGTTCTGGCCACCTTGCATTGTGCTCAAAAGATCGTCTTTCAAAATCACCTCGGCATAGCACCCATCCGCCATACAGCGTACGAAATAAGCGCGGCCCAGATCTTTGCCATCGATATTGAGGCCAAGGCCGTTCGGCAAAATCACGCCGAGTGGTGCCAGAACACGCAGAATGCGGGCCTTGTTGTCTGCGGTTTTCAAAACCACAACGGATAGGCCAACTTCCGGGCGGTCCTCGGCGACAACGTTCTGCATCAGCGCACATTGTTCGCCTGATGCACCTGCGGGTGTGTCGCAGATCACCGACCAGGCGCCGAACTTGGACCCTGATTTAACGGTGTTCGAATTCTCGGCGGTTGTCTGAGCTGTCGCCGTTCCCGCAACCAGTGATGAACCGAGCAAAAGCGCAGCTGCACCGCCTTTGAACTTTTGCAATGCTGATCTGAAACGACCACCCCAAAGAAAAATCATCGCCTGTTGTGCCCTTGCATTAAATCGAATCATCTCAGTCCCTGTTTGCAAAACGTGCCCCAGCACAAACGAAAACAAAAGTGCGTTTGGCAACATATCGTCACCGGTTCAGCGCACACTTCGAAACACCGGTTTCAACGCAAGTTGAAAGCATCTCTTGCCGCTAAACCTCACAACGACGCCAGCCAACCCCGAAAACCCTTTTCAACCGCCGTCAAAAACAAAGATTGCGGCATATTGAAGGGCAAGCGGCATTTTCCGTATGAAAACCGTCGGTTTGGCAAAAATGACGCATGAATCCTCGCCCAACATCCTTGCAGCGGCAACAACATTGTGGTTCACACAACCCGACGCGGTTCGACTGGAGCCTGGACCGCCCTAAGCTTGTTTATTTTGGAGATCATTGGATGCACGGTCCGATCCAACGTTTGGTACGAAAAACATTTTTGGCACCCTCGGCGAGCCTTTTGGCGCTGGTGCTTGGCAGCGCGGGCGCGGCCCATGCCGCAAAGCCTGAGCCGTGGCAGTGGTGGCATCAGCCTGCGGCTTCGCCGGGCATGGAAGCGATCATTGCATTCGATATATGGACATTGTGGTTCATCGTGCCGATCACACTCTTTGTCCTTGGACTGCTGGCCTATGTGATGATAAAATTCCGCGCCAGCGCGAACCCCAATCCATCGGACGTGACGCACAACACAACTGTGGAAGTGGTGTGGACGCTTGCTCCGGTCGTGATTCTGATCGCTTTGGCTATCCCTTCGTTCCAGCTTCTTTCCGCGCAGTTCAACCCGCCGGAAGAACCATCGGTAACAATCAAGGCAACCGGCTATCAGTGGTACTGGGGTTATGAATATCAGGATGATTCCGAGATCGCTTTTGACTCACGTCCGATCGGCGTCGCTGAAATCGCTGGTGATGATGAGAAGGCTCAGGCCGAGCGTGTGAGCCTTGGTAAGGAAGACTTGAGCGAATATCCGCGCCTGCTGGCTGTGGACAACGAAATGGTTGTTCCTGTCGGCAAGGTCGTGCGTGTTCTCGTCACGGCTGGCGACGTCATTCACAATTTTGCACTGCCAGCATTCGGTCTTAAAATGGACGGTTATCCGGGCCGGTTGAACGAAACTTTCTTTCAGCCCACCAAGGAAGGCCTGTATTACGGCCAGTGTTCGGAGCTTTGCGGCAAGTTTCACGCTTACATGCCAATAGCAATTCGCGTGGTTTCCGAAGCGGACTATGCAACATGGGCCAACGCGGCAAAGTCTGACGTGGACGCCGCAAACCGGGCTTTGCAGGCAACACTCAAAGAGCGCAAAAAGAACGTGGACGTGGCCGCAAGCGAATAGAGCGGCAATTTCGACCAGTGGAATAAAAGCAGATTAAAAGGCAAATCTGATGGCATATGCAGCATCACATGACGCACACGGCGATCACAAACCAGGCTTTTTCAAGCGCTGGTTTTATTCAACCAATCACAAGGATATCGGAACACTCTATCTGATATTTGCTATTTTCTCGGGCATCTATGGCGGCTTCCTGTCGGTCATGATGCGTTGGGAACTGCAGGAGCCTGGTCTGCAGGTGTTTGGCGATCCGCACGTGTACAATGTGTTCACCACCGCGCACGGCCTGATCATGATCTTCTTCATGGTGATGCCAGCGCTGATCGGCGGCTTTGCCAACTGGATGGTGCCGATCATGATCGGCGCGCCGGACATGGCGTTCCCGCGCATGAACAACATCTCTTTCTGGCTTCTGCCACCGGCTTTGATTCTGCTGACAATGTCTGTGTTCATGCCAGGCCCCGCCGGCGGGCAGGGTGTGGGTGGCGGATGGACCATCTATCCTCCGCTTTCGACAACAGGCCAGCCCGGTCCGGCGGTCGATTTTGCCATCCTCGCACTCCATATCGCCGGTGCATCGTCGATCCTTGGTGCGATCAACTTCATTACGACGATTTTCAATATGCGTGCTCCCGGCATGACGCTGCATAAAATGCCGCTGTTTGCATGGTCGGTTCTGATCACGGCCTTCCTGTTGTTGCTGTCACTGCCCGTTCTGGCCGGTGCCATCACCATGCTGCTAACGGACCGCAACTTCGGAACCGCCTTCTTCACGGCGGAATATGGCGGGGACCCGATCCTCTTCCAGCATCTGTTCTGGTTCTTCGGTCATCCGGAAGTTTACATTCTGATTCTGCCCGGTTTCGGCATCATCAGTCACATCGTTTCTACCTTCTCGCGCAAGCCCATCTTCGGCTATATCGGGATGGCTTATGCCATGGTCGCAATCGGTGCTGTCGGCTTCATCGTTTGGGCGCACCACATGTACACGGTCGGCCTCTCGCTCAACACGCAGCGCTATTTCGTGTTTGCCACGATGGTGATTGCGGTGCCGACGGGCGTGAAAATCTTCTCCTGGATCGCCACCATGTGGGGCGGTTCGATCACTTTCCGCACACCGATGCTGTGGGCAATCGGTTTCATCTTCCTATTCACCGTTGGCGGTGTGACCGGTGTTCAGCTCGCCAATGCGGGCCTCGACCGTTCTTTCCACGACACATACTATGTGGTTGCTCACTTCCACTATGTGCTGTCGCTTGGCGCGGTGTTCGCAATCTTTGCGGGTTGGTACTACTGGTTCCCCAAAATGACGGGTTACATGTACAATTCGTTAATCGCGAAAAGCCACTTCTGGTTGACGTTTATCGGCGTGAACATCCTGTTCTTCCCACAACACTTCCTGGGCCTCGCAGGCATGCCGCGTCGCTACGTGGACTATCCTGATGCCTTCGCTGGTTGGAACTACGTCTCGTCGCTTGGTTCCTATCTGTCGGCCTTTGCGGTGCTGGTTTTCATCTACGGCATTATTGAAGCGTTCATGAAAAAACGCGTCGCAGGCGACAACCCATGGGGCGAAGGCGCAACAACACTGGAATGGCAGCTGTCTTCGCCGCCGCCATTCCACCAGTGGGAACAACTGCCACGCGTGAAGTAAGACGTTTGGACATCAGCTTCGCCGCTCGGAATTGACGGGCGGCGGAGTTCTCAACAAGGCCGGATACAATGTCGGATCACACATCGCTCAGCGCAGATTTTTCAGCGAACGATATTTCGCTCGCTGAACCGCGCGACTACATCGCGTTGATGAAGCCACGGGTGATGCGGCTTGTGGTGTTTACCGCGATTGCCGGCATGTTGGCAGCGCCCGGGCCGCTTGACCCTGTACTGGCTTTGATTGCGATTGCCGCCATTACGGTGGGGGCAGGGGCGTCTGGCGCGATGAACATGTGGTATGATGCTGACATTGATGCCGTCATGAGCCGGACTGCCAAACGGCCTATTCCATCTGGCGTCGTTTCGCCTGCGCAGGCGCTGAATTTCGGCATGGTCACAGCCATGATATCAGTCCTGACGCTTGGCCTTTTGGTCAACTGGGTCGCCGGGGCCTTGCTGGCCTTCACGATCTTCTTCTACGCCGTCATTTACACAATGTGGCTGAAGCGTTCGACGCCGCAGAACATCGTTATCGGTGGTGCTGCGGGCGCGTTCCCGCCGATGATTGGCTGGGCCTGCGTCTCCGGTTCTATTGGGTGGGAAGGTGTTGCATTGTTCGCCATCATTTTCATCTGGACCCCACCGCATTTCTGGGCACTCGCGCTTTGGAAAATGCGCGATTATGACGATGCTCACGTTCCCATGATGCCAAATGCTCGTGGCGAACGATCAACACGCAATCAGATGCTCGCTTATTCAACGATCCTCGCTCCTTTGAGCGCTGCACCCTATGCGCTCGGATTTGCTGGTCCTGCCTTTGGCATTCTGGCGCTGGCCCTCGGCATCGCTTTCTTGTGGCTGACCTACCGGGTTTGGAAAGTTGCCGGTGCTGATCCGTCACTACTGGCAGAGAAAAAGCTGTTCGGTTTTTCCATAGTCTATCTGTTCGCGATATTCGGATTGCTGATTGTTGATGCCATGGTCCTGCGCCTGACCAGCGCTTACATTCTGGCATGAGTGGGCGGTTGGTGATGGAACACGGTGCTGGGAAAACGGATGATCCGATGGCAGTCACCATCGAGGACCGGGTTGCACTGACACCCCAGCAGGCAAAGGCGCGGCGCTCGCGCAGCATTGCTATTGGTGTTGCTCTGCTTTCACTGGTTGCTGTCTTTTACGCTGCGACGGTTGTTAAGTTCGGTCCCAAGCTGATGGATCGTCCCATCATCAATCTGGAGACCAAGTAAATCATGGCGGTGGCTCAGGACAATTCGCGCAGCGTGACCAAAACTCTGGCTCTTTGTCTGGGCATCACGTTCGGCATGCTGGGCATGGCCTATGCTGCGGTGCCGCTCTATGCATGGTTTTGTCAGGTCACCGGCTATGCCGGCACCACCCAGCGCACGGATGTTGCCAGCGACACCGTGCTGGACCGCACGATTACAGTGCGTTTTGATGCCAACACGTCGAACGATCTGGACTGGGAATTCAAACCGGGCCAACGTGAAATGACGTTGAAGATCGGCGAGAAGAAACAGGCGTTTTACGTTGCGAAAAACACCGGCAGTGATGCAAGTTTCGGAACCGCGACATTCAATGTTTCGCCCGGTGTTGCAGGCGCTTATTTCAATAAGATGGAATGCTTCTGCTTCACCGAACAGACACTGAAACCGGGTGAGCAGGTTGAAATGCCCGTGGTCTTTTTCGTCGATCCGGAAATCGTCAATGATCCGTTGTTGAAAGACACAGGCACCATAACCCTGTCCTACACATTTTTCCATGACGAAGACGCTGAAGCCGAGGCGTTGGCGGAAGAGAATGCAGAACTTCAAACATCGCCTGGGCAGCGCGAACTATCCGTTGCACAGGGCGCTAAAAAATCAAATTCCAGTCTTTAGAATTGGTGTTAAACCGCTATAAGACGATCAGAAATTAGGAAAGCCCTCGCGGGAGACCATCATGGCCGAAGCACACAGCAAAAATCACGACTACCATATCATTGATCCGAGCCCATGGCCGCTGATCGGTTCTGTTGGTGCGCTGGTCATGGCGATTGGCGGTATCGTGTGGATGCGTGGGTTGCAGGGTTCAAGCGTATTTGGAATGGAGGGCCCCTGGCTCTTTGTCATTGGTTTGGGGATTGTTCTTTACACCATGTACGGCTGGTGGGCTGATACGATAAAGGAAGCCCACGCCGGCGATCACACCAAGGTTGTATCGCTCCATTTGCGGTACGGCATGATCATGTTCATCGCCTCGGAAGTCATGTTCTTCGTGGCATGGTTCTGGGCGTTTTTCGATGCTGCCCTTTTCCCTGCTGAGGCAGTGCAGGAAGCGCGCACCGCTTACACAGGCGGCACATGGCCACCTGCAAACATTGAGGTGCTTGATCCGCTTCATCTGCCGCTTTTCAACACCATCACCCTTTTACTTTCAGGCACCACGGTAACCTGGGCGCACCATGCTCTGCTGGAAGGCGACCGCAAGGGGCTGATTTGGGGCTTGTTCCTGACCATTGTTTTGGGTCTGATATTTGCTGCTGTTCAGATCATTGAATACGCCGTTGCCCCGTTCTCGTTCTCGAATTCGCTTTATGGTGCCACTTTCTTCATGGCCACAGGCTTCCATGGCTTTCATGTTTTCATAGGCGTGATTTTTCTGGCTGTGTGCTTGTTCCGCGCCATGCGCGGCCACTTCACCGAAAAACAGCATTTCGGTTTCGAGGCTGCTGCCTGGTATTGGCACTTCGTCGATGTCGTCTGGTTGTTCCTGTTCTTTGCAGTCTACATCTGGGCATCTGCCGGAGCGACAATCCACCATTAATCCTGATGGTTGGGCTGTCTGGTCTGACTCCAAGGTGCGACAGGAAAAATGCAGCGGCGCAGAAATGTGCCGCTGTTTTTATTCGTGAAACAATCGCCATTACAGCAGGCGCTCAAACGCGATATGGAATTGAAAAGCAATGACAGCCGCCCGAAAACGCCATTATCCAAAGCTCGACCCGGTGCCAACGGGGATACGAGGCAAATGCCCGCGATGCGGTGAGGGGGTTCTTTTCAAAGGGTTTTTGACCGTTCGCGACCGGTGCAGCGCATGCCACATGTCATTTGATTTCGAAGATTCCGGTGATGGACCGACGGTGTTCATCATCATGGGGCTTGGGTTCATTGTGCTGGGTGCGGCACTTTGGGTGGAGCTGGCCTACTTACCCCCGTTCTGGGTGCATCTGATATTGTGGCTTCCATTGATTCTCTTACTGGGGCTTCCCGCATTACGCATGCTGAAAGGTGTTCTCATCGCACTGACTTACACGCACCGCGTTTCGAAACCCGGCGCGACGGATAACGGAGAAAGGCATTGAGAGCGTCAACGGCAATTCTTCTGGTCTGCATCGCTCTTGGCGTTGCGTTTTTGTGCGGGCTCGGTGTTTGGCAATTGAACCGTCTCGCCTGGAAAGAAGCTTTGATCGCGCGTGTTGAGGCTGGTCTTGAAGCCCCTCCGGTCTCGGTTTCAGCCATCGGCGAGGCATTGCGCAGCGGTGAAGACATCGAATACCGCCCGATGCAAGCCACCGGCCGTTTTCTCAACGAGAGCGAAGCGCACTACTTTGCCACGCACAAAAGCCGACCGGGCTATTTCGTCTACACGCCTTTTCAGTTGAATGATGATCGCATCCTCATGGTCAATCGCGGTTATGTTCCCATGGATGCCAAAGCGCAGGCTGGTCGGACAGACGGTCTTGTGCCCGGGTCGATCACGATCAATGGGCTTGCCCGTTCTGCGCCAACGCAGAAGCCAAACAGCCTCGTTCCCGACAATGATCTCGCCAAGAACGTTTTTCATTGGAAATCACTGCCGCAAATGGTGGATCTCACTTTGCCGGATGGATCATCACAAGTGCTGCCGTTTTTCATGGATGTTGATAATACGCCCCATACCGGGCGTTGGCCGGAAGGGGGTGTCACGCTCATCCAGTTCCCCAACAGTCACCTTCAATATGCGTTCACCTGGTTTGGTCTCGCCGGCGCACTGCTTGCGGTGGGTGCGAGTTTTCTGTGGAGCAGGCGGCGCTCAAATCAGACCGCTTGAGTGGGTTCATTCTGGTGTTTCGCAAACAGTGGCGTTAGATACGGATATGGAATTGGCGGGAGTGCACAATTGATGGCGCAGACGAAACGCAAGGCAACGCTGCTGTTGTGCGGCCCGCGAGGATTTTGCGCAGGCGTTGACCGTGCCATTCAGATCGTCGTGCTGGCACTGAAGAAATATGGCGCGCCAGTCTATGTGCGCCACGAAATCGTGCACAATCGCTATGTTGTTGAGGGTTTGCGCGAACTCGGCGCAGTCTTTGTCAAGGAACTGGACGAGATTCCGGAAACCGAACAGCCGGTGATATTTTCTGCACATGGCGTTCCAAAATCCATTCCGGAAAATGCGAGCAAGCGCAATCTGCTTTATCTCGATGCCACATGCCCGCTTGTTTCCAAGGTTCACAAACAGGCCATGCTGCATGAGCGGCGTGGACGGCATGTTTTGCTGGTCGGGCACAAGGGGCACCCGGAGGTGGTTGGCACGATGGGCCAATTGCCAGACGGTGCCGCGACCCTGATTGAAACCGTTGAAGATGCCGATCAATTTGAGCCGCCCAACGAACTGGGACTGGGCTTCGTGACGCAGACCACGCTTTCTGTTGATGATACGGCGGATATCATTGCGCAGCTCAAATCTCGCTTCCCCGACATCGTAGCACCCGCTGCGGAATCGATCTGCTACGCAACGACCAACCGTCAGGAAAGCGTCAAGGCGGCAGCAAACGGCACCGATCTGTTTTTGGTCGTTGGCGCGCCCAATTCTTCGAACTCAAAGCGTCTGGTGGAAGTTGCAGAACGCGGTGGAGCGAAGCGCGCCTGCCTTGTGCAAAATGAAGGCGAGATAGAATGGGAAAAAATCGGTGTTGACCTTTCCGAAGGCACACCGCTTACAATCGGCCTTTCGGCAGGCGCGTCCGCACCCGAAGTGCTGGTCAGCGAAATCGTTGAGGCGTTTCGAGACAGGTTCGACCTTACAGTCAAATTGGCGGAAACAACCATCGAAGACGAAGAATTCATGGTGATGCGCGATCTGCGTGATGTGCCGCTCGAGCCGCGGGATATGGCCTTTGTGAACGGGCCAGCATAAATGGCGGTCTATACTGAAGTGTCGGATGAGGCACTGGCGGACTATCTCAAAGACTTTGATCTGGGCAAAGTGCTGTCCTTCAAGGGCATTGCTGGTGGTGTGGAAAACACCAACTACCTGCTGCACATGACCTCCGGTGACTACATTCTCACACTCTATGAGAAACGGGTTGCTGAGGCGGATTTGCCGTTTTTTGTGGGCCTGATGGATCATCTGTCAGCGCAAGGGTTTCCCTGCCCGAAGCCCATACAGCGCCCCGGAGGCAGCGTGTTGGGCACGGTGTGCGGCCGCCCTGCTGCGATGGTTAGCTTTCTTGAGGGCATGGAGGTCAGTCATCCAAAACCGTCCCATTGCAAAATGGCGGGCGAAACCATGGCCCGCCTTCACGCAACCGCCGCAGACTTCAAACTGCAACGCAAAAATGCCCTTGCCCCGGACAACTGGCCGACTCTTATTGCGTCGTGCATTGATCGCGCGAACGAGGTTGAGCCGGGCCTCACTGACCTCATCACCAGCGAGATGGAATATCTGGCGCAAAACTGGCCATTGGATCTGCCGACGGGCGTCATTCACGCCGACATGTTCAAGGACAACGTGTTTTTCCTCGACAATGAACTGTCCGGCGTCATCGACTTCTATTTCGCCTGCAACGATCTGCTGGCCTATGATCTGGCCATTGCCATAAATGCCTGGTGTTTCGATGACGCCTTCCGATTTTTGCCGGAACTGAGTGCGGCCCTGATTGAAGGGTATTCCCAAATGCGCAAATTAAGCGCGCAGGAATGTGATGCGATCCCGGTTCTGGCGCGCGGCGCGGCGCTTCGCTTCCTGCTCACCCGGGTCAACGATTGGCTCAATGTTCCGCCTGGCGCTCTTGTGCAGCCGCACGATCCAACAGCATTCAGCGCGCGTTTGCGATTCCACCGACAGGCCGAAGGCCCAGCGACTTATGGGGTGACATGAAAACTGTTTCGATTTGGACTGATGGTGCCTGTTCCGGCAATCCCGGCCCCGGTGGCTGGGGCGCCCTGATGCGGTTTGGCGAGCATGAACGGGAGTTGAGCGGCGGTGAAAAACTGACCACGAACAACCGCATGGAGCTAACCGCTGCAATACAAGCGCTCAACGCATTGAAACAGGAATGCGAAGTCGATCTCTATACCGATTCCCAATATGTGAAGGGCGGCATCACCGGTTGGATCAAGGGGTGGAAGCGCAACGGCTGGAAAACATCAGCCAAGAAACCGGTTAAGAATGAAGAGCTATGGCGCGCATTGGACGAAGCCGTCACGCGCCACAAGATTTCATGGCATTGGGTCAAAGGCCATGCCGGCCACGCCGAGAACGAAAAAGCCGATGAGCTTGCGCGTCAGGGCATGGAACCGTTCAAGCGCTGAACTGTACTCAGAGCTGCCCCAGCAAAGTGGCAGCGGAGCTTTTGTCGGCCTGGCCCGGATTGTCTTCAACGTTCAGCGCCGTCACTGTTCCGTCTTCGACGATCATCGAATACCGCTTTGAGCGCGTGCCCAAACCGGCGGCAGACAGATCAATGTCCATGCCAATTGCCTTTGCAAATCCGGCATCGTTGTCGGACAGAAACGCAATTTTGCCTTTGGCTTTCGACGCTTCAGCCCATGCGGTCATGACGAAGATATCGTTGACCGAGACCACGGCGACCGTATCGACGCCCTTTTCCCTAATCGTATCGAGATGCTCGACAAACCCCGGCAAGTGATTGGCATGGCATGTCGGGGTGAAAGCGCCTGGCACGGCAAACAAAACAACTTTTTTGCCTGCGCACAGATCGGCGGTCGAGATTTTTGCCGGTCCGTCATCTGTAGGCGTGGTGAACTCGAAGTCTGGGAGTTTGTCTCCGGTGGAAATGGACATGCAGTATTCCTTGCGTGTTGAAATCTGGTGGAAGCTTAAGGCATTCAAGGGCATTGCGAAATCGGCAAAATGCCTCGCATGACGATCTTACTTGCCCGCCTTTGCAATGGTAAGCGACTGCTCGGTGCTCTTGCCATCTGCGACCAGCAAAGCCTGCACTTTGGTGCCCACGGGTTTCGCCGTTTTGGGCAGGCTGCGCAGGGGAATTTCGAAGGTTGCAACACCATCCTCAATCGATTTTGCTTTGGTTGGTGAAAGATACCAATTGTAAGGCCCTTCCACGAAGAGCTCAGCGCTGCTGGCACCATCCGGCACCTTCGCTGTTGCCGTCAGGACAGGCCCGTTTTCGTTGACGAAATTCAGGTTGTGAATGCGTTGATTGTCTGTGGCTGCTTTGCTCAGCGCACCGCGGCCTTTCGCCAGCGCTGTGAGTGCCTGAAAGGAAGACCCGGCTGTGCGGGGCTCTTTCACTTCCACGGTGAACTGGACCGGAATGCAAATTTCCTTGCAAACACCGATGAAGCCGTTGGCCTTTAAATTCACTTGCCCTGCAGGATCGTTGAGCTTCACATCAATCGGGAAAACAACTTCATTCTTGTAACCGGCGCTGATGCCATCAACATCATTTAGGACGCTTGGCGTTGGAAAGCGCAGGGTTGCCGACGCGACATTCTGCGATCCCAGGAAGTTCAGTTGCGGCGGAATGCCGGAACTTCCCGGTGAACGCCAGTATGTCTTCCAGCCCTCTTCCAAAATGATCTGCAACCCAGCGTCCACGGTTTGCCCGGATGCGGAGACAGCTGTTACCAGCCGGATCTTGACGCCATCGGTTTCAAACCATGCGCCTTCGGCAGCCCATGCATCTTGCGCATGCAGCGACGCAGGCGCGGCTGCCAAGAACAGGAGCGCTGCGAGTTTTGATCGCGAATGTGAAAGTTTGAACATGCGACTGTGTACGTCAGGGGCTTCAAAAAATCGACGGCGTATCATCACACGTCGTTTCATATTGCTGTGAGGCGTGTTTGTCCGCTGGTCATTTAGACGATCGCAATGATTGCGACCGTGATGATCGGTGTTAAGGTCATGGCATTTGCGGCGCATTTTGTTGATCGAATGAATCTTAAAGGCCACTTTCTGATTGCCATGCCGGGTGTTGAAGATCAGCACTTTGCGCGAACGGTCGTTTTCATTTGCAATCACGATGAGAACGGAGCGATGGGCTTCATCGTCAACCAACCTGTAAAAGCGCCGGCCTTCACGGACATTCTCAACGAACTGAAAATAAAGACGCCGCCCAAGAACATCGCTCATGAGAACATGACCGTGTTTTGCGGCGGGCCTGTGGAGCAGGGGCGGGGCTTTGTCATTCACTCGCTCGACTATTCCAGTCAGGCCTCCATACGTGTCGACGATCTGGCAGGCGTTTCCGCCACAATTGATGCCTTGCGCAGACTTGCGAGCGATAACCCGCCACAGAATGCGCTCATGATGCTGGGATATTCCGGCTGGTCAGCCGGACAGTTGGAAGACGAAGTGCTCCGCAATGGCTGGCTGACTTTAGAGGCGAACGCAGAACTGCTGTTCTACACACCGCATGAAAAACTCTACGATGCTTCTTTGACAGCTTTGGGTGTAACGGAAGCCGCTTTATCGTCGAGCCCCGGTCACGCCTGAGACGGCAGCTAGGCCACTCAGGCCGATGCCAGCCGGTTGGCTTTGAGCGCCGCCAGGGCGGCCTCGCCTGAAACAGCGTGGCCAAAGTGAAAGCCTTGTGAATATTCGCAACCCAGCTGATGCAGTTCCAGCGCATCGCTTTCGTCTTCGGCACCTTCAGCGACAATATCCATGCCCAGATCGTGGGCCATTCCGATGATGGATCGCAGGATGATGGGCCGACCCTGGCCCTCGCGTTCGGCAACGAATGTCCGGTCAATTTTGATCGTATCAAACGGGAACCGCATGAGATGCGACAAGGATGAATAGCCGGTTCCGAAATCGTCGAGGGACAATCCTGCACCCAGTTTTTTCACCCGTTTAAGCACTTCGGACGAGTGCTCAGGGTTTTCCATGATCAGAGATTCCGTCAGTTCCAGTTTCAGTGTGTTGGGCACGAGGCGGTTTTTGTTCAAAACGCTTTTCACGTCATTGATCAGATCGTGCCGCAGCAATTGTCGGCTTGATACATTCACACTTACGAATACCGGCTTGTCTTTGAGCGCGGCCTGCCAGCTGGCCAGATCGCTGGCCGCGCGTTCGAGCGCGAACATTCCAAGCTGGGTTATGATGCCGGTCTTCTCTGCGAGTGGGATAAAATCAGCAGGCAGGATCACGCCGTTGCGCGGATGCCGCCATCGCATCAGCGCTTCAAATCCGGCGATTTCCTTGTTTTCCAACCGGACAATCGGTTGATAGTGAATTTCAATTTCACGGCGCTCAACCGCGCGCCGCAGTTCGGATTCCAGATGGCCGGAAGGCGTATGTTGATTTCGGAATGCCGGACGGAACGGCTCGATACGGTCGCCGCCCACGCGTTTTGCCTGATAGGTCGCAATTTCTGCGTCCTTCATCATATCTTCCGGCGATTCCATCTCGGCTGACCAACTGACCAAGCCAATCGAAGCGGTGACCAGCAATTCGTGTTCGGAGAAATTAATCGGCACTTTGAGCGCCCGCTTGATGCTGTCGGCAAAGACAGCAATCTGTTCAGGATCCTGTTGTGACAACAGCAGCAGGGCGAACTGGTCACCGTTCAGCCGCGCCAGTGAATCCTGCGGCTTGAGCAATCTTGTCAGGCGGCGCCCCATGGTCAGCAGAACCGAGTCGCCAATACCGATACCCAGACTTTCATTGATTTTGGAGAAGCGATCAAAATCAATGAGGAAAAGCGATGGTCGAAGGTTTGGCGTGCTTTGCGCAAGATTGATGGCGTTGTTCAGCCGGTCAAGAAACAGCTCCCGGTTCGGCAACCCGGTAAGATTGTCGTGGACAGCATCATGCAACAGCCGCTCATGGGAGACCCGTTGCTCTGTGACATCGCAGATCGAGCCAACGCAACGCAGAACTTCACCGTCGCTTCCGATAACCGGGCGCGCGCGAATGTTCATCCAGTGATATTGGCCCGTCTGCCCCCGCAGGCGGAAGTCCTGGGATATGCGCCCCCTGCGATGATCGAGAATGACATCAAGCGTGGATTTGAAGCGATCCCGATCTTCCGGATGCAGGTAAACCGACCACTTGTTGGGTGATCCGTTAAGCGCACCTTTTTCCAGCCCCATATGCTGCTCGGTCTCGGGACTGACGAAAATCTCGTCACGATCAACATCCCAGTCCCAAACAGAATCGCCCGTGCCGGTGAGTGCCAGCGCAAGGCGTTCGGTATCGCTTACCAACCCCTGAACCAGCGTGCCACCGGCAAAGGCATGCTGCATCACGGTGAACGAAATCAGCAAAATGATAAGCACCAGCCCGCCTCCCAGTGCGGGCTGGATAATATCATTGTCCAACTGACCGGTGACGGTCAGCCAACCGCCAGCCACCCAGGCGAGGATCAGGAACCAGGTTGGAATGAGAAGGATTGCGCGGTCAAACCCCCGGGCCGACAGAACGAGAACCAGCGCGAGGCCCAGGACCGCCGAAAGAGCAATCGAAATGCGGGCGAGACCGGAGGCTTGCGCCGGGCTGAAAACAGCCAGTCCGAACAGAACGCCCAATCCGCCAAGCCAGATCAGCAACAGGTAGATATAACGGGTGTTCCAGCGGTTCAGATGCAGATAGGCATAAAGGAAAACGACCAGACTGCCTGCAAGGAACACCTCGCTGCCGGCCCGCCACGTGTTCAGTTCGCCCGGCACAAGATCAACAATTTTTCCGATGAAGCCAAAGTCTATGCAGACATAGGCAAGGACGGCCCAGGCGAGTGCCGCTGTTGCGGGAAACATGGCGGAGCCCTTGACCACAAAAATGATGGTCAAAAACAAGGCCAGCAGGCCTGCAATGCCAAGCACGATGCCTTCGTAGAGCGTGTAGCTGTTGATGGCGTCCTTGTAGGCATCGGGCTCCCACAGCGTGAGCTGCGGAACAGTTGGTCCCGTCATTTCCGCAACGAAAGTTACCACCGTTCCCGGGTTGAGCGTGATGCGAAACACGTCGGCATTGTCAGCCGGTTGCCGGTCGAGTGAGAAGCCCTCGCTGGGTGTGATGGAGTTGATTCTCTGGCTGCCAAGGTCTGGCCAAAACAGCCCCGATCCCGACAAACGAAAATGCGGCGCAACAATCAGCCGGTCAATTTGTTCGTCGGATTTGTTGGCAAGCGCAAATGCCAGCCATTGCCCCGTGCTGGTTTCGCTGTCGGAGCGCACTTCAATACGGCTGATCACGCCGTTTGCATCGGGGGCTGTTGTCACGCGTATGCCGCCACCGGCGCTTTCATAGCGTTCAAAGGCGCGGCTCAGATCAATCGCAAACTCGTCCGCTGTCACATCGACGGGCTCGAGCGCCAGAGCCGTCTGCATCAGGGTGACTAGCAGGGCAAAAGCAGTAAGCGTGCGCAAAACCAGCGCCTGAAAACCAGCTGCTCTCAACTCAAAAACCCTTGCCGTAACCGCAGTAAAATTGTGCCCGTTTGTGATACGCGAGCGAAAGCAAAACGTAAACGTGTTTTGCATGTGGTGTGGACCATTCGCTCAACTCAAGTGGTTCATTTTTCGCGAGAATCTAACGCCCGGTTCTCGACCGGTGCACCAGCTAACCCAGAATTTTGGCAAACAGGATGTGATCGCGCCATTCGCCATTGATACGAAGATATTGCCGCGCCTCGCCTTCCCGTTCGAACCCGCACCCCAGCAACACCCGTTGCGACCGGTGATTGTCTTTGACGGTTGCTGCTTCAATGCGGTGCAGGTCGTTGCGATAAAATGCCCATTTGCATACGCCTAAAACCGCTTCGCGCATGTGCCCCTGACCGGCAAATGGTTCACCCATCCAATAGCCAAGCGTGCCGGTCTGGCTTACGCCACGCCGAATGTTGCTCAGCGTCAGGCCGCCCATCAATTGTTCCGGATTGCTAAGATCGAATATGAACCAGGGCATGCCGGTGCCCTTGTTGATGTCGGCTTCCTGACGTCGCATGCGCTGGCGATACATGTGCCTGGTATGTTCGTCAGAAGTCCAAAGCGGCTCATAGGGCCGCAAAAAGTCGGCGCTCGCGGTGCGCAAACGCGCCCAGGCGATATAGTCATCCATCTCCGGTCTGCGCAAAAGAAGGTTGTCGGTCCGAATGACGCCGGAATCGACTTCCTTTTGAGCAAATTTGAGAAGTCGCATTCTCAACGCACTCCGTTGATTAGACCTGCGGAGGAAAGATGATCGCTGATTTCCTCGTGCGAGGGTAGATTGTCGATTGGCCCAATTGCCGAAAGGGTCGGCACGCTTTGTGTGAAAAGCCGTTGCGATAAATCCCGCAAACGATCAACCGTCAGGGCGTTCAGCCTGTCCATCAGTTCTTCATTCGAAACCGGACGACCAAACAACAGCAATTGCCGCGCGACCTGTCCGGCGCGGGAAGCGGGGCTTTCAAGGCTCATCATCAGCCCGGCCCCGATCTGCGCCCGGGCGCGGTCCAGTTCTTCCTGCTCGATGCTTTCTCCAGCAAGTTTCAACTCGTTGAGAATGACTGGGATAAGCTGCGGAATATCGTTGCTTTCAGTCGCGGCGTTGATGCCGAACAGCCCTGTATCAGAAAAAGCCCAATGGAACGCGTAGATTGAATAGCAAAGTCCGCGTTTCTCGCGCACTTCCTGAAACAGACGCGAAGACATACCGCCACCGAGCAGCATCGAAAGCACCTGCGAGGCGTAGAAGTCTTTCGCCTGATAGGCACGCCCTTCGAAGCCGAGAATAATCTGCGCTTCCATCAGATCTTTGTTGATGCGCTTTTCGCCACCCGTATAGTGTCCTTCTAGCGGTGGACGAACCGGCGTGTTTCCAAAAGACGACAGGCGCGTTTCAGCCAGTTTCACGATCTCATCGTGGTCGATATTGCCTGATGCTGCCAGCACCATATTGGGGCCGTGATAGTGATCGGCCAGATAGTTTCGGATATCGGATGGTGCAAAGGATGAAACGGTGTCCGGCGTCCCCATGATGGGGCGACCAAGGGCCTGGTTGCGAAATGCAGCCTGCTGGAACTCATCGAAAACAACATCTTCAGGGCTATCGAGGGCGGCACCGATTTCTTGCAGGACGACATGTTGTTCACGCTTGAGTTCAACTGCATCAAACAGGGAATTGTTAAGGATATCGGCCAGAATATCGATTGCCAGTGGTACATCGTTTTTCAGCACGCGCGCATAGAAACTGGTGGTTTCAAGGCTGGTTGCAGCGTTGACGTCGCCGCCAACATTTTCAATCTGCACTGCGATATCGCGGGCCGTGCGTTGTTTGGTGCCCTTGAAGGCCATGTGTTCCAGCAGGTGCGCGATGCCGTGTTCTTTCGGCGTCTCATCACGCGACCCGGCTTTGACCCAGATGCCAAGAGCCGCACTCTCGATATGGTCCATGCGGTCGCTGACGACCGTCAAACCGTTGGCCAGATGGCTGACCTCGACATTGCGGGGCAGGGGATTGCTCAAATCTGCGCGCAATGCATTGTCGTGTTTCGTTTCAGCTTTGGACAGCATCCAAAGTTCTCCTCCCATAACGTTCAACAACTGCTGTTCGGTTTGAAACCCGTTAAGTTCGGCCTGCGCGTGTCAGGCTCGATATATGGTTTTCAACAGCTGCCAGATCGTTTGGAAGCAGTGTGAAACGTTCCTCTCCCTGCATCAAGTCCTCACTGCGTTTTGGCAGGGGCGGGCGAATGCCTGAAGCCGCTTCCACAGCGTCAGGAAATTTGGCCGGATGGGCCGTTGCCAGCACAATCATCGGCGCATCCTGCCCGGCGGTTTTTCGTGCAACATCAACGCCCACCGCCGTGTGAGGATCAAGCAGATAACCGCTTTGCGCGTGAACGGAGCCGATTGTTCCGCTCACTTCGCGCTCACTGGCCCGCCCGGCAGAGAAGCCCGCTCGAATGGTTTCCAACGCGTTTAGCGGAATTGTGAATGCACCTGATTGAGACAGAGAAGACATCAGGCCGCGAATTGTCCCCGCATCACGTCCGGTTGCCTCAAACAGCAGGCGTTCGAAATTTGAAGAAACTTGAATATCCATACTGGGCGAACTCGTGGCCTGCACACCGGCGGTTTCGTAGCGGCCGGTTTCAAGAGTGCGGGCAAGAATATCGTTGGAATTGGTAGCAATAACCAAATTATCGATTGGCAGGCCCATCTGCTTTGCACAATAGCCCGCGAATATGTCGCCAAAATTTCCAGTCGGAACGCAAAACGAAACCTTGCGATCGGGAGCGCCAAGGCTCAGTGCGGCTGTAAAATAGTAGACGATCTGAGCCATGATCCGGCCCCAGTTGATCGAATTCACGCCAGAAAGACCTGTCCGATCTCGAAAATCGTGATGATTGAACATCGCTTTCACGAGAGCCTGGCAATCGTCAAAATTGCCGTCGATGGCGAGGGCATGCACGTTGTCGGCATGCACGCCAGTCATCTGCCAGCGTTGCACGTCTGACACTTTGCCATTCGGGAAAAGAATGAAGACATCGCAATTGCCGCGCTCTTTGAAAGCTTCGATGGCAGCGCCGCCTGTGTCGCCGGACGTTGCGCCAACGATTGTCAGGCTTTCCCCCCGCTCGGCCAGAATGTGGTCCATGATCCGCGCGAGCAATTGCATCGCAAAGTCTTTGAAGGCCAGCGTCGGTCCATGAAACAGCTCAAGCACAAATTCATTTGCGTCCGTTTGAACAAGGGGTGCTACGGCCTGGTGATAAAAATCGCGATACGCGTCATCGACCATGGCGTCGAATACATCGTGATCGATCTCACCTTCAACGAACGGCCTCAGAACAAGCTTGGCAACGGCGCAGTAGCTTTGTCCGGCAGCCGCACGTAATGCGTCGTGGTCAATTTTTGGCCAGCTTTCGGGAACATACAGCCCGCCATCGCGGGCAAGGCCCGTAAGAACGGCATCACTGAACCCAAGTTTTGGAGCGTCGCCACGCGTTGAAATGTAGTGCATTGGACTTCTTTGTTTCTGGAAGGGTAACCGCACCCTCAGTTGGCCGCGGGACCCTAGAGGAAACCGGTGCGGATTTCCAAACATTTGAACGGTTTTGGTTCACATGCTCGCAATCCTTGTGGCATGCTGCTATAGGCGACCGCCAGGGCGGGTATATGAGGTTGATTATGGACGGTTATTTGTCAGCGAAAGCAGCAGGGAACATGACCATTTGCAAAGCGCGTGGCACGGTATTTGTGGCAGCTTTGGCGTTTCTCGCCGCATGTCAGACATCCGGTACGGACGGCGTTTTGAGTAACGCCCTGCCGACCGCTGAAGATGCGGAGAAGCAGGACGGCCAGCAGGTCGCCGGTGTTCAGCAACCGGGCCGCAACCCGAATGCGAACACGAGATTTAAAAACACCAGAACTGACCTGACAGACTATTGCCCGGCTGTTCGCATTCGCGCGGGCACTGAGACGTATCGCATCATCCCGGAAGGCAAAAGCAAGACGGACCCCGATGCCGTTCGGTATCAGGCGACCATCACGAAGGTCGCCCGCGAGTGCAATTACATCGGGCAGAATCTTGAAATCAAGGTGGGCGCGCGCGGCCGCATCATATCAGGTCCAGCTGGCGGACCGGGGGACGTCAATATGCCGATCCGTGTTGCGGTGACACGCGGCAATGACACGATTTATTCCCAGCTCTACCGCCCCATTGAGACGATCGCTCAGGGCAGCACGAACACCCAGTTTTCGTTTGTCGATGACAAGGTCATCATTCCCGCGCCAACGGCGACCAATATTCGCGTTTATATTGGGTTTGACGAAGGACCCTATGACACGCCGTAGAGTACCGGTGGTGCGCTAAACGCTGTCCTCGATCGCCCAGTGTTCGAATGCCGCGACAACAGCGGGAATTTCTGAAAGGCGTGACACAACCGTTTCTGCACCCGCATCGGTCAGCACATCAGCATGCCCTCGATAGGTATGACTGCCGCCTGTGAATCCGATGACACGCATACCCGCCCGTCTGGCTCCTTCTATGCCGGCAACCGAATCCTCCACAACAGCCACCCGCTCAGCAGCAACGTTGAATTCTTTAGCGGCGTGAAGGAAAATGTCAGGACGGGGTTTGCGATCAACCCCTTCAATGTCTCTGGCCGAATAAACGAAAGGGCGAAAACGGTCCCACAATTCGCCGCGGGTGAGTTCAATTTTCAATTTATCGAGTCCCGCATTGGAACAGATGCATCGCGGCTGATCGAGATTGTCGAGCAGCGCATGAGCACCATCAACGCATTTCACCTCGCGCCAAAGCCGCTCATTCATCTTCTGTTTGACCTGCTTGATGTGATCATCGGGCAGGGCGCGGCCTATTTCCTCCTCGATGACCGACTGAACCGTTTCCGACGATGTTCCTGCGAATTTCCGAGTAAATTCAAGCGCCGACATCTTGATGCCGTAGGGTTCAAGAGCCGCTGTTTCGACTTCAGCCGCGATCAGTTCGCTGTCCATCAAAGTGCCATCACAGTCAAAGATGACGAGTTCGCAAGCGGGCATGTTCAGGGTCTCACGGCCAATTCAATCAAGTTTGAATAAGGCAGGTGGAATGGAACCGCAACGCGCTTAAGCAAATCTTCACCCTGTTCGGTAACCTTAACGCCAACCTGATTTTGTTTCTCGTACGGGTTCTTATTTATGCGTGTCGTATCCACCGCCGAACTGCGGTCTCATTCCGCCCAAACGCCAGTCGCTGACAGTCGTCCATGGCTGAATTCCATCATCAAGGGTGATTGTGTTGCCGCACTGGAGGCACTGCCTGCCAACAGTGTGGACGTCGTGTTTGCTGATCCGCCCTACAATCTGCAATTGGGCGGCGATCTGCAGCGACCTGACCAATCCCATGTTGATGCGTGTGATGATCACTGGGACCAGTTCGACACATTCAAAGCCTATGATGATTTCACCCGTGCATGGTTGCTCGCGGTGCGGCGCGTGCTCAAACCAAACGGCACCATCTGGGTGATTGGTTCCTATCACAACATATATCGTGTCGGTGCAATTTTGCAGGACATGCAGTTCTGGATCCTGAATGATGTCGTCTGGCGCAAGACCAACCCGATGCCGAATTTCAGGGGCCGTCGGTTCACCAACGCCCATGAAACGATGATCTGGGCATCGCGCGATGCCAACGCGAAAGCCTACACCTTCAACTATGATGCCATGAAAATGGCCAATGATGACGTGCAGATGCGTTCCGATTGGGTGTTCCCCATCTGCAATGGTGGCGAACGCCTGAAGGATGCGGATGGCAAAAAAGTACACCCAACGCAGAAGCCGGAGGCTCTGCTCCATCGTGTGTTGATGTCATCGACCAAGCCGGGTGATGTTGTTCTCGATCCTTTTTTTGGCACGGGCACAACCGGTGCCGTCGCCAAACGGCTTGGCCGTCATTTCGTCGGCATCGATCGGGAGCAGGACTATATTGATGCAGCTTCGGCTCGTATCGAGGCCGTTGAGCCAGCGAAGGTCGCGGAACTGGTTGTCACCACAGGCAAACGGGCGCTCCCCCGGGTTGCATTCGGTGCACTTATCGAAGCGGACCTGATTAATGTCGGGGACGTGTTGGAGGATTCCAAGAAGCGTTGGAAAGCAACGGTGCGCCTCGACGGATCGCTGGATTGCGATGGCGAAACGGCTTCCATTCACCGCACAGGCGCGCGCGTTCAGGGTCTGGATGCCTGCAACGGCTGGACGTTCTGGCATATTGATAAGGGCGACGGCTTCAAGCAGATCGACGATCTGCGAGCGCAATACCGCAAGAACCTCGGCGAGGCTGTCTAGCTTCGAGCGGGCAACAGAGCTCTCGGCAACGCCGATTCGATGACTTTTCGCATGAGTGAGGGAAACGCCTCATGCGGAAGGTCGGATGCGGAACACCACCAACCGTCGCCCTCCAATTCGTCGGCCCTGGCGGACCAGACCTCAAGCTCAAGATGAAAATGCGTGAATGTGTGGGTGATGCTTGTGTGCTTCGTCCAATCCATCTCGCTTTGCGTGGCAACGGGAAACGCATCGGCTCCGGTATCGCCATCTTTTCGTGACGTCCACTGCGTGGTCGGAACTTCGGTCATGCCTCCGAGCAGGCCGGATGATTTGCGCCTGCGCACCCACACGCTTTGGTCCTTGGAAACCACGACATAGGCCGCGCCTTTTCGCGTAGGCTTGGCCTTTTTGGGGGCTTTGACAGGGAATTCTGTCTGAGTGCCCGCTTTTCGGGCAGCACAAAGCCCGGTTAGCGGGCAGAGCACGCAAGCCGGTGATTTCGGTGTGCAGATTGTTGCGCCCAGATCCATCATGGCCTGCGCAAAATCCCCTGGCCGGTTTGATGGAGTCTCCTGATCCATGAAAGTCCGGCAATTTTCCTTTGCGGCGGGCAACGCAGTGGCGTCAGCGGTAAGGCGCGTGACGACACGCTCAATATTGCCATCCACCACTGCGGTGCGCTCACCAAAAGCAATCGCTGCAATCGCAGACGCGGTGTAGTCGCCAATACCCGGTAATTTCAGCAACTCAGATTTTGTGGTCGGAAAGCTTCCGCCATATTCCGCTACCACCATATCGGCACAGGCCTTTAGATTGCGCGCGCGGGAATAGTATCCCAACCCCGCCCATGCTTTCATCACATCGTCCTGCGAGGCGGCGGCAAGGTCGCTCAGTGTTGGCCAAAGGGTGAGAAATTTCTCAAAATAGGCCTTTGCGGCGGCAACGGTGGTTTGTTGCAGCATGACTTCCGAAAGCCAAACGTGATAAGGTTCCTTGAACTTTCCCTGTTTGCTTTCAGCAGGCGGCATACGCCAAGGCAACGCGCGCGCGTGCCTGTCGTACCATGAAAGCAATAGGGAACTGACGGAACTCATAAAGGTAGCCATTTGACAACGCACGGGAAAAATCAAGGTTCAAACGGTCGCGGTCCAAAACCTGTTGGCGATCTGGTGTCGCGGCTGCTCGATCCTGTCATCGAACGCAGGGCGGGCATGACCACGGATCTAATTGCCGCCTGGCCCGATATTGTCGGGGAACGGTTCTGCAATGTCTCGCGTCCGGAAAAATTTGTCTGGCCAGCGCCAACGATGGCAAATGACGATCAGGACACCTTTTCCCCCGCCATGCTGGTGATTGCTTGCAGCGGCCATCACGCCCTGTTCCTGCAGCACGATACGACGGCCCTGATTGATCGGATCAATGGATATTTCGGGTTTGCAGCGATTGACCGTGTGAAAATCGTTCAAAAACAGGTTGTAAATCAGACCAAGCGAGGTCTGCAGCCTTTAGCAGACGTTGACGGGCCATCGAAAGAGCGGTTGAGCCGGTTGCTTGAAGATGTCACCGACCCGGATTTGCGCTCTGCGCTGGAGCGCATGGGGCGCGGCGTGTTCAGCTCTGGTTCAAGCTCGACGTGACAGATTGTCTTGCTTATGAGGTTTCACAAGAAGGTGAACTTTTGACGCCACAATGTGCTTATACAGCGGTACGAAAAATCGCGATAAATCAATAAATGAATCAGGATAAGGCTGAATGATGACCAACTCCACCAAAGCCGGAACACTCGCTCTGACCCGTCGCAGATTGCTTGCAACCGGAGCTGCAACACTGGCAGCCACCGGTCTTTTGGGTTTTGCTGCTCTTTCACCTGCGAATGCACAGCAGTTTTCCAACATCATGGATGATTTGCCGATTGAGGATGATGTGATGGGGCAGGCAGATGCCCCGGTCACCATCGTGGAATACGCGTCCATGACCTGCCCGCATTGCAAACGCTTCCACGAAGAAGTCATGCCGCAGATCAAGGAAAAGTACATTGATACCGGCAAGGTAAAATACATCCTGCGCCCGTTCCCGTTTGACGGCGACCGCCGCGGCGAAGCAGCGTTCATGCTGGCCAAATGCGCACCCAACAACAACTATTACGCCATGATCGATGCCCTGTTTGCCACGCAGCAAGCCTGGGGTGGTCAGGGCAATCCGGTGCCGGAGCTGCTGCGGCTTTCCAAGCTGGCTGGCATGACCGAAGAAGACTTCAAGGCCTGCCTTGGTCGTCAGGACCTGCTCACCAAGATCGTCGATGGCCGCAACAAGGCTGTTAAGGAATTTCAGGTTCGCGCCACGCCGACAGTTTTTGTCAATGGCAAGAAACTTGGGGATTCACGCTTCGAAACAATCGTCGAGGCCGTTGAAGCCGCCCTGTAGTGCTATAAGCGCATCCAATATCGGGCTTGGGCGGGGTTAAATTTGCCCAACTTTGCCTTTATCTGCCACGAATCAGAATTCGTGGCAGCCTCTGGATTGTGCTATGAAGTTTAACAAACTCCGTCTTTTGGGCTTCAAGTCCTTTGTGGAACCGACCGAGTTCCAGATTGAGCGTGGTTTGACCGGCGTTGTCGGGCCAAATGGCTGTGGTAAATCCAATCTTGTCGAAGCCCTTCGCTGGGTTATGGGGGAAAATTCCTACAAGAACATGCGCGCGTCCTCGATGGATGACGTCATCTTCTCCGGTTCCGGCAATCGTCCGTCGCGCAACATGGCGGAAGTTGCATTGTTTCTCGACAACACCACGCGTCAGGCGCCCGCAGCGTTCAATGACGCTGACGAATTGCAGGTTTCGCGCCGCATAGAGCGTGAGTCCGGGTCCGTTTACAGAATCAACGGGGCAGACGTTCGTGCAAAGGACGTGCAACTGCTGTTTGCCGACGTGTCCACCGGCGCCCGCTCACCGTCAATGATCGGGCAGGGGCGCATCGGTGAATTGATCTCGGCGAAACCGCAGGCGCGAAGGGCATTGCTTGAGGAAGCTGCCGGTATTTCGGGTCTGCACTCCCGGCGTCATGAGGCCGAATTGCGACTGCGCGCGGCGGAGACCAATCTCGAACGGCTCGAAGATGTGATCAGCCAGTTGGAAACGCAGCTCGATGGTTTGAAGCGTCAGGCGAGGCAGGCCAATCGCTACCGCAACATCGCAAACGATATCCGCCGTGCTGAAGCTTCCATTTTGTATCTGCGCTGGAGTGCGGCTCGCGAAGCCCTCGTGAAGGCCGAGCAGGAACTCACAGCATCAACAGTTCGGGTTGGTGAAACCCAACTAGTCCAGACCGAAGCGGCAAAGGCGCAAGCCATTGTGGCCAGTAAACTTCCCCAATTGCGCGAGAACGAAGCAAAAGCTGCGGCTGTGCTGCAACATGTTACAATCGCCCGACAGCAGTTGGATGATGAAGCCCGCCGTATGGAAGCGCGTTTGAACGAGCTAACGGCACGCGAGAAGCAGTTGGGTGACGACATCGCGCGTGAAGAGCAGATGGTGGCTGAAAACAGTGACATCATTGCTCATCTTGAGCGCGAGAAAGAGCAGCTGTCATCAGAAGATGCGAGCCGCAATCAGCGCGAGGCGGAACTGAAAGAAAAGCTCGAAAAGGCGACATCGGTTCTGGCGGAAAGCGAGGCTGCTTTGTCTGCCATGACGCAGGAACTGGCAACCACGCAGGCCCAGCGTTCGCAAAATGAGCGCAATCTGCAGGATGCAGAGCAGCGCAAAACGCGCCTTCTCGACCAGATAGCAACGGTTGATGGTGAACTGGAAGAATTGACGCAGCGCATCAACGCCCAGTCAGCTGTCGCGCAAAAAGCGGAAGCTGTTGCGGCACTTGAAGCCCAAACGGCACAACTCGAAGAAGCGCTGGTTCGCGCCGAAAAGGCGGCAGAAGAAAGCCGTGAGGCAGAACAGACGGCCCGTCAGCCCGTTGCTGAAATCAAGGCGGAAATAAACCGTATCGATACGGAAACCCGCACGTTGGCCAAGGTTTTGAATACGTCTGGTCAGGATCTCTTTCCGCCGGTGCTGGAAAAAATTCGTGCCGACAAGGGCTATGAAAAGGCCCTTGGTGCGGCACTGGGCGAGGATCTCGACATTCCCGCCGATGAAGCCGCGCCCATTCACTGGCATTTGCTGGATGGAAAACCGGAACAGGTTTTGCCTGAGGGTGTGCCTTCACTGGCAGATTTTGTTGCGGCACCTGGCGAATTGGGTCGGCGTCTTTCGCAAATTGGCGTGGTTTCTGTAGAAGACGGTCACCGTCTTTTCAGTTCTTTGTTGCCCGGCCAACGGCTGGTGTCCGTCGAAGGCGATTTGTGGCGCTGGGACGGATATCGCGCATCTGCCGAAGCCCCGACAGCCGCAGCACTGAAGCTGGAGCGGCGCAACCGGCTCGCCGAGCTTGATCAGGAAGCGGTGGCCGCAACACAGACATTGCGCGCCAGGGAATCTGATCTGCAGGGCAAGACAAACGCAGCGCAAGAGGCGCAGACCGAATTGCGCGCTGCACGCGAAGCCACCCGCGCAAACCAGAATGAGCTTGGTCAGGCAAGGCGGGATTTGTCGGCGGCTGAAAAGTCGGTCAGCGATCTGTCTAACCGGCAATCAGCGCTTGAGGAGGCAAAAATCCGCCTCAACTCAAGCCTTGAGGAAGTCGTGGCTTTTGCTGCGGAAGCAGAAACCGTGCGCGCTACGCTTCCCGACACCAGAAATCTGGAAGATCGCGTTCAGGTTAAGCGAAACGAGACTGCTGCCCATCGCTCAGCGCTTGCCGAGGCGCGAGCCGAATTCCAAAGTCTCGCCCGCGAGAACGAAATGCGCAAGGAACGGCTGGAGACGATTGAGCGGGAGCGGCAGGCCTGGAACCAGCGCGCGCTGAACGCAGACGGCCAGATCAGAACCCTGCGCGAGCGCTTGCAGAAAACCAGCGCTGAAATTGAAGAAGCGAAAGCGGCACCGGGCGACATTGAGCGCCGCCGGGGCATATTGTTCAACGAGTTGGAAAAAGCGGAAGCCAATCGCAGGGCTGCCGCTGATGCTTTGGCCGAAATGGACAATCAGCAACGCGAAACGGACAAACTCGCTAGCGATGCCCTGAACGCGCTTTCCGAGGCCAAACAGGCGTCCGCACGCGATGAAGAACGTGTTGCAGCAGCGAAAGAACGGCGTACCGAAATTGAAGCGCGCATTCGTGAGGATATCGAATGCGAGCCGCATGCTGTTTTGGAACAAACAGGTGTTGATGATCCGGAAAAACTCGCGGCCCTTGAAGTTGTGGAAACAAAGCTTGAGCGTCTCAAAGGCGAGCGCGAACGGCTTGGGGCGGTCAACCTGCGTGCTGAAGAAGAACAGGAAGAAGTGCTGACCCAACGCGACAGCCTTGTTGAAGAACGCGATGACCTTATCGAGGCCATTCGTCGGTTGCGTCAGGGCATCCAAAGCCTGAATAAGGAAGGGCGCGAGCGCCTTCTTGTGGCATTCGATGATGTGAATGCGCAGTTCCAAAAGCTCTTCACGCACCTTTTCGGTGGCGGCACTGCTGAGCTCCAGCTGGTTGAATCAGACGACCCGCTTGAAGCGGGTCTTGAAATCATGGCCCGCCCACCCGGCAAAAAACCGCAGACCATGACCCTTTTGTCCGGTGGTGAGCAGGCTTTGACAGCAATGGCGTTGATCTTCGCCGTATTCCTCACCAACCCGGCCCCGATCTGTGTGCTTGATGAGGTTGATGCGCCGCTGGACGATCAAAACGTCGAACGGTTCTGCAATCTGATGGATCAAATGAGCGCTGATACCGACACGCGCTTCGTGATCATCACCCACAACCCGATCACGATGGCCCGGATGGACCGCCTGTTTGGCGTTACCATGGCTGAGCGGGGCGTGAGCCAACTGGTTTCTGTCGACTTGCAAACAGCTGAATCGTTTCAGAACGCCGTTTAGGCACTGGTAAGCCCTTTACGACCGGGTGCAGACACGGGCATGTTGCAGCTGTGCTTTCTTCACCTCTTTTCGTCTGTAAATGGCTCATCAGAAATCCATATTTCCCGTTCGCCTTCCGGGGCTTGATGAGGTTGTGGCAGACCCGTCCCTGCAAGGGCTGAAGGGCGCCAATCTTATTCGCATGGCAGGCCTTGGTCTGCCGGTGCCACCAGCTTTTGTGATTTCAACCAGCGTTGGCCACAAGATCACCAGTGAGACGAACAGCCTTCCGGTTGAAGTCACGCAGTCCATTCGTGAGACCGTTGGTCTGTTGGAGCAGGAAACCGGGCGCACGTTTGGAGGCGGTGAAAGCCCGCTCTTGCTGGCTGTTCGCTCCGGCGCTGCGGTTTCCATGCCGGGCATGATGGACACGATTTTGAACCTCGGTCTCACACGCGAAAGCGTGGCCAGACTGGCGGCGGAAACGGGCAGTGCCAGGTTTGCGTGGGACAATTTTCGCCGCTTTATTCAAAGCTTTGCGACCGTTGTGCACGATCTTGACGCAGATCAGTTCGAGGACATTTTGTTCGACCGCAGAGAGGCCCATGGCGTTGACAGCGATTCTGATCTGAGCGCGGAAACCATCGAAGAAATCGCGTTGTCCTTTCTGGAAATCTATGACGAACTGGCCGGGCACGCCTTTCCAGACGACGTTTGGGATCAGCTGGATCAAGCCCTATTGGGCGTGTTCAGATCGTGGAACACCCCACGTGCATCGCACTACCGCGCTATGCACAATCTGGCCGATGATCTGGGAACTGCGGCTGTCGTACAGGCGATGGTTTTTGGAAACCGCGATGAGAACTCCTGCACCGGCGTTTACTTCACACGCAATCCGTCGTCGGGCGAGCCGCTGCCATTTGGTGAATATATGCCTGTCGCGCAGGGGGAAGACGTCGTTTCCGGCATCCGAACACCGCTTGAACTGACACAGGCGGGGCGGCTGAATGCGTTTTCTGAGCAGCCCTCTTTTGAAGAGACGAATCCGCAGCTCTACAAGCAACTGCTTGAAATCGGTGCGCAGCTCGAAGGCCATTATGGCGACATGCAGGAAATCGAATTCACGGTGGAATCCGGCAAGCTCTACGTGCTGCAAACCAGAACGGGAAAACGCAACGCGAACGCATCGCTGCGCATTGCGGTCGATCTCGTGGATGAAGGTGTTTTGAGCACTCAACAGGCGCTTGCGATGGTTGATGCAAGAACAGTGGAAGCGCAACTGGTTGGTCGGGTTGATATCAAGACAGCCGGCAAAGCGCTTCTAAAAGGCTTGCCCGCATCGCCGGGAGCCGCAACAGGAGCGATTGTGTTTTCTTCAGACGACGCCGTTGCCAGCGCGCAAGAGGGGCGGGGTTGCATTCTAGTGCGGGCTGAAACTGATCCTAAGGACATCGCGGGAATGGATGCTGCGGTTGGCATTCTCACATCGCGGGGTGGCATGACCAGCCATGCCGCGGTTGTTGCGCGCTCAATGGGGAAGCCATGCATTACGGCTGCCATGGCGCTCAAGATTGACCGAAACAACCGCACCTGCACTGCCATGGGACAAACGCTCGCTGCTGGTGACACTATCACCATCGATGGCGCGAGCGGATTTGTTTATCCGGGCGAGGTGCCCATAACCGTGCCTGAGCCAATGGGCGCTTTGCAGCGTGTTTTGGAGTGGAAGGCGCAGTCAGGCAGCGCGTAAACCTTCGCGACGCACCCAGTCTTCGGTATCGTTCAGCGCCAGCTCAAACCGGTCAAACAACTCGTTGATCTCAGCTTCTGTAATGATCATTGGCGGGCAGAACGCCATCGTATCGACAATGGGTCGCAGGATAGCGCCACGCTGTTGAGTAAACACAGCGCATTGGGCGCCAATGCCCTGCTTCGGCGAAAAACTGCGCTTCGTTGCCTTGTCGGCAACGAGTTCAACACCCGCCATCAAACCGGAATTGCGGACCTCACCCACCAGCGGATGGTCCGCCAGTTTTGCAAGGCGCGCCTCGAAAGTGGGCAGCAGTTTTTTGACGTGGTCAACGATGTTGCGGCGCTGGTAAATTTCAATGGCTTTCACACCAAGCGCGCAGCCCAACGGGTGACCGCCATAGGTGAAACCATGGCCGAAAACGCCAAGCTTGCGCGACTGGTCTTCAAATGCATCGACCATGAACTGCGGCAGCATGACTGCGCCGAGCGGGGCATAGGCGGATGTCAGTTGTTTGGCGCATGAGATGGTATCTGGCACCATGCCGTGGCTCTGGCATCCCCACCACTCGCCCGTGCGTCCAAATCCGTTTATCACCTCGTCATCGATTAAAAGAATGTCGTGATGTTTCAGGATTGGCTGAATGGCTTCGAAATAACCTGCTGGCGGCACCAGTACGCCGCCTGCGCCCATGACGGGTTCAGCAATCATTGCGGCAATTGTATCGCCGCCTTCACGCTCAATCAGTTCTTCAAGGCTGGCTGCCAAACGCGCAACAAACTCACCTTCAGTCTCGTTGCCTTCAGCAAAACGATAATGATGCGGGCAGTCGGTGTGAAAAATGCCGTCAAAGGGCAGATCGAAATCCATATGATTGTAGGGCAGGCCTGTCAGCGAGGCCGCCATGAGGGTGACGCCATGATAGGCCTTCATCCGCGAAATGATTTTCTTTTTCTTCGGTCGTCCCAGCGCATTGTTGTAATACCAGGCCAGTTTGATCTGCGTGTCATTCGCCTCTGACCCGCTTGAGGTGTAAAACACTTTCGAAATCTCAACTGGGGCCATGTCCTTGAGCTTTTCCGCCAGTTCGATGGCCGGTTCCGTGCCGCGTCCGCTAAACTGGTGGTAGTAGGGCAAAGTGCGCATCTGCTGGTCGGCGGCTTCGATCATCTCTTCATCGCCAAACCCCAGGCCGGTGCACCACAAACCAGCCATGCCTTCGATGTATTCGCGGCCCTGCGTATCGAAAACAAAAACGCCTTTGCCGTGGCTCATGATGGTCGGGCCCATATCGCGCAGTTTGTGCAGCGGGGAGTACGGGTGCAGCACGGCTTCCAGATCGCGCGTCTGAACGTTGGAAAGTGGTGTTGAACCTGAAGCGCCTGACATGACATGATCTCCACAATGAAGTTGGTTCAGCATAGCTGTATTTGAATTAACCGCACAACGCATTTGCCGTTCATTTGTCGGCTTTCGCTGATCTCGTGAGCCGCCAACAAAATGTAAAAATCTAACGTGCCGGGGCCTTTACCAAGAGCCAGCGTTACCCGCATAATGGGCCGCTTACCAAGGGAGGTTTCATGCTCGGACTTATGCAGGAATGGCCACTGCTGTGCCATAAGATCATCGACTATGCGGCTGCACAGCACGGCAAGCGGGAAATTGTTTCCCGTTCCGTTGAGGGGCCGATTGTTCGCACCAATTATGAGCAGATCAGGAACCGTGCGCTCAAGGTTGCGCAAGCTCTGAACGGCAAGGGCATCGGTATTGGCGATCGGGTGGCCACATTGGGCTGGAACACAGCGCGCCACATGGAAGCGTGGTACGGCATCATGGGCGTTGGCGGCGTCTACCACACCCTTAACCCTCGCCTTTTTCCCGAGCAAATCGCATGGATCATGAACCACGCCGAAGACAAGGCATTGTTTGTTGATTTGAGCTTTCTGCCCATTGTTGAGGCGATTGCGCCGAGCGTCGGTTCGCTGAAAACCATCATCGTCATGACCGATGCAGCGCATATGCCAAAGGACAGCAAACTCGATCTGATTTGCTATGAAGATATGCTGGCCGCAGTTGATGGCGATTTCGTCTGGACGGACCTTGATGAGAATGCGGCTTCCGGCATGTGCTACACGTCAGGAACGACCGGCGACCCAAAGGGTGTGGTCTATTCTCATCGTTCCAACGTTCTTCACGCCATGATTGCGAGCATGCCGGACGCGCTGAATATTTCATCGAACGAAAGTATCATGCCAGTCGTTCCCATGTTCCATGCCAATGCATGGGGCATCGCGATGGCAGCGCCTTTGACGGGCGCAAAAATCGTCAACCCTGGCCCGTTGATGGACGGGGCGTCGATTTATGAACTGCTGGACAGCGAAAAGGTATCCTTCACCGCAGCCGTACCGACTGTTTGGCTGATGTTGCTGGGCTATCTGGAAGAAAGCGGCAAAATGCTGCCGCATCTGAAACGTGTGGTCATCGGCGGTTCTGCCTGCCCCCGTGCGATGACGCAGAAGTTCCAGGATGTCTATGGCGTGGATGTTGTTCATGCGTGGGGCATGACGGAGATGAGCCCGCTCGGCACGCTGGGATCGTTGAAACCGGAATACGCAGATCTTCAAGGCGAGGCGCGCCTCGATATTCAGGAGAAGCAGGGCTACGCGCCCTTCGGCGTTGAGATGAAAATCACCAACGACGACAACGAAACCATGCCTTGGGATGGCAAAACATTTGGTAAACTGAAAGTGCGCGGACCGGCCGTTGCATCAGCCTATTATGGTGGCGCAGGGGCGGAGCAGTTTGATGATGAAAACTGGTTCGACACCGGTGATGTCGCCCATATTGATGAAAATGGGTACATGCAGATCACCGATCGTGCGAAAGACGTGATCAAATCTGGCGGCGAGTGGATTTCGACAATCGATCTGGAAAATCTGGCTGTCGGCCATCCGGATGTGCAGGAAGCCGCTGTTATTGGCGTCGCACATCCCAAATGGGACGAACGGCCCTTGCTGATCTGTGTGCCAAAAGACGGGAAAACGCTTGCGGGCGCAGACATTTTGAAATTCATGGAAGGCAAAATTGCCAAATGGTGGATGCCGGACGATGTTGCCTTTGTTGATGAAATTCCGCACACGGCGACCGGGAAAATCCAAAAGACGGAACTGCGCAAACAATTTGCTGAATACTCGCTTCCAACGATCTAGGTTGGTCGTTGGCCCCAAACTTTGGATTTCGGATGGTCGGTAAGCAGTCATGGTGACCATTAACGAAAGGCTGGCGCGCATTCAGCGCCCCCGCTCCACCGCCGGGGAGTGGAGCTACAAGTTCGCGGTGTTCGCGATCCCATACTTTGTGCTGGTGATACTGGGCCACCGTTTCGGGTTCGTGGACACCCTGTCCATGTTCTGGATGCTGGCCTTGGGATTTGCGCTGCTTGTGATGGCCATATTGCTCGCTGGCAAAGGGTTTTACGATCTTTGGACCGAGGGGCAGAAGGCGGGCATCAACTCAGCCAAGGCGATGGTTTTGGCGGGGCTGATGTTGCTGCCGTTTTTCTATTACGGCGCGCAGGCGCTGTTGCTGCCGCCACTCTTCGACATATCGACCGATCTTGAAGACATTCCCGCCTATGACTCGGTTCTTGAACTGCGAACCGATGGAATGAATCCGCTGGAAGAACCGAGCCAGGCAGCGCGTGATTTGCAATTGACGTCTTATCCCAAAGTCGCCGCGCGCCGCTATCCCTTGGGGGAGGGGCGCGTGTTCCGCGAGATTGTTGCGCTGATCACCGACCGTGACTGGACCATTTTGACGGCGAACACGGAACAGGGCAATGCACCGATTGATTCCGAAGGGTCGGGTCTGGTGGCGCGCCCCCGTGCTGGCGAAAATGGTGTGCCCATCAATCCGTCAATTCCAAAACGCCGCCCCACATTCCTGAACACACCACAGGAATTGGCCGGTGGTTTTGAAACCGTTCAGGTTTCTCCTGTGGGACGTGATGAAGACACGGGCGAGCAGCAGGAGCGCTACGTCGAGGCGATTGCGGAATCGCTGATCATGGGTTTTCCAAGCGATGTCGTCATTCGGATCATCGAAGAGGAAGATGGAACACTGGTCGATATGCGCTCCAGTTCCCGATGGGGCCCGCATGATTTGGGTGCAAACGCGGCCATCGTTATCAATTTCATGCAGGATCTCGACCTGGCTCTTCAGGGGCTGGGCCAAAGCGAGTGATGCGGAACTAGGCCGGCTTGTATTCGCTCTCCAAGGTGCATCCGCTGTCAGACACGACTTTGCCTTGCGCCAAAAGGTCTTCCAGATGTGCCAGAACAGACAGCCCTGCTGCGCCGTGGAGGCGTTTGTCCGTGTTGCGATAGATTACGGAAACGATATCTGGAATTGAGTGCCTTCCCTTCCGAATCTGATCGAGAACCGCCTGTTCCCGCATCCGCCGGTGGGCGCGCAGGGCACGTACAAACCCATGGGCATTTTCCAACCGCCCACCATGGCCGGGCAGGTAGGTCTGCTGGTTCTGAGCAAGCATCACCTCAAGCGACGCCATATAGTCTTTCATTGAACCATCGGGCGGCGCAACAATGCTTGTTGCCCATGCCATGACATGATCGCCGGAAAACATGAAGTCGGTGCCTGTAAGCGAGAATGCCATGTGATTTGCCGTATGGCCTGGCGTGAAATGCGCACGCAAACTCCAGCCGTCTCCTTCGATCTCATCGTCATTCTTCACGATGTGATCTGGTACGAATTCATTGTCTCCGCTGGCATCCAGTGTGTTAACTTCACCCAGAGCCAGAGGCCGCGCCGGCCTGTGAACCCCTTCAGCGTAAATCGCAGCGCCCGTAAGGTCCTGCAGAGGCCGGGCAAGGGGTGAGTGATCCATATGGGTATGGGTGACGAAAATGTGCGAAACCGGACGGCCCGCGATGGCTTTGATCAAAGCATCAAGGTGATCGGGATCATTGGGTCCGGGGTCGATGACGGCGAGCGAATTTGTCCCCAAAATATAACTGTTGGTGCCGTGGAATGTGAAAGGGGAAGGATTGTTAGCAGTCACCCGCTGAATGTTTGAAGCCATTTCAACCGCCTCGCCATGGCGCGGTTCGAACTTGGTTTTGAAATCCGGGCTGTCGCTCACAAAATATACCTTGATGAATGGCTGCTATGCGTTTGAACTTCTTGTGGCAGCGCGGTGAAGTCAATATAGCTGCGGTTCCAACCGCGCTTGCGGATTGCATATAAAAACATGGAAAAATCAATAATGCTTTCACCAACCGTGCCGGGGGCGTTGGCCCCTACACTTGTTTCGAAGTCGAACGTTTCGCGCCTGGCGCTTAATATTGCTTTGGTCATCATCGGCAGTCTGATCATGACTGTTTCGGCGAAAATTCAGGTTCTTTCGACGCCCGTCCCAGTCACGCTTCAAACGCTCGCCGTTTTTGGGATTGCGGCCGCGTACGGGCGCAACCTGGCCGTCGCGACGATCCTGTTCTATCTCGCCCAAGGACTTGTGGGCATGCCGGTGTTCGCCGGAGCTGCGGCCGGTCCCGCCTATCTATTTGGGCCAACCGCCGGTTATCTCGCCGGATTCGTTGTTGCAGCGGCGATCGTCGGTGAAGCTGCCGACCGTGGCATGAGCCGCAATGCGTTCGTGATGTTTACGGTGATGTTGTTTGCCGATGCGATTGTCTTTCTGATGGGCTTTGCGTGGCTTGCCACCATCATCGGACCATCGAAGGCGCTCGCTGCTGGTGTTGTGCCATTTATTGCACCTGATCTGGTAAAAATTGCTCTTGCGTCGGGAATTCTGGCCGCGATTTGGCACTGGGTCGCAAAACGCTAGCCCAATTTGAAATGAATTGAGCAAAAGGCCGCCACGCTGTTGCGTTTGCGGCCTTTTGTTTGGCTAATATGAGCCTCCCGTTCGGCGACAGTTCGCGCGAACTCCAGACTGGAAGTCCCATGACTAACGCCCCTCGACTATCGGCCACCGGCCTTGCAGCTGATCTTGCGAAATTGGAGCAGGAAGGCCGTCCAATTCGCGTCAGCATCGTGGGGGCGGGCGAAATGGGGACTGATCTCGTTACGGCCATCCGCCAGATGCAGGGCATGGAAATCGCCTCCATCGTGGATCGTCGCCTCGCCAGCGCGCCGGCGGCTCTGGATATCGCGGGCTACGGCAATGAGATGGGCGTTGTCTGTGAAACGGCATCAGCCATCAACGCCGCTCTCGATAAAGGAAAAATTCCAATTGTCGCTGATACGATGGAGGCCATACGCCATGAACGTGCCGATGTGGTGATCGATGCGACCGGCAGCCCGGAGGCGGGTGCCGAGATTGGGCTGGCGACGATCGAAGCGGAAAAACACCTCGTCATGATGAATGTCGAGGCGGATGTGACTGTCGGTGCCATTCTTCAGGAAAAGGCAAGACAAAAGGGTGTCATCTACACGGTCGGAGCGGGCGACGAGCCAAGCTCCGTCATCGAACTCTATGATTTTGTCACCGCGCTTGGATATCCGGTCGTGGCGGCAGGTAAGGGCAAAAACAACGCGTTCAACATTGATGCCGTGCCAGACGACTATCGCGAGGAAGCGGAGCGTCGCAATATGAACCCGCGCATGCTGGTCGAGTTTGTCGATGGTTCAAAGACCATGGTCGAAATGTGCTGCATTGCGAACGCAACGGGCTTGGTGCCGGACATTCCCGGAATGCACGGGCCAGATTGTTCTTTGGAGGAATTGCACAAAACGCTGTGTCCCGTTGAGGATGGGGGCGTTTTGACCCGCAAGGGGTGTGTCGATTTCACAGTTGGAAAAGGCGTCGCGCCAGGCATTTTCGTGATCGCTGAAATGGCTCATCCGCGTGTTCGCGAACGGATGAACGATCTGCATTTGGGTGAGGGGCCGTACTACACGTTCTATCGGCCTTATCACCTGACCAGCCTTGAAGTTCCGCTGTCTGCGGCCCGCGCTGTGCTTTATAAGACCAGCGATATGAAACCGCTGGAACGACCGGTTGCCGAAGTGTGCGCGCTCGCGAAGAGAGATTTGAAGGCTGGTGACACGCTCGATTTTATTGGTGAGACATCCTATCGCTCCTGGGCAATGCGAGCTGATGAAGCTCGGGAGTCGCAGGCCTTGCCCGTCGGGCTTTTGGACAAGGGGCGCGTGACAAAAAACATCGCGCGCGGCGAATTGATTACGGCTCACAGCGTCGATGTGCGGCAGGATACAACCCTCTATAATCTGCGCCATCAGCAGGACGTTTGGCTCGGATACGCTTGATGTTTGCGATGCATTGATTGCGCTGTGTCTTATTCGCGCTTGACCCGGCACCCAAAGCTGCCAAGACTCTGACTATGAACACATCGATCAACTTTTCTCTGAATGGGAATCAGGAAGCCGCTGACTGCCGCGCCGATATGACGGTGCTGGAGTGGTTGCGCATCGAAAAGCGTTTACGCGGGTCGAAAGAAGGCTGTGCCGAAGGCGACTGCGGGGCATGCTCTGTGCTGGTTCGCAGGGCAGACAGCGAAAACTATCACCCGGCAAACTCGTGCATCATGTTGATAGGGCAACTCGATGGCGGTGCGCTGATAACCGTGGAAGGTCTGGCAGGATTGGGCGAACAGGGCCATGCCGTGCAGATCGAAATGGCCAAAAACGGTTCCTCACAATGCGGATTTTGCACGCCGGGTATCGTCTGCGCCTTGTCCGGTTTGCTGAACGAAAACAGCAACCCATCGGACAGCGATATCCATGATGCACTGGCGGGCAACCTGTGCCGATGCACCGGGTATCGTCCCATAGTGGAAGCCGCACAAGCAGCTGCAAGGACCGTTGGGGAAAGCAGCCTCGACACAAAACGGGACGGCCAAATGCAGTCTGTTGCGGGCAATGGCGACAGCTGTGTTTACCATCCTGCGACTCTGGAGGAACTGCACACCCTGCGCAAAAGCAATCCCGATGCTGTGCTTCTCGCCGGCGGGACGGACAGCGCGCTGGCCGTAGCCCACGCAAAGGCGCGTTGGCCGCAATTCACTTCAACGCGCAATATCGGGGCACTGCGTAACGTTGAAATCCGGGGTGATATTTTGTGTGTGGGAGGCGCTGTGACATGGCAGGAATTCTTGCCATTCGCTCAGCAATATTGGCCAGGTTTTGCAACGCTGATCCGCCGTTTCGGATCGGTTCATATCAGGTCGATGGGAACTCTTGCAGGCAATTTGGCCACCGCAAGCCCCATTGGAGATGGTGCACCAGCGCTGTTGGCCTTGGGTGCGAAAGTCGTGCTGAGCGGTCCCGATGGTAATCGTGAAGTCGATCTGAACGCATTTTTCACCGGTTATCGGCAGGCCGATATTCGTGACGACGAAATCATTTCAAGCATCTGTGTGCCCCTTCCCAAACCCGATGAAATTTTCAGCGTTTACAAGGTTTCCAAACGTTATGATCAGGATATTTCCACGGTGTGCGGCGCTTTTTGGGGTGTTCTTGAAGACGGTCAAATGAGCGATTGCCGTATTGCGTTTGGTGGGATGGCGGCAACACCCATCCGGGTTCCATCCGCTGAGGCGGCGATGATCGGTAAAAAATGGGATAATGAGAGCTGTGAATCGGCACGGCAGGCGATTGAAGCTCAGCTGTCTCCCATGACGGACTTTCGCGGATCGGCGGACTACCGCTCACGGGTGGCCGCCAATCTGATGGTTCGCTTCTTGAAGGAAACCGCCGGATCCGAAGAACCAATGCAGGTGATGGCGCTATGACCGTGCATCCCAAGGACGTTGATATCGCCGCATCTCAGCCGCTTTTGCGAACGGTCGGCCATAACCATCCTCACGACAGTGCTGCCAAGCACGTGCGAGGAGAGGCGGTTTACATCGATGATATGCCGGACCTGCCGGACACACTTCATCTTGCGCCGATCCTCTCACCTGTTGCTCACGGCATCATAAAGAACATTGATCTTTCGAACGCGAAGTCTGCTCCCGGCGTACACAGGGTTCTGTCGGCGAAGGACATACCCGGCAAGAATGAAGCTGCGCCAATTTTGCGAGGCGAGCCGATACTGGCAGATGGCAAGGTTGAGCATGTTGGTCAGATGATCGGGGTTGTCGTCGCCGAGACATTTGCTGAAGCCGTTCAGGCCGCAGACTTTGTGAAACTGGACATCGAATCCGCCAAGCCCTGTTTTGACGTTGAACAGGCCTATGGCAAAGATTCCCACACCGCCGCGACGCAGCGCCTGACTTCCGGCGATGCGAACGCGGCCCTGAATGCTGCCGAGCACCGCATTTCCGGCAGAATCGAAATGGGTGGGCAGGATCATTTCTATCTTGAAGGCCAGGTGGCCTACGCGATCCCGGGCGAAGAGCAGGAGATGACTGTTTGGTCTTCGACGCAGCATCCAACAGAAGTGCAGGTCCATGTTGCGATGGCGCTGGGAATACGAAACCATCAGGTTTCCGTCATCGTGCGGCGCATGGGTGGGGCATTTGGCGGAAAGGAAAGCCAGGCCACGATCATCGCTGCTATTGCTGCGCTCGCTGCACAGGCCACGGGTCGCCCCTGCCGTTTTCGCCTGCGTCGGGAGGCCGATATGGCCGCGACCGGCAAACGACATGGATACGTTATCAATTATGATGTCGGCTTTGACGCAAAAGGGCGCATCGGTGGGCTGAATGTAAAGGCGCTCGCCAACTCAGGCCACGTTGCGGATTTATCCGGCCCGGTTGTAACGCGCACGCTGACCCATCTGGACAATTGTTATCACTTGCCTGCGGTCGATTTCACGGGTTTTTCTGCGAAAACGAATACGGTATCAAACACAGCTTTTCGCGGCTTCGGCGGGCCTCAGGGGATGGTGGCCATTGAAGGGATCATCGACGAGATTTCACGATCTTTGGGTCTCGATCCAAACGAGGTTCGGGCGACTAATTATTATGGTCCGCAAACGGGCGAAGTCACACCTTACGGCCAGCCGGTGGAAGATAATCGCATCAAAGCGGTGGTCGATCATCTCCTCAAATCATCGCAATGGGAAAAGCGTCGCGCCGGGATTGATGAGTTCAATCGCCGAAACACGGTGCTGAAAAAAGGGCTGGCGATGATGCCGGTCAAGTTCGGTATTTCGTTCAACCTGACAACGCTGAACCAGGCCGGTTGTCTGCTTCATGTGTACACGGACGGCTCGGTCCATCTGAACCATGGTGGAACAGAAATGGGGCAGGGCCTTTTCACCAAGGTGGCGCAGGTTGTTGCCGAGGTCTTTGGCATTCCACTGTTGGACGTGAAGATCACAGCAACGACCACGGAAAAAGTCCCCAACACATCCGCCACCGCCGCTTCATCCGGCTCAGACCTCAACGGCGCGGCGGCTTTCAACGCGGCAAGCGAGCTTCGCGCACGCATGGCGGATGTTGCTGCTCAGGAACTGAAATGTCCTGCTGAAAATCTGATCTTTGCCGAAGGCAGAGTGGGCGATGGCGAAAATTCCATGACGTTTGGAGAGGTCGCCAAAGCATGCTGGCTGAAGCGGGTTTCACTCTCTGCCGAAGGCTTCTATGCGACCCCGAAAATTCACTGGGATGTGACAAAGCTCAAAGGGCACCCATTCTTCTATTTCACCTATGGTGCCGCGGTCGCCGAAGTTGTCATCGACACTCTGACGGGAGAAAACCGGTGCCTGCGCGCTGATATCGTTCAGGATTGCGGTCAGTCTTTGAACCCGATGATTGACCTTGGTCAGGTGGAAGGCGCTTTCGTTCAGGGCATGGGATGGCTGACATGTGAAGAGCTGTGGTGGGATGATGAGGGCCGGCTGCGGACGGTTGGCCCGTCGACCTATAAAATTCCCGGCTCTCGCGATGTGCCGCCGGAGTTCAATGTGGACATTTTGACCGACCGGCCAAACAGGGAAGAAACGGTTTTCCGCTCCAAAGCTGTCGGCGAGCCGCCGCTCATGCTGGCGATTTCCGTGTGGCTGGCATTGCGTGATGCGGTTTCATCCCTGTCAGACGGTCGCCTGGCCGCGCGGCTTGATGCTCCCGCAACGCCGGAGCGTGTTTTGTTTGCTGTTGACGACATGAAGGCGCGCACGAAAGAACAGGCCTGAGGCCGCCTTCTCATTTCTTTGCGAAACTCTGCAAACCATTATTGCGGGGCGCATCGCCTTCGCCTATAGAGGGCGTCGTTGAGAGTGACCCCACGGTCTTTCAACCGTGCTGGGGCGTGGCCAAGTGGTAAGGCAGCGGCTTTTGGTGCCGCCATTCGCAGGTTCGAATCCTGCCGCCCCAGCCAGTTTTTCTGATCGTCAGTCTTGCATAGAAAAGCTGTTTGCGTGCTGTCGACGAGCGCCCGCATTCCAAAAAAGCTGAAGCGCTCCAACCGGCGGGTTGAAGCGCTCTCATTTTCAGGCTGGTGAAAGGGCGATTAAAGGAATTTGCCCATTGCCACCGCAGTGTCGGCCATGCGGTTGGAGAAGCCCCATTCGTTGTCATACCAGCTCAGCACGCGCACCAGATTTCCGCCTGTGACCTGTGTTTGCTCGGCAGCAAAATTGGACGAATGCGGATCGTGGTTCATATCGACAGACACCAACGGCGCTTCGACATAGTCCAGAACGCCCTTCATGGGACCATCACATGCAGCCTTGATTGCTGCGTTGACCTCATCCGCCGTGCAGTCGCGACTTGCGACGAACTTAAGATCGATACAGGACACATTGGGCGTTGGAACGCGGATGGCTGAACCATCCAGTTTCCCCGCCAGGTCCGGCAGGACAAGTCCAACCGCCTTTGCGGCACCGGTCGATGTCGGAATCATCGACATCGCAGCAGCGCGGGCGCGGTAGAGATCCTTATGCACCGTATCAAGCGTTGGCTGATCGCCGGTATAGGAATGAATGGTCGTCATATAGCCTTTTTCGATACCGATTGCGTCGTGCAGAACCTTCGCCACCGGTGCCAGACAGTTTGTCGTGCATGACGCGTTTGAAACGACGATGTCATCGGCTGTCAGGCTGCCGTCATTGACGCCGAAGACCACGGTTTTATCAGCATTGGCACCGGGCGCGGAAATGAGAACGCGCTTGGAGCCGTTCTCCAGATGCATGGCGGCTTTTTCCCTGCTGGTGAAAATGCCGGTACATTCCAGAGCAATATCGACATCACCCCATGGCAGTTCTTTTGGATCGCGAATTGCGGTGACACGAATTGGCCCGGTACCGGCATCCAAGTTATCGCCATTAATGCTTACGGTATTGGGAAATTTTCCATGCACACTGTCATATTGCAGCAGATGTGCATTGGTCTCCGGCGGCGCCAGGTCGTTGATCGCCACGACCTGGATATCCGTCCGCCCGGCTTCGATAATGCCACGCAACACATTACGGCCAATGCGGCCAAATCCATTAATTGCAACTTTCAAAGCCATAGGAAATCTCCGTAAATAAAAACGCGCAAGCGAAGGATGTCGCATCTCGAAATAATTTAATCGATTAGATAAGCCCTTACTGACGCAAGTCAATGTCCCGATCTGGCTTCAGTGTCATCAAATTGTGACCGGGAAGCGTCAGGTGCGCTTGGATCACAGGCAATCAACGACTATCTTGTGGCAAGCAAAAGGTTTTCGGGACAGACAATATGACAGCATGCATCACCGGATGGGCCCATTCGAAATTCGGACGGCTCGAAAACGAGACTGTTGAATCCCTGATCGTTGGCGTTGTGCAGGACGCCCTGAAGGATGCCGGGCTTGAAGCCTCGGACATTGATGAGATTTATCTGGGCCATTTCAACGCCGGTTTCAGCGCACAGGATTTCACAGCGAGCTTGGTGCTTCAGGCGAGCGATGATTTGCGGTTTAAACGCGCCACCCGCGTTGAAAATGCCTGCGCCACCGGCTCGGCGGCGGTTCATCAGGGTGTTCATTCCATTGAAGCAAACCGCGCCCGACATGTGCTTGTTGTTGGGGCGGAACAGATGACAACAACACCCGGGCCTCAGATCGGGCAAAACCTGCTCAAGGCGTCGTATCTGCCGGAAGACGGTGACACGCCAGCCGGTTTTGCCGGCGTTTTCGGCAACATCGCCCATGCTTATTTTCAGCGCTATGGCGATCAATCGGACGCGTTGGCGACGATTGCGGCCAAGAACCATGCCAACGGTGCCTCCAATCCCTATGCTCAGATGCAAAAGGATCTGGGCTATGAATTCTGCCGTGCGGAAAGCGACAAAAATCCGTTTGTGGCAGGCCCGCTGAAACGCACTGATTGTTCGCTGGTTTCGGATGGTGCCGCAGCTCTTGTGCTAAGTGATACCCGAACAGCGCTTGGCATGAAGAAGGCCGTTGCATTCCGCGCCATGGCGCATGTTCAGGATTTTCTTCCAATGTCCAAGCGTGACATTCTCAAATTTGAAGGGTGCGAAAAAGCGTGGTCGGATTCGTTGCAGAATGCCGGTCTGGGCCTCGATGATCTGTCGTTTGTAGAAACCCATGACTGTTTCACTATTGCCGAACTGATCGAGTATGAGGCGATGGGACTGGCCAAACCCGGGCAGGGCGCTGCCGTGGCGCTGGACGGGCAAACACAAAAGGACGGCAGACTGCCGATCAATCCGTCTGGTGGTCTGAAATCCAAGGGACACCCCATTGGCGCAACCGGCGTGTCAATGCATGTCTTGTCCGCAATGCAGCTGACAGGGACTGCGCCTGAAGGCATGCAGATGCCGGACCCAACGCTCGCTGGAATTTTCAATATGGGCGGTGCGGCAGTGGCAAATTACGTCTCAATTCTTGAGCGCGTTAAATAGGACTGGGCGAGCTTTTCAATAGAGCGAGAACGCACCGAAAGATGGCACTTTTAACGTGCCATCGCCGGGATTGAATCCAAGCACGAGGCCCAGAAAATTCAGCTCCAGTCCTGCCGTTTTGCCAATGGCGAACCCTGCGTAACCGCCCAGCGTTGCGCGAATGCCGTCCGAATCCAATTTGAACCAATTGCCGTCAGCGGGAAAATCGCGCCCGACAGCGGTCGATGGTGTGGCTGATTTTAATTCAGGCACATTGCGAATGATCGTCGCAACGAAGGTGTTTGAGTTGGGGCCGGGCCACAAGGTATAATCGCCATAGCTTTGCCAGCGGTAGTTGGTGATTTCGCGTTCAATTGGCGCAATCAACCGCTTCGCAGCTTCACCCTTGATCTGGTGGTGAATAGTGGGGGCATTGGAATACCAGCGCCCGTCTGCGGGATAAGCGTTTTTGCGAACCGGGCGCCCCCAGCCAACAACATCATAACGATCATAATCCATCCTCCCCGGCTTCTTGATCACCAGCCACGAATGGCTCGCAAATGCGCCTTTGAAGCCGCCGGTGCGCGCAGACATAACGTAAATTGCAGCTTCGGTCCGGTTCGGAGAGGCGGGCAGAATTCCGGCACTCGTCCAGTCCGCGGTGTGCCAACTGCCTGGCTTGTCCTTTGTTGCCCATATGGCCGCGTGTAAGAGACTCGGCGCAATGAATGCGGCAAAGAGAAAGATGAAAACGCGGAAAGTCAGGCGCATTGGATGAAAGAAATTCCCAGGATCTGATGGTCGCTTCATGGCCCGGGTTTTTGCTTTAAATGTGGCATCGCCCGGCATCTGAAAATCGCTCACGAAACAACGTTGCGCTCCACGGTCAGGTGAGGGAAGGGATTGCGCTTCCCACGCGCCAGATCGCGGGTGACAGCCTTCGCCCAGTGATGGCCGACAATCGCGCCTGACGTTGTGCCGTCGAACATATTGCCCGTTATGGTGGCCTGTCCCGCGCCCTTGACCACCGACACCGCGATGCCTTTTGGCGATTGGCGAATGATATTGTTGCTCGCCATCACATTGCGAAGGTAGGGGCCCCAGCCCATTCCGATGCCATATTTGGGAGCGCCCTCAATCACGTTCCCGGTCACAGAAGTGTCGGCCTCTGCGAAAATTCCAATTCCGAAGCCGGCAACTTCCGCCGGGTAGGGGCCATCGGTCTTCAGGTTCCGGATCAGATTGTTGGAGCAGATCGCAAGCCGACCGCCATCGTTAAAGTTTGCAATGGAGACGCCAATGGTTGCGCCGTCGACAATGTTGTTGGCAATCAGGGAGCCTTGAAACTCAAACTCGGAATATATGCCGGTTTCGCCGGAGTTGAGGCAGGTGTTTCCGGTGATTTGCGCATTGCTCGCGCTGTTGGCGCGTATCGCTGAAAATGCACAGTCGGAAATGTGGTTGTTGGCAACCATCACACCATGAGCGCGAAACATATTGATGCCATTTCCGCGCTGCCCGGTTCCGCCGCCGCGTGCGCTGATGCGCGTAATGCGATTGCCCGTTATGATCGTGTTGTCACCGCCAGCTGTCCAGCGATGAACGAGAATCCCGCCATTGGCACAATCCGCGACCGTGTTGTTCTGAACTGAGAGGCCGGTCGCATTCACGCTGAAAAGCCCTGCATGGCCAGCTGCACCGGATAAGGTGCTGTCACGGATATATCCGCCGCATGTGTCCAGACTGACTCCAATGGCCTGACTGCCGATAAACGCACAATTGCTGATCTGAACGTTCGGACATGCCCGCGCGAGAAGCAGGCCGGAAAAGTCATCAGCCATCTGGCGGTTTGCACCGTCCAGAACCAGTCCTTCAAGATGGATGAGATCGCAACCTGTTCCATTCAGCATGGAACCGCCCGCGCCATAGACGAGCCGGGAGGCACCAGCGATGCCGGTCAGGCGTGTTCTTGCAGGCAAGTCGAGATTCGACACCACATAGGTGCCGGGAGGCAGGAAAACCGGTTTGTCAGCGCGCGATGCCTTATCGAGAACGCGCTGCAGCAACTGACTTTGATCGTCAAAAACATCAGGGCGCACGCCGAACTGAGAAACATCGAGACTGCCGCGCAATCCTGCCGTCAGTGGCCACCCTTGCGCAGCCGCAGCACCGACAGACGAAACTCCGCCGAGTGCTGCCGCGCCCATGCCTGCAAGAAAGTTTCTGCGGTCCATGTCAGGTTTCCAGATTGCTTTCGCTGTCTGTTGACTTGCACAAATCATGCCGCTGCGTTCGCTTCAGGCTGTTTCACAGTGGGACATTTTTCGGGTTTAAACCGCCATGTGTTCCCGATTGGAACAGCGTTTGCACCCAAGAGTTCTGAATACTATAAGCGCTGGAGCGTCGTATTAAGGATCTGTACAAAGCCATGTTGAACGAAGGACAAATTTATCTGGGCACCAGCCGCAAGCCGGACGACAGCCTTCAACAGCCCGAATATTTGAACCTGAAACTGGCCAACCGTCATGGCTTGATTACCGGTGCCACGGGTACGGGTAAAACGGTCTCGCTGCAGATTTTGGCGGAAGGTTTTTCCAATGCGGGTGTTCCCGTTTTCTGCGCCGATGTGAAGGGCGATCTTTCAGGATTGGCCATGGCAGGCGAGAGCAAGGATTTTCTGGAAAAACGCGCCAGCGATATCGGCCTTGAAGACTACGAATATCAGGATTTTCCTGCGATCTTTTGGGATTTGTTTGGCAAACAGGGCCACCCCATCCGAACAACGGTTTCGGAAATGGGGCCGCTTCTCCTGTCGCGCCTTATGGACCTGAGCGACGCGCAGGAAGGCGTGCTCAACATCGCATTCCGCATTGCCGACGAAGAGGGCTTGCTGCTTCTGGACCTGAAAGACCTGCAGTCCATGCTCGTCAATGTCGCGGAGCGGTCTCAGGAGATTTCCGCTCGTCTTGGTAATGTGTCCAAACAGTCCGTTTCGGCCATTCAGCGCTCGCTGCTGGTTCTGGAAGAGCAGGGGGGCGACCATTTCTTTGGCGAGCCGGCGCTCGAAATCGCGGACCTGATGCGCACAACCCGCGACGGTCGCGGCTCGATCAATATTCTGGCTGCTGATCAGTTGATGATGTCCCCAAGGCTTTATGCAACCTTCCTGTTGTGGCTGCTTTCGGAGTTGTTTGAAGAACTTCCCGAAGTGGGTGACCCGGACAAGCCGCGCCTCGTTTTCTTCTTCGATGAGGCGCACTTGCTGTTCGACGATGCACCGAAGATTCTCGTTTCGCGTGTCGAGCAGGTGGTAAAACTCATTCGCTCCAAGGGCGTTGGCGTCTACTTCGTGACCCAAAACCCGCTCGATGTCCCAGATGGTGTTCTGGCGCAGTTGGGCAACCGCGTTCAGCATGCCCTTCGTGCCTACACACCGCGCGAACAAAAGGCGGTGAAAACAGCTGCGGAGACTTTCCGTCCAAACCCAGACTTTGATGCAATGGAAACGATCACCAATCTTGGTGTGGGTGAGGCGCTGGTTTCGACGCTTGCCAGAAAGGGCGTTCCGTCCGTGGTGCAGCGTACTTTGATGCGCCCGCCGCAATCGCGTCTGGGGCCGTTGAGCGATTCCGAGCGCAGCAAGATTATCAAAGTCAGCCCCGTTGCAGGCCAATACGATAAATCGGTTGACCGCGAATCCGCTTTCGAAATTCTCGCAGAACGCGCGAAGAAAAAGGCGAAGGCTGAAGAAGAACAGCGCGCCCGGGAAGACGCGGAAAAAGCGCGAAACAAAGGCAGTCGCGCCCGCGATCGAAGACGCCGTTCCAGTCGTCAAAGCGTTGGCGAAGCTGCGATCAAGTCTGTGACACGATCAATTGCCAGCTCTCTGGGGCGCGCGCTGGTTCGTGGCATTTTGGGCAGTCTCAAACGCGGTTTTTGATCAGACCGGAACACCATTTGCATCGATCAGCCCGGTGAGGTCGCCAAGCGTTCTCTCTGGCTGCAGATCAAGATATTCGTTGGGCTGGCCACTGCGATTGCACCAGATGGTGCGAAACCCGAACGCCTTTGCGCCCGCGATGTCCCAGCGGTTGGAAGACTGAAACGATATCGTTTCAGCCGCCATCTCATAGTCGTCCACAACCATCTGATAGACTTCGGGCAGCGCTTTGAACTTGCCTATCCGGTCAACCGAAATCGAGTCGTCTACCAGCTCGGCAAGACCAGCTGAAGAAACGGCGGCATCCAACATGTCCTGCGATCCGTTCGATAGAATGCCGACCCTTTTTCCAGCAGCCTTCAACGCTTTGAGCACGGCGGGAACTTCGTCAAAACAATCCAGTTCCCAATAGGCATCAAGAAGGGCCTGTTTCGAACTTTTATTGGCTGTCGGAAACTTCTCAAAAGCGAAGTCGAGCGCCTGTTGCGTAAGCGTCCAGAAATCCAGATAGCGGCCCATCAAAGTGCGGGTCCAGGTGAATTCAAGCTGTTTTTGCCGCCAGACTTCTGAAAGAGCCGCTGCGTCAGGGCCGATCTGGTCGGCGTGTTTTCGAACGGCTGAATGGACATCAAACAGGGTGCCATAAGCATCAAAAACATAGGCGCTGTACATTAATTTTCTCCACTTGATCTCGTCGTTTAAACCGCCATCGGCGATTGCCAGCCCGAACGGAATGGGCAATGTTGCAGTCATTGACCGAACAAATCCGAAGAGCAGCTTGATGGCAACCTTTAGTGAAACATGGACCTATGCCAATGATGAATGGCATGAAGGCAACGTTCCCATCATCGGTGCACGTGAGCATGCATTTTGGCTTGGTTCCAGCGTGTTTGACGGTGCCCGTGCCTTCGAAGGTGTGACCCCTGATCTGGATCTTCATTGCGAGCGGCTGAACAAATCCGCGCTCGCACTTGGATTGAAGCCGACCAAGACTCCAGAGGAAATCACCCGGCTGTGTCTGGAGGGGGTGGCGAAGTTTGCCGATGATGCGGCACTTTACATTCGTCCGATGTACTACGCCGAAGAAGGCGGTCCGTCGGCGGTTGATCCATTGCCGGAATCGACCAAGTTTCTGCTGTGCATTTACGTAACGCCTATGCCTCAGCCCAAGGGCATGAGTGTCACTGTGTCGCCTTTTCGGCGCCCAACGCAGGAATGCATGCCGCTGGATGCCAAGGCGGGGTGTTTGTATCCCAACAATGCCCGCGCTTTGAACGAAGCCAAAGGACGTGGCTTCGACAACGCGATCCTTATGGATTTTCTGGGCAATGTTGCTGAGCTTGCAACAGCAAACATTTTCATGACCCGCGATGGCGTGGTTTACACACCGGCGGCTAACGGCACGTTTCTGTCCGGAATCACGCGCCGTAGAGTGATAAGTCTGTTGCGAGAAGAGGGTGTTGCGGTTGAGGAAACAACGTTGAGCGTCGAGGATTTCGCTGCTGCTGACGAGATTTTTGCGACGGGAAATTTTTCGAAGGTGATGCCCGTTGTCCGCTTTGAAGGTCGCAATCTGCAACCCGGCCCGATAGCGCAAAAAGCGCGTGAGCTTTATTGGCAATTTGCGCATGCCGGTACCGTCGCGGCATAAAAAATCTGCTATGCTGCGGCAGCGGACGCTGACTGAACGTGCCGATTGAAATTCCTTTTTCAAGGAACCACCTATGCCCCGGTGGCATTATACAATATGAACGCCCAACGGTTCGGATCGATTGCCGGGCCGCTCAATTTCTAGAGGAGCTTATCCATGGCCTTTGAACTTCCCGACCTGCCGTATTCTTACGACGCCCTTGATCCATACATGTCCGCTGAAACACTGGAGTTTCACCACGATAAGCATCACAAGGCCTATCTCGACACGATGACCGGCATGATTGAAGGCACGGATTATGCCGACATGTCGATTGAAGAGATCGTGCAGAAAAGCTTCAAAGACGATCCGAAATTGTTCAATCAGGCTGGTCAGTATTACAACCATGTGCATTTCTGGCAATGGATGAAGCCCAATGGCGGCGGCAAGTCCATCCCATCTGAGCTTCAAAAGGCGATCGACAGCGATCTTGGGGGTTATGACAAGTTCCGCGAAGATTTCATGACTGCCGGTAAGACACAGTTCGGTTCCGGTTGGGCTTGGCTCGCCGTCAACAACGGCAAGCTCGAAATCTCCAATGCTCCGAACGGTGAAAGCCCGCTGGCCCATGGCGCGAGCCCAATTTTGGGCTGCGATGTCTGGGAGCATTCCTATTACATCGACTATCGCAATGCGCGTCCAAAATATCTGGAAGCGTTTGTCGACAATCTCATCAATTGGGAACACGTCGCGCAGATGTACGCTGATGCAACCGCATAAGAACTTCGTTCAATGAAGTTCAGGAAAAGGCCCGCTGCGAAGCGGGCCTTTTTCGTTTCTTGGCAGTTGGTTTTCAGACCAGCTTGGCGGCCCTTAGCGCAAATGCGTAGGTGAGGGCCACTTCTTCGAGATAGGCAAAGCGGCCGGTTTTGCCGAAATGCCCTGAACCCATATTCGTTTTCAAAAGAATGGGGGACTTGCTCTTTGTGACTTCGCGCAACTTCGCCACCCATTTTGACGGCTCCCAATATTGAACACGCGGGTCGGTCAGCCCGGACAGCGCGAAAATGGGAGGATAGTCTTGTTCCTTGACGCCGTCATAAGGCGAGTAGGATGCGATGATCTTATACTCTTCTTCACTCTCGATAGGATTGCCCCACTGGCTCCATTCTCCCGGCGTGAGCGGCAGGGATGCGTCCAGCATCGTGTTAAGCACATCGACAAACGGCACTTGAGCGATAATGCCTGCAAACAATTGTGGTGCCTTATTAACGACGGCACCCATCAGCAGGCCGCCAGCAGAGCCGCCCATCGCAACGATTTTGCCAACTGACGTAAATTTCTGTTCGGCAAGAAATTCGCCGGATGAAATGAAATCAGTGAATGTTTTTGTTTTGCCCGCCTTCTTGGTCTGTTCATACCAATAGCGGCCTTTTTCATCGCCGCCACGCACATGCGCGGTGCAATACACCATGCCGCGGTCAACCAGGCTTAGCCTGTTCGGGCTGAACGACGCGGGCATGCCCATGCCATAGGAGCCATAGCCGTAAAGCAGACATGGCGCGGACCCATCAAGCACTGTGTCTTTGTGGTGCAGAACCGTCAACGGGATGGTTTCACCATCTGCGGCTGGCGCATAAAGCCTGCGCACCACATAGTTGGAAGCATCATGCCCGCTGGGAATTTCCTGCTCCTTCAAAAGAACACGCTCGCGGGTGACCAGATTATATTCCCAAATCTGAGCTGGGGTGGAAGGGCTGGAGTAGGAAAATCGCATGACGTCGGAAACAAACTCGTATCCGGACTGAATGCCCAGCGAATAAGCTTCTTCCTCAAATGCGATTGTGTGCTCGTCGCCCGTTTTCAACTCTCGCGCAACAATGCGCGGCAGGGCATCGGAACGTTCCTGTCGCACCATGTGGTTGTTCAGGATAAACGACCCGTCAATCAAAACATCAGAACGGTGAGGAACAAGTTCGGTCCAATTGTCTTCCTCAGGCGCATTGGCCTGCGCCGTCATCATTTTGAAGTTTTCAGCGCCATTGGCGTTTGTGGTTATAAACAGTGTGTCGCCATGAAAATCGACACTGTATTCGTGGCTGGGTCGGCGCGGCGCGACGAGGGTGAGGGGCTGACTTGGATCATCGGCTGAAACAAAGCGCACTTCGTCTTCATCATTTTGACCGGAGCTGACTGTAATCCAGCGCCCGTCCAGCGATTTATCGAGGCTGACGTAAAACCGCGGGTCGGTTTCTTCGTATATGAGAAGCGGTTCGCTTCCCGGTGTCTGGTAGAACACCTTGTTGGGCCTGTGGGTTTCGTCCACCCGAACGAAAACAAAGCTTTCGCTGTCGCTGCACCACTCAAAGCTTCCAACATCGGCAATTGGTTCTTCACTGTCCGTGCCGTTGGTCAGGTCGCGGATGTGAACGTGATAGAATTCCGAACCGTTTTTGTCGACGCTCCAGGCCAGCTTCCCGTGATCCGGGCTGTGGTTCATCAGACCGAGGGAAAAATACTCGGTCTCCTGCGCTTCCTTCGGTCCATCAAACAACAGTTCCTTAGTGCCGCCATCGCGGGGCGAACGAACGAACAGGGGATATTCTGCACCATCTTCAAAACGCCTTGAATAGGCAAAAGGACCATCTTTCGCAGGCACAGAACTGTCGTCCTGCTTGATGCGTCCCTTCATCTCTTCAAAAAGATCATCCTGCAACGCGGTCGTATCGGCCATAAGGCTTTCGTAATAGGCATTCTCGGCGTCCAAATAGGATCTGATGTCAGCGGGCAAGACGTTTGGGTCCCGCATGACGTCTTGCCAGTTGTCGGCACGCAGCCAACTGTAATTATCGGTTACGGTAATGCCGTGATGTGTGTGCGATTGCGGTCGCTTCTCTGCGATAGGAGCAGGGGCCTTTGATAGGTCAAATGTCACTTAGCTGTCCTGCTCGGGTTTAAAGTTCATGGCAACACCGTTCATGCAATAGCGCAGTCGCGTAGGCGCCGGACCATCGGGGAAGACATGGCCAAGATGTCCATCACAATCGGCGCAACGCACTTCCGTGCGTTTCATAAATAATTTGCGGTCGACATGTTCGGTCACCGCGTCTTCAGCGACGGGTGCATAGAAGCTCGGCCACCCCGTGCCGGAATCAAACTTGGTCTCGCTGTCAAAAAGGGCCTTTCCGCATCCCGCACACGTGAACACACCTTCGCGCTTCTCCTTGTCCAAAGGGCTTGTGAACGCGCGCTCTGTGCCTTCTTCGCGTAAAACGTAGTACTGCTCTGGCGTGAGTTGTTGACGCCATTCGTCGGCGGTTTTTTCAATCTTTGCCATTGTCGGTGCAATGCCCTTCCTGCTGATGCCAATGCCTGATGGTCAGACTTAAGCGCCCGACCGCCCGGTATCAATGCGCATTGGCGCGCAGGGGCGAGGATCAGTTCAAAACCACGAGATTAACAGCAAGCGCGGCTCCCAGAAGGATGGCAAGCCAAAGCACCATATAGCCGGTTGGCTGAACCTTTGCGACCTGACCCTCAGGGCCATAAATGCGCGCCAGCGCGTTCTGACCCGCGTTGATTGCCAGGTTTGCCCCGCGGCTCAACTCGCTCCAGACGGTGGAGACGAGTGCGACCACCAGTCCGATAATTGCCGGCATCATGCGCCGGTAAATCCAATCCGTATCGAGATTGATGCTGCGTTTTTCTTCCGGAAAGAACCCGTAGCGCATCAACAGGGCGAACGCCAAAAGGGCGAAGACCAGCAACTGCATCTGCGCCAGAACATGCGCCCAAGTATAGGGCTTGTAGTCTACGGCATAGGGCAACAGTGAATAGAGCGTGTCAGGGAACACGCCGATGAACACACAGGCAAAGGCTGTCAGGCCCATTGCGAGCAACATGTGGCGTGGCGCTTCCGCCGGGCGCTTGCCGCTGTCATGCGCGAAGAAGGCAAAATAGGGAATCTTGATGCCTGAATGACTCAGAACGCCGGCGGACGCAAAAACCAGCGCTGCCCAGACATAGGGATACTGGTTTTCCGCTGCCGCATCCAAAATGAGAGATTTGGATACAAAACCGGAAAATAGCGGGAAAGCCGAGATGGATGCAGCACCGATGACACAGAACATCATGGTCAGTGGCATGGTCCTGTACAAACCACCCAACTCAGAAGCCTTCGACGTGCCGGTTCTGTACAGCACGGCGCCAACGCTCATGAACAGGAGCGATTTGTACAGGATGTGACAGAACGCATGAGCCGCCGTGCCGTTGAGGGAAAGTTCTGTCCCCACGCCCACACCAACGACCATGAAGCCAAGCTGGTTGTTGAGCGAATAGGCAAGAACCCTACGCAGATCATTCTCGATTTCAGCAAAGAAGATCGGGAACAGTGTCATCACCGCGCCGACATAAATCAGAAACTCAGTGCCCGGAAACCCGCGCGCCAGACAGTAGACCGCCATTTTAGTTGTGAACGCCGAAAGCGCGACAGTGCCGGTAACCGTGGCGGCAGGGTAGGAATCCTGCAGCCAGTTGTGGAGCAGGGGAAAGGCACATTTGATGCCAAAGGCCAGTAAGATGAGCCAGATGCCAAGGCTCCAATTCTGCGGCCCATCGCCTGTCATGCTTTCAAAGGCAATCGATCCCGTGGTCTGATAGTGAAATGCGATGCCCGCGATCAATATGACGCCAGAGCCGATCTGAATGATCAGGTACCGCATGCCGGTGTTGAACGCGCCAGGCGTTTTTCGCGCCCAAATCAGAAAGACGGACGCAAGAGCTGTGCCTTCCCAATAGATGAACAGGGTAATGAGGTCGCCTGCGAACACAGCACCTATGGCACTGCCAGCATATAAGAGCGTGGCCGTTTGCTGGACACTGTCTTTGACGTGCCAGGCATAAAGCGCGGCCAGAAACGCTGCGAGAGAGAAAATCAGCCCGAAGACGACCGATAATTTGTCAACACGCATCATCGTGACATCAAGGCCCGCAAGGCTGGCACCCGCATAGGCGCCCGCAGGTGCGTTCCAGATGACATAGGCGCTGATGATGGGCGCGATCAGTGTGATAACAGCCCGGGCATTACCCTTTGGCAGCAATGGCAACGCAGCCGCCGCCAATACGAACCACAAGACCGGTGTTTGGGCGAAAGATGTGATGAAATCAGTCACGGCTGAAATCCTTCACATCAAGCTCCGCATCGGGATAGTCTTCCCGATCAACGGCATTGGTCCCGTAATAGTCTTCGTCTCGACCAATCAGTGTTTTGAGAAATTTCGTCGCGAAAATGATGAAGGCGAAGGCGGCAAAACCGTAAAATCCGTAGAAGCCCAGCAGGTCTTCGATTTCAAATTTGCCGTGGCGAATATGCATGAAATCGGCAAGAAACAGCAGCAGGCAAAACACGGCCAGACCGTAGATCATGCGTTGAATGACCTGTGGTTTTTCCAGCGCCGTCAGGCGCTTTCCAATCGGGCTGATCGGTGCATTTTCAGATTGCGGTTTCTTGGCCATGTCTGATGCGCCTATTGAGGGATTGCGAGAATGGGACGAAGAAAGGTTTCGATTTCGCCGGCATAGAAAAACAGGATCAGGCAGCAGATCGCAGTAATGCAAGGAGGCAGTACGCAGAACAGCGGAGCTTCCGCAAGCCGTTCGCGCCACGGAACATCATTGCTGTTAAGTGCTTTCGAACCCTGTCCGGTCGCGGGACTAAAAAAGCCGTTGGCGAAGATTGGCAGCAGATAGGCCACGTTCAAAATCGAACTGATCATCAAGACCAGCAGCATGATCTGTTGCCCCGCATCTGCAGCACCTAACAAAAGGCTCCACTTGCTCCACGAGCCTGCCAGTGGTGGCAGACCGATAATGCTCAGCGCGCCGATGCCGAACGCGACAAAGGTGAAGGGCATGGCACGACCGAGCCCTCGCATTTCGCTGATATTGGTTTTGTGTGTTGCGACGTAAATCGCACCAGCACACATGAAGAGCGTGATCTTGCCAAACGCATGGGTGACGATGTGAAGGCTGCCGCCAAGCGCACCGGTCGAAGTGGCAAGTGCGACGCCAAGCGTGATGTAGGACAATTGACTGACAGTTGAGTAAGCGAGCCGACGCTTGAGATTGTCCTGCATCATGGCAACCACGGATGCAACCAAAATCGAAAATGCTGCAAGCCACATCAGCCAATTCGAGGCACCAGTTGCTGCAAGATTGTCGATGCCAAATACGTAGACACCGATCTTAACCATGGAGAACACACCCGCCTTCACAACAGCAACGGCATGCAAGAGCGCGCTGACCGGCGTGGGAGCAACCATCGCTGCGGGCAACCAGCGGTGAAACGGCATGAGTGCCGCCTTGCCGATACCAAATGCAAACAGCCCAAGCAAAACAGCCATGAACACGGGATCAATATCAGCGGGAAAAATGCCACCCTGGCGAAAATCCAGATTGCCGGTAATCACGAAAGTCCACACGACGGCGGTCAGCAGAAAGACGATGCTGGTGCCCATCAGAATACCCAGATAGGTGCGCGCGCCTTGTTTTGCTTCGTCCGTTTCCTTATGGGCGACGAGCGGATAGGTGGAAACGGTGAGCAGTTCGTAGAAGAGGAACAGCGTTAGCAGGTTTTCCGCAAATGCGATGCCCATGGTTGCGAAGATCGCAAAGCCAAAGCAGGCGAAGAAACGCCCTTGCTTCTTCTCCTTGTTTCCGCGCATGTAACCCAGGCCGTAAATGTGAGTGAGGATCCAAAGGCTTGAGGCAACAAGCGCAAAAACCATGCCCAAGGGTTCAACAGAAAACGCGATGGACAGCCCGTTGCCAAACTCAACGATGGAAAGGTGCGGCACAACACCGGAATTGAACTGCCACAAAATCTGCAGGGCCACGCCAAACAGCAAAATTGTCGCCAAAAACGTACCGCCGTCGCGCAGATTGTCATTTGTGCGAATTGCTAGGCTCCAAATGCCTGCGGCAAATGGGGTGGCGAGTGCCAGAATGATCAGCGTATCAATATCCATCATCGCCCCGGCACTCCGATGACGAGAGTTTGTGCGCCCTGAAAGCCACCATCCAACAATTGCTGACCGGCAACGAGCGTGAACTGGGTCGCAAATTCACCGTTGAAGCCAAACAGGATGGATGCCAGCGCCAGTATCCAGGTCGGTATCAATAACGACAGCGGAGCCTCACCCTTTTGCGAGTTTTCGGCAGGTTCGCGCAAATAAAGAACTTCAAGCACGCGCCACACGTAAATGACAGCGATCAATGACGATGCGACAATCAGGAAGGCGATCGGCCACCAGCCTTTTTCCAAAGACGCACTTAACAGCGCCCATTTCGACACAAAGCCTGCTGTCGATGGTATGCCGATCAGGCTCAGGCCGCCGATGACGATTGTCGCGCTCGTCCATGGCATGGTTTTTCCCAGGCCTGCCATGTTCGGCAACAGAGCCGACCCCGTGCGCCAGACAATTGCTCCGACAGCAAGAAACAGAGCACCTTTGGTGACCGCGTGGTTGAACATATGGATCAGACCAGCGGACACTCCGGTAACATTGAGCAGTGAAATACCCAAAAGCATGTAGCCGATCTGCGCCACGCTGGAGAACGCGAGCAGGCGTTTCACATTCTGCTGGTAGATTGCGATGAATGAAGCTGCAAACATCGCGATCACTGCCAGCGGCAAGATGATGTATTCAAGTGTCAGCGTTTCGAACGAAAATTTTGCCGAGTAGACCGAGAACATGAAACGTATCGCGACATACAAGGCAACTTTGGTGGCTGTGGAGGCCAGAAATGCCGAGACCGCAGACGGCGCATAGGCATATGCTCCGGGTAGCCAGCGGTGAAGCGGGAAAACCGCAAGTTTAAGACCCATGCCGATCACAATGAGTGCAAAGCCCGCACGAACGGTGCGATTGTCGGCCAGCGGTTCAATCCTTTGGGCCAGGTCCACAAGATTGAGCGTGCCCGTTGCCATGTAAAGAAAGCCGAGTCCAATGACGAAGAATGTTGCCCCGATGGTGCCCAGCACCAGATAATCATAAGCAGCGGAAAGCGCTCGTTTGTCCTTCGACGCGCCCAGCGCCACTAAGACGTAGGTCGAGAGGGACGATATCTCCAGGAACACGAAAACGTTGAACGCGTCGCCCGTAATGGTGACGCCGAGCAGTCCCGTCAAACACAGCAAATAGCAGGCGTAAAACAGTGTGTGGTGGCGTTCCTCGATTTCCTTTGCGATGCTGGTTCTTGCATAAGGCAGCATGACGAAACCCATCGCTGAAACAATCATCAAAACAAAGGCATTCGCCACATCAACACGATATTCGATGCCGAGGGGAGGGGCCCAACCACCGATGTGGTAAGATAAGACGGTCCCATCCTTCACCCAGTAGAGGAGGACAAGAGACAGCCAAAACGACAATCCGGCTGCAACAAAACTGATGTAGAACGCGGCTGAGCGATTGCCGAACAGCAAAGCAACCGGTCCGGCCAGCAAGGGAATAACCACAGCAAGCATCGGCGCATGCTGATAGACGGAAGACAGAAACTCACTCACTCTTGCTGTCTCCAGATTCTGCGGAGGCAGTTTTAAAAGGCTCCATCTCGGCAATCGTCATTTGCCGGTCCAGTTCAAGCACCTCGTCTTCTTCAATCGTTCCGTAAGTCTCGTTGATGCGTACAATCAAAGCGAGACCCAGCGACGTCGTTGCAACGCCAACAACAATCGCTGTGAGGATGAGCACATGGGGAAGCGGGCTGGAATAAACTTCGTTCGGGTTCCCCGTCAAAATGGGCGCCGTGCCGCCAGCAACCTTGCCCATGGAGATGTAGAGCATGAAAACTGCAATCTGAAACAGATTTAGTCCGACAATTTTTTTGAGCAGGTTGCCTCTTGCAACCACGATGTAAAGGCCCGTCATCATCAGGATGACGAACAGCCAGTAGTTCAGGTGGCTGAGAACAAATTGAAGGTCGAGAATGCGATCCATCGGCCCCTACCAGTCTTCGTCGCGGAGCGATGGCGGGCGCGCCGCGAAGGCATAATAGATCGCGACCATCACGGAAAATACAGTGATTCCAACGCCCAATTCGACAATGATGATGCCCCAGTGCTGTCCCTCGTAGCCAACTTGGGCAAGCACGTTATAGTCAAGATAATTGCCACCCAGAAGAAGCGATGCGATGCCGGTTCCGCCGTAGACGAGAACGCCGAGCGCGACCAGCTTGTGGACAAAACTGTCCGGCATGATGGAACGCAGCTTCTGCAACGAAAACACGACGCCGTACAGAATGAAGGCAACAGCAAATATCACGCCGGCCTGAAAGCCACCGCCCGGGCCAAACTCTCCATGAAACTGGACGTAGAGCCCATAAAGAAGAATTGGTGCGACCAGCAACCGGGTCGCCACGCGCAGGATCAGATGACGTTCCATTACGTTTCGCCCTCCGGATCACGTTGTCGGCGACGGCGTGTGCCAATCCCGCCCAACAGCAGCACGACACCGATGCCTGCTGCAAAAACAACGGTGACTTCCCCAAGGGTGTCATAGCCGCGATAACTGGCAAGCACCGCAGTTACAATATTCGGTACATGAATGTCATCTGGCGTGCGTTCAATGTAAGCGGCCCCGACCTGCGTCTGCACGGGTGCGTTGGGGGCGCCAAAGTTCGGCATATCAAGTGTGCCATACATCAAAACGAGTCCGGTCAGCGTCACAACGCTCAAAGGCACAAGCGAAGGTGCGGATACGGATTTCTGCGTGCGTGCGGTCAGCGCAATCGTGCCGAGCATCAAAACCGTCGATATGCCAGCGCCGACGGCTGCTTCTGTGAAGGCAACGTCCACCGCATCCATGACAATAAAGAGCAAAGCGGACAGCAGACTCACCACGCCCGCCAGCATGACGACCGCGAAAAGCGATCTGATCATTGCAATAGCAACCGCTGTCGCGACGATTGAAAAGAACAAGAACAGAGTAACTGCAAGTTCCATCAGCGAGTTGCCTTTCTTGTTCGGATTTTGGCAGGAGGGCTTTTTGCTCGTTTGGACTTCGGTTTTGCGGTGGGTGCATCCTCAACCGATGTTTCGTCATGCACCAGGTCGCAAGGGCGCGAGCCCGACGCGAACGCAGCATTTGCCACGGCATGCGAAGCTGTTGGACCGGTGAGCATCAAAAATCCAACGATCAGCAGAGTTTTGACTGTGATGAGCGTGAAGCCGGTCTGCAGTGCCATCCCCAACAAGATTAACCCGGCCCCTGCTGAATCGATAATGGACGCTGCATGCAATCTGGCCCAGAAGTCACGCAGGCGGACCATGCCGAGCGAGCCAACAAACAGGAAAAATGCGCCGGTTACGAAGCTGATCCAGGACAGGATATCGATTGCAAGAGCCATCAGGTCTGCTCCCTGATCTTGTCGGGTTGAGCCATGATCATTTCTTCATCCTCCGGGGCATCGCCAAGGCGCCGATACCGGAAGAATTTGAGAACGGCAATCGTCCCGACAAAATTGATCAGCGCGTATAAAAGAGCGATGTCCAGAAACTCGGGCCGACCCGACAAGAGGCCAAGAGCGCCGATCAGCAGCACCGTACAGGTGCCAAAGGTATTGAGTGCAAGAACCCGGTCATAAAGCGTCGGTCCGGCAAAAAGCCGGATCATCAAAACGACCATGCATACAAGTATAACCAGTGTGATGAAAACGAACATCAGCTGACACCGTTCGCGTTATTTTGCTTCTCAATGCGACAAACGCGAGCGCCCATCTCGTTTAAGGCTGTTTTGTCAGCGGCTTCGGGTGTCAGGGCATGTACAAGCAGGGTCTGATCAAACGCCTCCACCGTCACGGTGCCTGGCGTTATTGTAATTGAGTTGGCAAAGACCATCCGCATTACATCGCTCTGCTGGTTGGCGCTAACGTGTATGAGGCTCTGATCCTTTGGCAGTTCTTTAGACAAAATCACCTTTGTCACCGCCCAGTCCGCCTTGCCGATTTCGACCACGAGCCAGAAAAGATAGCGTGCAAGACGATGAATATGAAAAGAAATTTTGTCTTGTTCAGCGACGTTGAATTCCAGTCTGTCGACAATCCATACGGTAAGACCGCACGAAAAAACCCCCATCGCAAGAATCAGCGGATTGTCGTAGATGCCCGACATCAGCAACCAGAGTGCGAAAAGAAACACAAACAGAGAGATTTTTTTCAGCACAGGATTTCCGCGTTGTGAAAAGTCGGGTCATGTGTCGCCGATCAAGGCTGACAGGACCGAACTTACGGCCCGCACCGGCAAATACAATCCCTTCAATGCCTTGTTTCACAACTGGTGTAAGGCCTTTCAGGCCCATGATCGCCAATGCGCGCGTGTCAAGTTAATTGTAAAAACAAAATCTGTATTCGCGCGTAACGTTGTTATTGCGCCCAAAAACTAATCAATGAATGCCCAATGGTAATCTTGACTATGCCGCAATTGGGGAATATTCGCAGACCTGTCTGAAATTCAGGCGGTGCCCGGACAAAGTTTGCACTGCTGATGACGGGCATTAACTGGCAAGTTTGCCAGACCCTCAAAACGAAAACAAAAAAGGGGCACTACATGGAAAATGTGTCGCAGGATAAATCGCTTATGCTGGAACTGACCTCCGAGTTGGTTTCCGCCTATGTCAGCAATAACCCGATCGCGGCGACTGATTTGCCGGATCTGATCAAAAATGTGCATGCCGCGTTGGGCACAGTATCCCAGCCAGCTGCAGAGCCAGAGGTTGAGCGCGCGAAGCCTGCCGTTTCGATCCGCAAATCTCTGGGCCATGATTATCTCATCTGCCTGGAAGATGGAAAAAAGTTCAAGTCTTTGAAAAGACACTTGAAAACCCACTACGATCTCTCCCCGGAGCAATATCGGGAAAAATGGGGTCTGCCGGCAGACTATCCCATGGTTGCGCCAGCTTACGCTGAACAACGCTCGAAATTGGCAAAGCAGATGGGCCTCGGGCAAAAGCGCAACGCTGCGTAGCGCTCAATCCAATCACTGAATGCTAAAAAGGGGTGCCATTCGTTGGTGCCCCTTTTTTGTTCGCAGACGTTCTCGAAAAAATTTGGTTTTTTGCCCGCTGACTTATCCCCGCGACTCGCAATAGGAATATATTCCTTGTATTGTGAATCCTGAGGGAGACTTAGACAGCATGTTACCAAAAAGACGAGAACCCGGCAGCGACAACCGATCTTCCACTGTGCCGATACACCCGGCGCTTCGCATCGTGGCGAGGGGAGATGCGACACCGAGCACCACAAAGCCCAGGAAAACACCTGCGACTCGCAGATCGGATGATCAGTGTAAACAAGTGAGTGCGTATCGCGACGCGATCTGTTCGTTATGTGTGCGCACCGTGTCGCTGGCACTGGCTGTTCCCTTGTCGGACATTCAGTCGGGCACACGATCGGGGCAGGACGCGGCGCTCGCCCGCCAAATTGCTATGTATTTGTGTCACACCACGTTCAGCATGATGATGACGGAAGTCGGCCTTTATTTTAAGCGCGACCGGACAACCGTTGCCCATGCTTGCGCCGTGGTTGAGGACAAGCGAGACAAGTTCAGTTTTGATCTCGTTATCTGTCAGTTGGAAGCCCTGCTGTTGGAGGCGCGTCAGGCACTCGAGCATCAACAGGCGATGCAGGGGCAGGGTGCCGGCCGATGAACAAAAAACAATCAAAGCGCGCGCTTCAATTGCTGGAGTTCTTGGGCACCGGCAAGCAATTTGAGCTCAGCGAGTTTTCCGATGGTTCGGGGCAAAGTTGGATGCTTTCATCTGAAAGCGGAAGCAAAAAGCTCGTTGACACCCAAACGCTGGATCACCTTCACAAGGCTTCCCTGATTGATCGCAAATCGACGGCCTGCAACATCACCGATGTTGGTCTCAAACATTTGGCGCGCGCGAAACATGCCAATAACGGTGGCGATGATGATCGCTTTCAGGCGCAGCATCGTCGCCTGAACCGAACAAACGTTCAACTGAACGGTGCGACGCAAGCCGTTTCCATCAATCTCAACGAGTCGCCGCTGGCTCGATTGCGATCAGCCCGAACCGCCGACGGCCAGCCATGGCTGGGTGAACCCGAATTCGCGGCCGGTGAGCGTTTGCGAGCGGACTTTGACCGTGGGCAGTTGATGCAAAAGACCACATCGTCCTGGGAAATGAGAAGCGACCAGGGGGCTAAAGGTCAACCCGGTGGCAAGATTGATCTCGCAGATGCCGCAATCGATGCGCGACGGCGTGTTGAAAACGCGCTTGTTGTCGTCGGACCTGATTTGGCTGGCGTGCTAACGGATGTGTGCTGCTTTCTTAAAGGAGTTCAGACAGTGGAGCGTGAACGCCGCTGGCCGCCGCGTTCTGCCAAACTGATGCTGAAAACCGGGTTGGGCCTGCTTGCACGGCACTATGGAACAGCAGCCGGGGTAAAGCCGACGCGCCTTTCCTGGGACTAGTTGGTTTGCAGTTCAGCCTGGGCTGCTGATTTCATACGGGCAACCAGCGCGCGCAGGCCGTTTGCACGCTGAGGCGTGATGTGTTCCTGAAGGCCAATCTGGCTGAACACCTCTTCTTCAGAGGTTGAAAGAATGTCCTGCGCGCTTCGCCCGGAAAAAATGGCCAGCGCAACCGCAACCAGACCACGAACAATATGGGCATCCGACATGGCTGCAAAATGGATATGCCCATCGTCGACCCGGTGTGTGAGCCAGACCTGGCTCACACAGCCCTGAACGCGGTTGGCCTCAGTCATATCAGCTTCCGGAAACGACGGAAGAGCGTTGCCCAGCTCGATGAGATAGCCATAGCGATCTTCCCAATCATCCAGGAAAGAGAAATTCTCAATGATCTCTTCAAGCGGTGTCACATGAGGCCTATTGGTCGGATTGTTCGCGCAGTCAGCGTTGCGCTCAAAATACTTATAGTGCAACGGCGCGCGTTCCAACCCCGCAGGAACTCAAATGGACAATGGAACGCGGGGGCAATTCCTCACAGCTGGAAAACGGTCGATGGAAAACCGGATTGCTAGAATGTCCCGGCCAAAATTCACGCTTTGTTAATGAACACGCGGGCTTTCACTGGCATGCAGTCCGAAGGCGCCAGTTCACCGCTGATTTTAACGCCCTTTTTACCATGTTTGTTAAATCGCCATGTCGCGGAAAATAATCTGCATATCTGCGGCACTTCGACCGTCATGTTTAGTTTTCCGTTAAATGCCCTGTGAGACACTGCCCTTTCTAACGATTGCGCAAGTTGGCGCAAAGAGGATTGGTTTTGCGTTTCTCCGTTCAGTGGCATGCACTTTCAGATCGAATTTCGCGCTGGGTTCACCCTTCGGTGCAAGCGGGAAGCCGTGAGTTTGCAGAACAGCTCGGTTTTCTGAAGGCCTGTTTCGTTGTCGGCGTGATTTGCGGTCTGCTTTCGCCTTTGGCTTTGGTTGTCTTCAATCCCGGCACCAGCATTGCGCTTGTTCTGCTGATGCTTATGGCAACCAGCTTTGCTGCTGCGACAACGGCAGCGACCCAAGGGTCGCTACAGCAAGCGCGCTCAATGATTTTGGTTTTCGTGGGCGCGGCATCCTGTGTATCGGTTGCCTTCGCCGATGCTTCTCCGATTGTTTATTTGCCTGCAACCATTGCACCAGCGCTTCTTTCCCTTCGGTGGATGAGCCGTCCACTCTTGACGCTGGGTGCAGGCGTCAGCTTCGCCGGTCTGATTTTTTCCGTCATCGCTGCGGCCAGCATGGGCGCAAGCGAGGGTATCATGTCTTCGGCTTTGCTGTGCGCCGTTGGTATCGCCGGTCTGTTTTTTCTGGGCCGGGAGCTCAGGTCCAGACAGGATCAGTTGGCCAGCTTTGCCCGCGAAGCGCGCCAACAGGCACAGCTTTTGTCTGCGGCCACACCCGGTTTGGTGACTCGCCATGATGCATCCGGTGCAACCCGCTTTGCATCACAGTCTGCGCGTCACTTCGTTGGCGCAGAACCATCGACGTTGCTGAATTCCGGCTTCATCGAGAAGGTTCATCTGCAAGACCGGGTTAAATTTCTGAAGGCGTTGTCGGATTGCAACGAGGATGGTCGTGATCGCGCTTGCGAAATTCGCATTCGTGCCAAGGGGCATGACAATCAGGTATGGCGTCTTTTTGACGTTCAGCTTCGCCTGATCAAGGACAAGGGGCCGCTCAACGGGCAGATCATGGCCGCACATCTGGATGTGAGCGAGCGCCGCAGTCAACAAGATGCTCTGGCGGCTGCTAAAGCGTCAGCCCGCGAGAACGGTGTCTCGCAAAAGAAGTTTCTGGCCACGATGAGCCACGAATTGCGCACACCCTTGAGCGCCATTTTGGGCTTCTCCGACATCCTTAAACAGGAACTCTTCGGCAAGCTCGAAACCGAAAAACAGCGCGAATATGTCAAGCTGATCCACGATTCGGGGCGTCATTTGCTCAATGTTGTCAATGATATGCTCGACATGTCGCGGATTGAAAGCGGCAAGTATGAATTGAACGTCGAGCAATTCGCTCTTCGGGAAGTCTGTGATGCCACCATCAGAATGCTCCAGCCATTGGCCATGGATGCCGGTGTGCAGGTGTCCGTTGATTGCGCCAGCAACTTGCCGGAGATATTCGCCGATCGCCGCGCCTGCCATCAGATTCTGATCAACGTTGTTTCAAACGCCATCAAGTTCACACCAGAAGGCGGAACGGTGAAGGTTGTTGCGCGCCAGCACGGCAGCCGGATCCGTATCAAAGTGATCGACACCGGTGTCGGCATTCCCACCGAATTCCTCAGCCAGATCGGTCAGCCTTTCATGCAGGCGAACTCCGGTTTGGATCGTGAACATGAAGGCTCCGGGCTTGGCCTGTCGGTCGTGCAGGGGCTTGTCGATCTGCATGGCGGGTCGCTCGAGTTCTCTAGCATCGAAGGACGTGGAACGACCGTTGGTATAACGCTTCCCTTGCGCGCCGTAGCCTCGCGCCCTGTACCAGCCGACAACGAAAAATCACTGGTTCACCTGAACCCGACCGACGGCCACAAGCCATCGGCGCCGAACGTCACGCATTCAAATGAACTACAAGCTGAAGATAAAGGAGACAGCCGTGCACGCGTATCAGCCTGAACGCCTCAGCAACCACAACCGCACCACCAATCCGGTTCTTGCGATTTTGAAACAACAGCCCGCTCTGTTTTGCGGAGCAGCTTTGTCTCTCGCAGTCACCGGTGCCGTTTTGACCAATGCTATTTGGTATCAACCAGGGAAGCATCCATCTCCGATGTTTTCAACGCGCGATGTGAATGTCGTACGACCCCTGGCCGAAAATGATGCCGTAAAGCCAAAACAGCAGACCGCGAAGAAAAGCGTGCCAGCACAGGTCGCGGCCCTTGAAACCTCCGAGGAGTTGTTGCGCGAAGTGCAGACCGCGTTGTCCGTTCGCGGATACTATGATGGCAAGCTCGATGGTGTTTATGGCTCGCGCACACGCTCGGCCATCAATCAGTTTCAGCGCGATCATAGCTTCACCGCAGATGGCAAGGTCAGCGTACGCTTGTTGACGCAAATTCTGATGTCAGCCTCGGCTCGTCCAAAAGAAGTGCCGGTGCCGAAACGCGTTGTTGCGGAAAAGACGCCAAAGACGGATGAAACCAAGCAGCAGGCGTCCGCGAAAGCGCAGCCGCTGGAGCAGGTGGCAGACGGTCTCGTTGCGCGCATTCAGTCCGGTTTGAAAGCCTATGGCTACGATGATCTGATTGTTGATGGAAAGATGGGTCAGCATACGGCGACCGCCATTCAGCGCTTCCAACTGGACTATGGCATGAAGATCACCGGTGAACCCTCACCAGGTGTTCTGAAGAAGTTGAAGGAAATCGGCGCCGTCGATCAGGGCTAAACCCTTGCGTTTGACCACGGAATTATGGGTCTCGGCGCTTCTGCGCCGTGCCCAGTCTGATGGCAGCTACGCGACTGTTCTTAAAAAAGGGGCAGCCGAAGCCGGGGCGGTGTTCATCGTGATCATGAAAGACCGAAGCACTTTTGATCTTCTCTCACCGGCACCCCAGACGGTTTATGGAGCGGACACCGAAGGTTCCGGACTTGAGCGAGACTCAAGACAGTTTCAAGTCATTCTGGAAAATGAACCGCTTTCCGACATTGATCGCGCTTTGGAAAAGCAAAGATCGTTCGACCCCGATCTTTGGGTGATCGAAATTGAAGACCGCGAAGGCCGGTCCTTTGTGCAATTGGCAGCGGAATGATTTGACGGCTGAGTCTTCTCAGACTTGGACTATGCAGAGCGCCGCCATTTGGAATCTGCTCCAAACAGTTTTGTTGTGGTCTCGACATTGAGCGAACGGGTATCCCGCCGGTCATCATTCGCCAGATACGGCTGGTGATTTTGCGCCTTTGGCTCGGCCGAAGACGTCGCTTCTTCCTTCCATTGTTCCACTGCTGTAACACAGCTTGCGTTTTTCAGCTGGCTGTAGAACCGCACGGAACGCATGGAGTTTTGCACGGACAGGCCGATTGACGGCATCAATAACATGAGGATCCTGTTTGCCTGCGCCGGGTCAAGGTCAAGCGATTTCATGGCCACGCACAACGTGTCGCCGGTTTCATCTTCTAACACGTCGAAACAGGTGTTCAGACTAATCTTCAGGGCTTTCGCCAGAAGAATCGCAAATGCCTGATCGCTCCCAAGGCTCGCTGCGCGCTCCAAACGGTCGCCAACATGCGCTTTCACTTCAGAATGGTCTTCAGTCTCCGTGTTCGCATCAACAGCATTGCTGCTTACCCGTGCGGGGTTGGCCGATATGTCTGTTTGGGTGTCGAGCCTTTTGCCGCGTGCAGCCGCATGCAGAAGCATATCCTGCGCACTTTCAGTTGCAGCGATTTTTTGCTGCTTGGTCTCTTCATGTTGGGTCTGAACCGTTACCTCAACCGGCTGACTGGCGATTTTTGTAAAGAGGGCGTCCGCAGAGCGTGTCTTTGGTGCCTGATTGACCGCGGCATTGTCGCGCAAAGCTTCGCGAATGGCGTCATCGTCGAATTTGTGAAGATATTGGATATAGCTCGGACCGATGTCTGCGCGCTTTGCCAGTATTCTGGAATGCGAAAGGCCCTTCATCTCGGAGATTTGCAGGAAGTCCAACTGGTTCAGAGCGGAGCACGACAGCAAAACAGGTTTTGCGATCGCAACATCCTCCAGGGCAAAATACAGCGCGACCTGGCGCGGTGTCATATCACTTCCGGCCAGAAGTCTTGCAACGATCTGTCTGGTTGAAAAACTGACTGAACTGATGAGCAGATAGAATGCTTCCTGGAATTGACTGATAGACAAACGATCATAGGTTTCATGATCGCAGAACCGATTGACCGCCAACAAAAGCAGTTCATCTTTCGTTTTCGGATCGCTCGCTCTGGCGGTTTCACGACGAACTCTCGTCTTGTCCAGTCTGGGCCTTTCAGACCGCTCATGCGTTTTGAAAGGGGCATTCTGTGCCAGCGCAGCGTTTGTCATTGAAGCGAACCTGATTGATGCGTGAGACGATTTGCGCGATGCGCATTCGTCGTCGCCCGCACTCTGCATCCGCAAGAGTTAGCAATCCATTAACCATAAATGATTTTTGGCCAACGCATTCGGCAGGATTGGGCAATGCCATGCCGACTAGTTTGTATCGGCGGATCCGATGACGAAGGGTGTGCATTTGGCAGACTGCAGAAACGAATTCACTTTCGCTTCCCAGTCTGGCGCGTTTTGCAGCGCGCGAATGAGAACAAACCCCTTGTCGAGGGTTGCTTCAACCAAAACAGCATTAGCGGCTTCTTCCGGAACTTCCTTGCGAATGCGCGCCATCTGCACGGCATTCACAACGATCATCGATAAAGCGCCTTCGACAGCTGTGCGGTCATTAAAACTGAAAATGTTCCGACCAAACCTGTCGAATATAGCGACTGACCAGAATGGCAGCTTCCCGTCTGCCTGAACCTGAAGCGGCGCTTCACTAAGATCATACCGACATGCGGCGATGCCAAATGCCGGATCGACCAATGGCAACACAGATGAAACCTTGCCGCTTTCGGCGACAATATTGAAGCGCCAGGCATCGCCGGTGTTTTCAAGATTGGCCCATGCGTCTCTTGATGCAAATGAAGGGATCAGCAGAACGATCACGATGTGAATAATGCCCGCCAGCACAAGGCCAATGAGAGTGGCATAAGCAAACGATCTCATCGGTCACACCCCAGTGCTTCGATACTGGGCATGAATGTGTCTGATGCTCCGCTGTTGCTTGAAATGGGGGTGTCGTAGAGGCGCATGACCATTTCATAGGGGCCGGAACCTCTCGTTTCGACCCAATTGCCCGCCGCGAGCCGCGGACCTACATGAACTTCGAACTGACCGTTTGCCAGCCGCAAAAGCTGCTGGGAAACCGCATTTGAGGGAGAGCCATTGGCTTGCTTTAGGGCTGCGCCGCCGAGTTCATGCGCTGTCAGCGTCCAGAGCCGCGCTGGCGGCGTTTGACCTTTCACAAGATACGCACATTCTCGCTGCAAGGGTTTTCCGTCGTCATCGAGACGTGCGTGAAACGCAACTCCTTCGGCTGCACCAAGTGGAACTTCGCCTGCGGCGGCCACCTTGGCACGGGTGTAGGGATCAGCGTCCTGATAACCAGCCAGTGGCCATGCTGTCCAACCCCCTATGCGCAAGGCGCCAAAGCCATGGTTTTCCTGCACGGAATACCAGGACAAGCCGCCGCCCAGGCCGAGGCCGAGTGTCAGTATGATGAGCAGGTGCAGAAATGTGCGCAAGGGCTAGTCAGTTCTTCAACAAAACACGACGTGTTCATTCTGCTTAGCGCGTTTCTGTCTTTTGTTGAAGAGAGGCGCGCTTGTCTTCCCGGTTTTGAAACGAAACGTTCAGTGGCTTTAGCGGCTCCGCATTGCGCAACAGTTTCTCAAGGTCGCGCAAGGCATCGCTGGTTTCAAACGGCAATGGTTTTTGTCGCACAACACTGACAGGAATTTCCGCCGGTTTGTTCGGGTCGGCTTCTTTGGCTTCGGCCGGATCAGTCCTTGCTTCGGCTTCAACGAAGGGCAGGGGCTTCAGCTCGATGTTCTGATGCGCATAGGTCATGAATTTCTTCCACGTCATGGCAGGAAGATTGCCACCAGTCAGCCTTCGGGTTGGGCTGTAGTTGTCATTGCCAAACCAGACAGCCGCAACATAGTTGCCTGTGTATCCGACAAACCAGGCGTCGCGGTAAGCCTGCGTCGTGCCTGTTTTCCCAGCTGTTTTGATGCCATCCAGTTTCGCGCGCCGGCCTGTCCCCCACTCCGGAACCTGGGACAACATTTCGTTCATAGCCTTTGTGGTTTCATCGGAAAGAACGCGAACAGGCTTCTGTCCGTCTTCCTTGAAGTTGTAGAGAACGGTTCCGCTTGCATCGGTCAGTTGCGTGATCACATGGCGATTGGTGGAATACCCGCCGGACATGAAGACACCATACCCGGTTGCTTGTTCGAGAACGGTCATTTCATTGGTGCCCAAAGGCATGGCGGGTTCGGCAGACAGTGGCGAATCCACACCCATTTTCGCCGCCAGTTCTACAATTGGACCACGGCCCAATTGGTGGGCAAGGCGAACAGGCACGGTATTGATCGATTTGACGAGAGCGGTTGTCAGGCTCACGCGCCCGAAACCACGCCCACCATAGTTCTTCGGGGTCCAGCCTCGGATGGTAATGGAACCACCATTGACGATACTTGTCGGTTTGTAGCCACGCTGAACGAAGTAGGAATAAACAAAGGGTTTGAATGTGGACCCCGGCTGCCGCTGCGCGCGCGCCGCCCGGTTGAACTGGCTCTCGCCATAGTCACGCCCCCCCACAAGGGCACGAAGAGCGCCGCCGTTTTCAATCACGACCATTGATGCCTGGCTGGCACCCTTTTCCTTGCCAAACTGGCGCAGGTGAGAGAGCACCGCGTCGTCAGCCGCCTTTTGAAGGCTCGGGTCCAACGTGGTTTTCGCAACGAGCGTGTTGTTTGGAATGCTCAAAGCGAGTTCTTTGACCTGCTCGAATGCATAGTCGAGAAAATAGTCGGGCGTGTCCTTCTTAGCGCGTTGAACAACGCTTGCAGGATTGCGACGCGCGTTCACCACCTGGCCCTCGGTCATGAAATTGGCCTGAACCATATTGGTCAGCACCTCATTGGCGCGGGCACGTGCGGCGGGCAGGTTGATATGCGGAGCATATTTTGCGGGAGCCTTGTAAAGGCCCGCCATCATGGCACCCTCAGCGAGGTTCACATCGCGGATGCTCTTGTTGAAATAGAATTCCGCTGCTGCAGCAGCGCCAAATGCGCCGCCGCCCATATAAGCGCGGTCAAGATACAGTTTGAGAATTTCTTTTTTGGTCAGATTGTACTCAAGCCAAAGAGCCAAAAACGCTTCCTTGATCTTGCGTTCAAGCGTGCGCTCATTGGTCAGGAATACGTTTTTTGCCAATTGTTGCGTGATGGTGGAACCACCCTGAACAACAGAGTTGGCGCGGGCGTTCTCCACCATGGCGCGGAAAAGGCCGAAAAAGTCGATCCCGATATGCTCAAAGAATCGCCGATCTTCCGTTGCCAGAACCGCCTTGATGAAATGATCCGGCAGATTGTCGATCGGCTCGGCATCGTTGTGCAAAATACCGCGTCGCCCGATCTCATTTCCAAACCGGTCGAGAAAAGTCACGGAATATTCCTGACTTGATCGCCAGTTTTTATCCGTTTCTTCAAATGCGGGCTTTGCAAGCGCCAGCATGAGCAATGCGCCAACCACGCCCAAAGTCAGGCCTTCGCAGGATAGCTCCACCGCTGCCTTCTTGATGCCGTGAGCACGAAACCTGCGGGAAAAGATCGTCAGCGATTCCCACATTTCCCCGCCGCTCTGGCGGAAATGATACATGCGATCATCAACCCATGAGTCGATGCCCATGAGGTAATTTCGCCAAGACCATTTTTTTCGCCGTTCGAATGGGTCGCGCATAGGCTTTACGCCAGCTCTTCTTCATGTATGTGATCGGACAGCAGGCAATTGCGCTGCATATCCGATATTTTCCAACATTTCCCGCACAGGGGCAAGCGAAGATAGCAAGAAAGATCAACACGGTAAAAGATGTCAGTGGTTGAATTCTGGAAGACAAAAGCCCTCTCCGAGATGACGGAGATGGAATGGGAATCGCTTTGCGACGGTTGTGGCCGGTGCTGTTTGAACAAGCTTGAAGACTGGGATACCGGCGAAATTCACTACACAAATATCGCTTGTTCGCTGTTCGATGAGAGTACCTGTCGTTGCTCCAATTATCCTGCCCGTTTCTCGATCGTGCCGGATTGCATAAAATTGGAACCCCAGGACATATCTGGTTACTCATGGTTGCCACCAACCTGCGCTTACCGTCGTCTTGACGAGGGAAAAAGCCTGCCGGATTGGCATCCCCTGATTACAGGTGATCCGAACTCTGTTCACCAGAACGGAATATCGGTTTTGGGAAAAACAATTCCTGAACAAGGGCTTACGCCAGAAGACTTCGAAAATCATCTTGTCGACTGGCCAAATGTCGATCCGTTCTCTGGAAAAAATTCCTCAAAATAGGAAAATAGTCCTTGACTGCGAACCGGTCGTCATGTAGTCTTAGGACATAATCGAAGAGGTGGGCGAAGACGCGACAAAGGCTGTGTTTCGCCGCATATGCACGACTTCGGCCTATCATCTTTTACTCACAATTTGATCGACAGGATTTGCGTATGGCTGAATGCTCAACGCGAAAATCTGATGCGCTGCGCACTCTGTTTGAAGAGTGGGGTGTTCCCATCCCACTGCTCGCCGCAGTAAGCGGATTTTCGGATGAAGGGTTGGCAGTCCGTGTCCAAAAAAAGGGGTGGTATGCGCGCAAAACCGCCATGGCACTGCATGTTCAATTTAACGAGATCATGGCGGAGAAATTGGACTTAGCAGCCAATGTTGCATCGCTGACGGCGGACGATGAAAAACAGGCCCGCGCGCTCGGAGCGCTGGCAAAAGTGATTGAGTCGGTCGCGGTAACGGCAACCAAACTATCTCATCTGGAGGGAGCCCAGGCAAAACGCGGAGCAGCTCCTCCCAATGGCGAGACTATAGGTGCGGAACCCGAAACAACACTGGAGCTTGATCGAGAGCTCGCGAAACTTCTGGAGGCAGCTGTTACAGCGGGACAGCGGTCAGACTGACGCGCGCGAGGTTCTTGGAGAAAAGTTTGAGGACTTTCTGCGCCGGTGGCCGCTTTGGGCGCGCCCGGAGCAATTGCCGGGAGCGGATGACTGGACCACGTGGCTTATTATGGGCGGGCGCGGTTCGGGAAAAACGCGCGCCGGAGCCGAGTGGATAAGGGCAATGGCGAAAGGGGATCTTGCTTTCACAAACAAGCCCGCTGGGCGCATTGCGCTGGTTGGCGAGACATATCTCGATGCCAGGGAGGTCATGGTTGAAGGTGAATCAGGACTCTTGAACATTCACAGCAAGGGTGAGCGTCCGACGTGGCTGAGTTCACGAAGACGTCTTGAATGGCCCAACGGTGTGGTTGGCCACGTCTTTTCATCTGAGGACCCGGAGGCGCTTCGGGGACCGCAGTTTGATTGTGCGTGGTGCGATGAACTGGCCAAATGGAACAATGCTGACGAGACGTGGAACATGCTGCAATTCGGCCTGAGGTTGGGTGACTTTCCAAGACAGGTTGTCACCACAACGCCGAGGCCTATCGCTTTGCTGAAAAGTTTGATGGCTGACGACCGCACGCGACTGACAAAAATGTCCACAGCAGACAACCGGTCCAACCTGGCACCGGGTTTTCTTGATCGGGTTGTGAAGACTTATGAAGGCACGCAGTTGGGACGCCAGGAACTCGATGGCGATCTTATTGAGGACAGGGTTGATGCGCTTTGGGATCGCGCTGCTTTGGACAGATTTCGTGTGTCGGCAGCACCTCAACTCACGCGGGTTGTGGTGGCGGTCGATCCGCCCGTTACAGGAAAATCGACGTCAGATGCGTGCGGCATTGTAGCAGCCGGGCGAGACCCGCACGGCCGGGGCTTTGTGCTGGCGGATAAATCCGTTCATGCCGTGTCCCCGCAAAGGTGGGCACGCCAAACGGTGCGTCTGTTTGAAAGACTGGATGCAGATTGCGTGGTGATCGAAACAAATCAGGGGGGTGACATGGCGGAAAGTGTTTTGCGTCATGAGCATCCCAATCTGCCCATCAGGCAGGTCAAGGCGACGCGGGGCAAGTGGTTGCGGGCGGAACCGGTTGCCCATCTGTATGAGCGCGGTCTTGTCTCTCACGTTGGCACACATGGCCATCTTGAGGATGAGATGTGCGATTTCGGGCTCGACGGGCTGAGTTCCGGGCGTTCGCCCGACAGGATGGACGCACTCGTGTGGGCGCTGACAGATCTGCTGCTCAGACCTGATGCATCACCCAGAGCGCGAAGCCTTTAGAGGGCTTCTGGCTTTGGTCGAACGAATCCCGTTCGAAGCGAAAAAGTTCTGATTATTAATTCGGTTCCGCCCGATGGCGGCAACAAAACAACAGGAAAATCTATGAACGCTTTTCTTCGCTGGCTCGCGCCGGCGCAAAATCCTGCGTCTGGCTCAGACAAACCGTTCGGGATGGTTGAGCACAAATCGTCTCCTCTGCAGAGCCTGTTCACACACTCAGATCCGGCGAACGCGCATTGGACAGCGAGTGATTACGCGAGCCTTTCACGGCGCGGCTTTATGGGAAACCCGATCGTTTATCGTTGCATCCGGCTGATCAGCGAAACGGCTGCGGCTGTGCCCATGTTGGTTTATGATGGAGCACAGGAGATCGACGACCACCCGCTGCTCAGCCTGCTGCGAAGGCCAAACGAACGCCAAAGCGGCAAGGAATTCATGGAGACACTGATCGGGCACTTGCTGGTGTCCGGCAATGCCTATTTGGAACTCATTCGGCTGGAAGACGAGCCGCGGGAGCTCCATCTTTTGCGACCCGACCGGGTCAAAGTTGTCGCTGACAGCTCTGGCTGGGTCCAGGGCTACGATTATCAGGCCAACGGACAGCACCAAGTTCACTCCGTGGTTCCCGGACTGGCCAGTCCGGTCTTGCATCTGACTCTGTTCCATCCGCTGGACGACCATTACGGCTTTGCGCCACTCGAGGCAGCGTTGATGGCGCTGGATACGCACAACGCGGCAAGCCAGTGGAACAAGGCGCTGCTCGACAATTCGGCGCGTCCGTCCGGTGCGTTGGTTTATGCCGTCGGCTCATCCGAACACCTGTCGGATGACCAGTTTGCGAGGCTGAAGTCTGAACTGGAAGACGGGTATACCGGCGCAAAATCGGCAGGCAGGCCGCTCTTGCTTGAGGGCGGGCTTGACTGGAAGGCTATGGGTTACAGCCCCAAGGATATGGATTTCGTTGATGGTCGTCATGCCGCGGCACGGGACATCGCACTGGCATTTGGTGTGCCGCCGATGTTGCTCGGTATTCCCGGTGACAACACCTACTCGAACTATCAGGAAGCCAACCGGGCGTTCACCCGTCAGACATTGCTGCCGATGATCAACCGCACGCTCGATGCCATCAACCATTGGTTCCGCAGCGATTTCGGAGACGATGTGCAACTGCGCATCGACGATGACCGCATTGAGGGTCTCTCTATGGAGCGCGAAGCGTTCTGGAGCCGGATCAACGGTGCCGACTTCCTGTCGCAATCAGAAAAGCGTGAGGCGGTCGGCTATTCGCCCGACAGACCCGAAAGTGAAAATGACGAGGAGGCATTGTCATAGATGCCGGCTTCGAGTGATGGGCCAACCGTCGTTTCCGCAACACAACTGCTTGCGGACCCTGATCGTGCGCTCTGGATTGCGAAATTCGTCGGTGCGCTGGCGGGTTCGTTTATTTCGGTGGCTTATGTCCTCCCAAGGGGGCGACGGGAGGCGTTTTTGAGGTTCGGTGTTGGCATCGTCACCGGGTTGATATTCGGCTCCATGGCGGGCGCGAAAATCGCTGATTGGCTGGGACTTCTGGGCAAGGTGCCTTTGATTGAGATCACCCTGATCGGTGCGGCCAGCGCAAGCCTGTGCGCCTGGTGGGCGCTTGGCGTTCTGGAACGGATTGCAGACCACCTGCCATTCAGACGCGGTTTCATGCCGCCAAAAGACAACGTCAAAGACAAGGAAAAAGAGCTTTGAGCAGCAAACGAAGCCGCACGGGAACCAATCCGGCAAACCTTGAACGAAAGAAGGTTTCGGTGCCCGCAACCCAGATCAGCGAGGACGGCACATTTTGTGGCTATGCAAGCCTTTTTGGAAAGGTCGATCTTGGCAAGGACCGTGTCGAAAAGGGAGCGTTCGCCAAATCACTGACTGCCCGGAGCGCGTCGACTATTCGCATGCTGTTTCAGCATGACCCCGCTCACCCGATTGGTGTGTGGGAAGACATTTACGAGGACGACACGGGCTTGTTCGTGCGTGGCAAGATTCTCGAAACCTCGCAAAAAGGCCGCGAGGTTTTATCGCTGCTGCGCGAAGGTGCGCTTGACGGCCTTTCAATTGGCTTTCGAACCCGGCGCAGCACCACGGATCGCAAGACCGGCGTGCGGTCCATTATTGAGGCTGAGCTTTGGGAAATTTCCGTTGTGACATTCCCCATGCTTCCGCAGGCCCGGGTGTTGAAAGTCAAGTCCGACATGAAAGACACCGCACACTCGCAATTGCCGAGCGTGCGCGAATTTGAACGCTGGCTCACGCGGGATGCTGGGCTGAGCCGAAAAGAAGCCAGGACCGTTATCGGGAAAGGCTTTGCCCATCTGGTCTGCAAGCGGGACGCTGCCACACCGGTGGAAAGTGAGCTGGCGCGAAACATACGCATGGCCGCCCGCTCGATCATCTCTCCATCAAACAAACGGAAAATCACCTGATGAAACATGAAACTATTGAACCGGCCCTGGAAACCAAGATGGGTTCCGGGGACGACGTCGCATTGGCATTTGACGAGTTCATGCACGCCTTCGAAGCCTTTAAAGAGGCCAACGACGAACGCCTGCAGCAGATTGAAAGCAATGTGTCTGCTGACGTTGTGACGGAAGAAAAGATGCGTCGCATCAACAAGGCGGTGGACGATCAAAAACGCCACCTCGACGCCCTGATGCTGCGGGAAAACCGGCCTTCTCTTGGCGGTTCCGTGATGAGCAGTATTGCACAACAGGAACACAAATCAGGCTTTGAGTCCTATATGCGTGGCGGCGATGAAACTGTACTGCGCCGTCTTGAGGAAAAGGCGCTGTCGGTTGGCTCCAATGCCGATGGTGGCTTCCTTGTGCCGGAAGAATTGTCGACGGAAATCGGTAAGCGCCTCGCGGTCATTTCTCCAATCCGCAGCCTGGCAACCGTTCGGACCGTATCATCATCGGTCTACAAAAAACCCTTCGCAGCAAGCGGGCCCGCAGTGGGTTGGGTCGGCGAAACGGAAAACCGCCCGGAGACAGCCGCACCTGGTCTTTTGGAACTCCAGTTCCCGACCATGGAACTCTACGCCATGCCGGCGGCCACTTCCACGCTGCTGGATGACGCTGCAATCGATCTTGAAATGTGGATTGCAGAAGAGGTCGAAACGGCTTTCGCCGAACAGGAGGGCGCGGCTTTCATCAATGGAGATGGCGTGAACAAGCCATCCGGCTTCCTGTCTGCTCCGACCGCCGATGAGGCCGCATGGTCCTGGGGCAACCTCGGCACGGTTCCAACCGGTGTTGATGGCGCCCTTGCTGCATCTGACGGTTCTGACGTGCTGGTTGACACCATCTACGCGCTGAAGGCCGGGTACCGCCAGAACGCGCATTTCGTGATGAACCGAAAGACTCAGGCGGAATTGCGTAAACTTAAGGATGCTGACGGCAATTACCTGTGGCAGGCGCCGGCAAGTGCTGGTCTCAATGCCATGCTGATGGGTTTCCCTGTCGTTGAAGCGGAAGACATGCCGGATATCGGTTCCGATACAACGCCGATTGCTTTCGGTGATTTCCGTCGCGGCTATCTCGTTGTCGATCGCACCGGCGTACGCGTTCTGCGCGATCCTTACTCCGCGAAACCCTACACGCTCTTCTACACAACAAAGCGTGTCGGCGGTGGCATCCAGGATTTCGACGCGATCAAACTCATCAAATTCGGCGCGGCGTAGGTTTCCTCCCTCCCTGCGCCGGAGCAATTGAGAGAAGCTGTTGCTCCAGCGTGCCGACTGTGCGGCCCCATTCGAATCTCGGATGGGGCCGTTTTCATTTTCAGCTTCCCATGAATAGGGAGACCATTCCATGACGACTGCAATTCTGACACCGCCAGCAGGTCCTGTGCTGGCACTTTCGGACATCAAACAGCACCTGCGCATCGACCATGATCATGAAGATGCTTATCTCGGACAGCTCCTGAAGGCCGCAACTCAATATGCCGAATTCGCGTGCGGGCAAAAACTGCTGACGCAGACCTGGCGTCAATACGAAACCTGTTGGCCCGTTGGGGGCATGCTGGTTCCTCGCATTGCGCCTGTTCAATCCGTCAATGCGATCACCGTTTTCAACCGTGATGGTGATCCGCAAGTCCTGCCAAGTGAGAGCGCGATGATCGAACGTGGAGCCCACGGTTTGCGCATTCGCCTGCCGGAAACCCAGGCCGAGACCACTGCGGCAAACGGCTTGGAGATCGACCTAGTCGTCGGCTTTGGCGATCTCGCGATTGACGTTCCCGAACCGTTGCGACACGCGATCATGATGCTTATCGCTCATTGGTACGAGTTTCGAGGAGCGGTCGCTCCCAAGGATCAGCCTGTAAGCCTGCCACCCGGTTTCGAGCAGCTGATACGCGCTCACCGTGAGGTCCGGCTGTGACGGACCGGATGCGGATTGATCCCGGCAAACTGAACCGCCGCGTGCTGCTCGAGGAAAAAATCGAGATACCGGACGGGTGCGGTGGCCTGGACACAAGCTGGACCACGGTCGCGGAAGTCTGGGCGATGTTGCAACCGTTGGTGCCGCGATCTTTTGAGGAAGCTGATCAGCTTTCAGAGGAGCAGCGGCAGGCCATAACAATTCGTTATCGCAGCGATGTTGCCAGCGGTTGGCGGATTACCGAAAGCGGTCGTCATTTCGAAATTCTGACCGTTCACGACCCGGATGAGCGCCAGCGCTATTTGATTTGCACAACCAAACAGGAGGGTCGTTGATGGTCGAGCTTGCCAGAACCCTGCGCGACCTGTCGTCAACGCTTCACACGTTGAGTCTGGAAGCTCAACTCACCAACGCGGCTGACAAGATCCGCAACAATATCGAGACGCGCGCCCTGGCCGGTTCCGAAGACGTTCGCACTTCGTTGGAGGACGAAGGTGGCCGTTCAGCCATCATATCCGTCGAATTGGATATGCGGCACCACGAGCGCGACGAGGAGTTCGAAAACTTGCTCACCGGTTTGCCGACTGAAGGACAGAAGCGATGACAAATGCGGTCTCACAACTCAGACAGGCGATCGCTAAGGCGCTTATCGCGGATACGACGCTTACGGAAATTGTTGGTACAAACAAGGTATTTGACACGGTGCCCGAACGCGTGGCGCCGCCTTACGTGGTTGTTGGACGTACAACGACCTCTGATTGGAGCACAGCCACGGAGGGAGGCGAAGCCATCACGCTGTTCATTCACACGTGGTCGAGGGCGTCAAACAGCGAAGAGAATGACCGCATGCAAGAGGCGATCAAGCAGTCTCTTTCGGCAATACAGCCAGCGCTTGACGGGCACCATTTGGTGAACCTGCGGTTCGAGTATGCCGAGACACGCCGCGACCGCGTTTCAGCGTATCTGCATGGGGTCGCAAGATTTAGGGGAGTGACCGAACCGCTTCAATAAACCCACAAATAGACCATGAGAACCTGGTGTTGGTGAACCCAAACCAAGCTCAAAATTTATGAGGAAACACTCCAAATGGTAGCTCAAAAAGGCAAAGATCTGCTTTTGAAACTTGCATCCGATGAATTCGGCAACCTGACTACGGTCGCAGGCATGCGATCGCGTCGTCTGGCTTTTAACACCGAAACGGTCGATGTCACCGATTTTGAAAGTGCCGGTCGCTGGCGTCATTTGCTCAGCGGCGCTGGTGTTCAACGCGCATCTGTTTCCGGCAGCGGCATCTTCAAGGATAACGCATCCGACACCCGGATCAGAGAACTGTTTTTCGGTTCGCAGATTGTCGATTGGCAAATCGTCATTCCGGACTTCGGGTCCGTTTCCGGTCCTTTTCAGATCGCATCCCTGGAATATGCAGGCGAGCACAATGGAGAAGTCAGTTTCGACATTGCGCTGGAGTCGGCCGGTCAGTTGACGTTTGAGGCAATCGTATAATGGTCAACCGTCATCGTGGGGAGATTGCGGCAATGCTCGACGGGCGCCAATGGACCCTTTGTCTTACGCTGGGTGCTCTTGCCGAGCTGGAATCTGCGTTTGAAGCAACCGATCTCAATCAGATGACGGAACGGTTTGCCAGCGGTCGCCTCTCGGCCAACGATATGATCACTGTCATCGGAGCCGGTCTGCGAGGCGCCGGGCACACGCTTTCCAACGATGAAGTGAGAGAAATGCAGGCCGAGGAGGGAGCTGTTGGGTACGCAAAAATTGTCGCAGAACTCCTTTCCGCAACATTCGGTTCGGTCGATGGCGATCAGCGCCAATAGCCATGAATCCTGACCAACCGACGAAAGCGTTTCCTTGGGATGAAATGATGACGTTTGGATTTGGGGTTTTGAAGCTGTCCTCAAACGCCTTTTGGGCGTTGTCACTTCGTGAGCTCAATGCAGCTCTCAAGGCGCATATGCCCGGTCACACTGATCGTCCGTCCGCTGCTGCATTGCAAGCTTTGATGCGACGCTTTCCCGATATATCACCAGAATTGACCTCAAAGGACTGATCCGCATGGACACTATTGAACCGATCAAAATTCCCGTTGAGGCCGATCTGTCCGGGTTCAGCAACGCTTTGGGCGATCTTCAGGCCCAATCCAAAAAGTTCGGCACGACCTTCGCTGGCACAATTCGATCAGCCATCGTCAGCGGAAAGTCCTTTGAGGACACACTTCGCTCGATTGCGCTAAAGCTCTCCGACATGGCTCTTTCAGCAGGGCTGAAGCCGCTCGAAAACCTGACGAGCAATTTGATCAATGGTCTGACCGGAGCCATCGGCTCTTCGTTGTCCGGGTTCACGTCGGGCGGGGGCAGCGTGACGGCTTTCGCCAAGGGCGGTGTCGTTTCCACACCGACTTACTTCCCGATGGGTGGAGCGGCTGGGTTGATGGGTGAGGCCGGTGCCGAGGCCATATTGCCCTTGTCGCGCGGCAGCGATGGCAATCTGGGAGTCAGGGTTCAGGGCAATTCATCGCCGGCCAATATTGTTTTCAACGTGACCTCACCTGACGTTCAGGGCTTTCGCAAATCGCAAAACCAGATTTCAGCAATGCTCGCGAGAACTGTCGGACGCGGCCGACGATCGCTCTGAGGAAAGTCATTTGAGCGGTACCGCTCGCTAAATAATCAGGACAAACATATGATAACTCCCAACGAATTCGTTGATGAGCGGTTTCCCGTTGACATTGCCTTTGGGTCGACTGGTGGCCCACAACGCAACACTCAAATCATTACGCTTGGTTCCGGCCGGGAGCGTCGAAACCAGAAATGGTCGTCAAGCAGGCGAAGCTATGATGCGGGCTATGGCGTCAAAAATCTCGACGCTCTTTATCAGGTGGTCGCTTTCTTTGAAGCACGGCGGGGTCCTCTGGTTGCCTTTCGCTTTCGGGATCCGATTGACTGGAAATCCTGTGATCCATTGTCATCGATTTCGCCAACCGATCAGATTATCGGAATTGGTGACGGTGTGACCGACAGATTTCCGCTGATCAAAACCTATGGGACTGGCGATAACGCCTACCAACGCCCGATCTCCCGACCCGTGACTACATCGGTGGTGGTTGCTGTCGATGAAATTGCATTTTCAGCGCCTATTGAATTCGAACTCGATACCGAAAATGCGGAAATCGTATTTCAGCCGGGTCATATTCCGGCAAACGGTGCGATTGTGACAGCCGGTTTCGAATTCGATGTTCCGGTTCGCTTTGGCTCTGATCAACTCTCAATCAGCCTTGCGGCGTTTAATGCAGGCGAAGTTCCGTCCATTCCATTACAAGAAGTTCTCCTATGAGTTCGTTCAACGCTGACCTGAAGGCTCATCTTGCAGGCGAGGTGACGACGGTGTGCACCTGCTGGATCATCCGGCCATCGGGAAAAGAGCCGATTGGATTCACCAACCATGATAACGATCTGCTCATTGAGGGCATATCCTGCAAAGCAGCGACAGGGTTTGAGTCGACGGAAGCAATGTCGCAACTTGGCCTGCCGGTGGATGATCAGGAAATCGAAGGTGTGCTGTCCAGTGAAGCCATTTCGCAGCGTGATCTGAAACTCGGGCTCTACAACGATGCCCGTGTCGAAACGTGGATGGTCAATTGGTGTAACACCCAGCAACGCCAGTTGCGCCGTGTCGCACTGCTCGGAAATGTTTCAATGCAGGATGGACGGTTTCAGGCCGAACTTCGCGGCATGACGTCCCTGCTGGATCGGGAAAACATGCGAACCTACAGCCGCCAATGCAATGCACTGTTGGGCGATGGCAGATGCGGTGTTGATGTCTCAGCGTCCCAATTCCGCGCAGAGGGGCAAATTGATGGGGTGCTTGGGAGGTTGCGGTTCAAGTCCACGATTTTGACCAACTACCCCAAAGATTGGTTTCTATCCGGGACCGTAGAGTGGGTCTCCGGAGACAATGTCGGTGTCGTCAATGACCTGAGTGCGGCAGGCACAGGGGTGGATGACGAGTTGTCTCTGTTGCTCGCTCCGCCTCTGCCAATTCAAGATGGTGACCATTTTGTTCTGACGGCCGGGTGCGACAAGTCGTTTCAAACTTGTCGAAGCAAGTTTTCAAATGGTGTCAACTTCAGGGGGCACCCGCATATTCCTGGCTCCGACTTTGCTCTGGGATACGCTGTTCGCGATGCGAACCACAATGGCGGCCCGCTCGTCGATTAATTTCAGGAACAATCGAATATGACGTCACATAATGCTCGTGCGCGAGTGATCGATGAAGCACGCTCATGGCTGGGTACACCGTACCAGCATCAGGCTTCGCTCAAATTGGTTGGCGCCGATTGTCTGGGCCTTGTGCGGGGAGTCTGGCGCGCTATCGAAGGCGAAGAGCCGGAAGGGGTGCCGGCTTACTCCAGCAGTTGGTCTGAATCGGGAAGCGCAGAACGTTTGCTTGATGTTGGGCACTCTCATTTTCATGCCATCGACCTGGAAGGGGCGCTGCCGGCAGATGTGCTGGTGTTCCGAATGCGTCGCGGACGCATTGCCAAACATGTCGGGATTTTGACCGATAACGCCCGCTTTATTCATGCCTACGATCCGGCATCGGTTGTCGAGAGCGAACTGACTCCCTGGTGGAAGAAGCTGATTGCTGGCGCCTTCTCCTTTCCGAGCGTTTTCAAAGAGGGACCCCGCGAATGGCAACGATAGTTCTGCAAACAGTTGGAGCTGCTGTTGGCGGCTCTTTGGGTGGCCCGCTTGGCGCGGTCATTGGCCAGACGCTTGGTGCGGCTGGTGGTGCTTATATTGACCAGAGGTTGTTTGGTCCCGGAGACAAGACCGTTGAAGGGCCGCGTCTGGAATCGACTCAATTCCTGTCGTCGCAGGAAGGTGCTGTCATACCGCAGGTATTTGGAACAGCACGCATTGCCGGTGAAATCATCTGGGCGACAAGACTGCGAGAAGTGCTGCAAACTGAAAAACGGTCGCAGGGCGGCAAGGGTGGCGCGAGCGCATCCACAACGGTCAAAACCTACAGTTATTACGGCAATTTCGCGATTGGCATCTGTGAAGGCCCGATTGGCGGTATTCGCCGGATATGGGCTGATGGCCGTGAAATCGAGAAGCCTTCAATCACTTTCCGCATCTACAATGGTGATGAAGACCAACTGCCTGACAGCCTGATTGAAGCCAAGCAGGGTGCCGACAACGCGCCAGCCTATCGCGGCCTTGCCTATGCGGTTTTTGAAGAGTTTCCGCTTGAAGACTATGGCAACCGTATCCCACAGATTTCCTGCGAGGTTTTGCGACCAACCGGTGAAGTTGAAAAGTGTATTCGCGCTTTCAACCTGATTCCCGGTGCGACGGAGTTCGGATATGACACCGAACCAGTGGTTGAGCGAAGCAATGCGGTGGAGAGCCCGCGGCTGAACATCAATCAAAACCTGGCTGAAACGGACTTTCTGGCATCGCTGGATGAGTTGCTGGCATTGTGTCCAAACCTCGAGCAGGTGACGTTGATTGCCGCCTGGTTTGGCGATGATCTACGAGCAGGTTCGTGCAAAATTAGGCCCAAGGTCGAAACGAATTCACGCAAACTCAGGCGTGGGCAAGACTGGTCTGTTGGCGGATTACCACGCGCGCAAGCGCATGTCGTCTCTTCCGTTGAAGGGCAACTGGCGTTTGGCGGCACGCCCTCGGATGGCTCGCTCAGGCGTGCAATTGCGGAAATCAAGTCGCGCGGGCTGCGGGTCGGATTGAATCCATTCCTGATGATGGACATCCCACCCGACAACACTTTGCCAAGCCCCTATGGCGGAATTGAGCAACCTGCTTATCCATGGCGCGGTCGCATAACGTGTGATCCGGCAATTGGACAAGAGAACAGTGTCGATCAAAGCGCAATCGCCGGTGAGCAGATTGCAGCTTTTTTGGGAACAGTCTCGCCAAGCCAAATGGCGGCAGCGAACTTCCTGTCTACAACGCTTGGCCAGACAGAATGGTCGTATCGGCGAATGATCTTTCACTACGCCAACCTTGCACAGAGCGTTGGCGGAGTGGATTTCTTCGTCATTGGTTCCGAGATGAAATTTCTCACCCGGGTTCGCAATCACCTTGGCGCATTTCCTTTCGTTGACGGCTTGAAAGAGATCGCTGCGCAGGCAAAGGCGGCGCTCGGTGACGATTGTATCGTGACCTACGCCGCTGACTGGAGTGAGTATTTCGGATATCAGCCCCAAGATGGCTCCGGCGACGTATTTTTCAATCTGGACAGCCTCTGGTCTGCCCCTGCGATCGATGCGGTTGCGATCGACAACTACATGCCGATAAGCGATTGGCGCGGCACCGAACAAAGCCTCGCAGAAGGCCGGTCCGCGACCGACCCTGATATGCTGTTCAGCCAAATCAATTCCGGCGAGGGATATGATTGGTACTATGCCAGCAGCGAAGATCGGGAATCTGGAGTTCGAACGCCGATCACCGATGGATTGGGCAAGCCCTGGGTCTACCGCTACAAAGATATTTACTCATGGTGGGAAAACCCACACTTTGAGCGAAATGGAGGAACTGAAGCCCAGACGCAAACCGGTTGGGTTCCGCGCTCCAAACCGATCATTTTTGCGGAATATGGTTGTCCTGCGGTCGATAACGGGTGTTTGCAACCCAACGTCTTTTCCGACCCGAAATCCGCTGAAAACTCGCTTCCCTATTTTTCAAATGGGGGGCGGTCTGACGAAGTGCAGGCAGCGTATTTCGCGGCTCACCACCGTTTTTGGGGGCATGACAACGCGGCGGAAGCAACGCCCCTCAATCCGCAAAGTGATCTTTATGACGGTCGAATGGTGGATGTATCCCGGTCTCAGGCCTGGGCGTGGGACGCAAGGCCTTACCCCGCATTTCCGCTCACGAGCAAACTGTGGGCTGACAAAGATAATTGGTTCACCGGCCACTGGATGAACGGTCGCCTGGGCCGGGCTCGCATTGCGGACGTTATTGCCTCGCTGCTTTTGCGATCCGGCATTGAAGATTTCGATGTTAAACACGTTGAAGGCATGGTCACAGGTGTGATCTTGGGGCAATCATCTTCGGCGCGTGGGGCCCTGGAGGCCCTTTTGAATACCTACCGGATTTCTGTGCAGGAGGTCTCAGGCACGCTCATTTTCCGGTCACAGGGTTTGAATAATGCAGTTCGGCTGACAAGCGATGATTTGGTGGAGGTTGATGACACACCGATCCTGATTGAAGAACTGTCCGACCCTCAGGATTTGCCCGATCATGTTCGTCTCTCCCATATCGACCCTGCAGTGGGATATCAGCCGACCGAAACTCTGGCCCGGCTTGTAGCAGGGCAAAACATGCGGCAGGCGGTTTTGAACCTTCCGGTTGTCAACGAACCGGAAATTCTCCAGCCCGTGGCTGAACAGTGGATACTTGCCAATCACTCAGCGCGGCGCAGTTTGAATGTCAGACTGCCACTCAATTATGCGGATCTGCAGCCGGGCGACGTTATTTCGCTTTCCGACGCCGCAAACTCCGAACGTTGGAGTATCACTTCGCTTGTCGAAGGAAATCACATCGAAGTCAGCGCAGTTGGGATCGAATCGCGCCCAAGCCGCCCTGTCAGAGTGAGCGCCAACAAGACTGCCTTTGAACCGCGACAATTTGATAAGGCCCCGCTTTTGCATTTTCTCGATTTGCCAAATCTCGGGAACAATACGAACCGTCCTGCCAACAGAGTTGCTGCGTCGGTCAGCCCGTGGCCGGGAGAGATGGCAGTCTTTTCCTCACCCGGTGAAGATGACTTTGCGCTGCGCCAGATTTTGAGTGCTCCTGCAACCGCAGGTGTTTTGCATAGCGAACTACCGCCAGGCAAAGCCTTCAGCCGCTGGGACCGAAAGAGCGTAATCGTGTTGGAAGCGTTCGGGAACAACATCTCTTCGTCGAACCCCATACAGGTGTTGAATGGGGTCAATGCTCTGGCTGTTGAGAAAGCCAATGGTGGCTGGGAAGTTATTCAGTTCTCTACGGCACGCCTTATCGCGCCGAACCTGTGGGAACTCAGCAATCTGCTGCGCGGTCAGGCAGGGACGGAAAGCGAAATGCAACACGTTGCCGATGCAGGCTCATCCGTCGTTTTCATTAACGATGCCTGCGTTCCGCTTTCAGGCAGCGATCCGGAAAAAGGGCTTTTGCTGAACTGGCAAGTTGGGCCTGCTGGAGCCGTCATTGGCGACGCGAACTTCACGTCAGCGGCTTTCGCGGCCGGTTACAGGGGGGATCAGACATACAGGCCGGTGCACGCAAAGGTGCAGTACAATCCCGACGGATCTGTGTTGATCAACTGGATTCGTCGCGACCGTTTCGGGTCAGACGACTGGGAGCAGAACGAGATTCCCATGAGTGAAGAATCGCTTCTGTTCCGAATTTCGATCGAAGATCAAATCGGAAATGAAATAGTGCGCGAAGTCGCCTCAACCAGCCTGCTTCTTACGCCCATCGAGCTTGAAAATGCCTTTGGCAATGATCCGGCTGATTTGCAGGTCTCCGTTTCGCAGGTTTCCAGTCGTGTCGGATCCGGCCCTACCGCCACCATTTCTTTCCAAATCAGCTAAAAAGCAAAGGAAAACGATATGCCCAACTATAAGCCTTGGTATTTCTCAAAATCCATCTGGGGTTCGCTTATCGCGGTAGCGGCAGGGCTGACGGCGGCTTTTGGCGTTGAGATTGACGATGAATCTCAATCGCTGCTGCTTGAAGCAATTATGCAGTTGATCGCTGTTGGAGGCTCCCTGTTCGCCATTTTCGGACGCCTTACGGCGCAATCTCAAATCAGTTGAGTGGCGTTGCAAGCAGCGTTTTCAAGCTTCTCCTACTGCTTGGCTCACTTGTGCGCCTGTATCTCCAGCGTCGTCATTCCATGCAAAACCTCCAGACAAAACGTCTCCAGCGCAGTTGGACAAAACTCGCGAAAAGCCGTGCTGCGCGCATGCATGCTCGCAGCGGCAACAATCACGACACTGACAGCCTGTTCCACGACGATGGATACAGGCGTGACTGACCTTTCATGCGCAGCGTTCGAGCCTATTCGCTGGTCAAAAGGCGATACTTCCGTCACGATAGGCCAAATCAAGGAGCACAATGCGGTTTGGGACCAATTGTGTGGGAAGCAAATTTAACCAATGCTATGGATCATATTCATCTATGGTTCAGACTGGATCATGCATATCTGCGTCATGAAACAAGTTCGCAAAATTTTTGAGCGCTCCGTTTGGGCGATTTTCTTTGCTGCACTCATCGGCCAAGCGCCTGTGGGCACAACGGCTTATGCTGACAGTTGCAATGCAAAAGCATCCAGGGTCGCCTCTTCAAATGGGGGCCGGGTCGTCAGTGTTCGTTCCCGGGGCAATTCCTGCGTCATAACTCTGGTGGTCAAACAGGGAAATCGGCCGCCGGCGCGGAAGACTGTTGTGGTTCGCAAATAGGGGCTGATGTGTTGGGGAGAAAACAATGCGGATTCTTGTTGTAGAAGATGACACCGAATTAAACAGACAGCTGACCACAATGCTGAGCGATGAAGGGTACGTCATCGATTCAACCACTGATGGCGAGGAAGGGCACTTCCTCGGCGATACAGAACCCTATGATGCGGTTGTCCTCGATATTGGTCTTCCGGGAATGGATGGCATCAGCATTCTGGAAAAATGGCGTCGCGACGGCCGAACGATGCCAGTGCTGTTATTGACGGCGCGCGATCGTTGGAGCGACAAGGTTGCCGGTATTGATGCGGGTGCCGACGATTATGTTGCCAAACCGTTTCATGTTGAAGAAGTGCTCGCGCGACTGCGCGCTCTTATTCGACGCGCCGCAGGCCATGCGAGTTCGGAAATTGAGATAGGTGCTGTTCGGCTCGACACACGTGGATCGAAAGTCACCCATAACGGCGCGCCCGTTAAGCTGACTTCTCATGAATATCGGCTCATCGAATATCTGATGCTGCATAAGGGGCAGGTGGTTTCGAGAACCGAACTTATTGAACACTTGTACGATCAGGATTTCGACCGCGATTCAAACACGATAGAGGTGTTCGTTGGGCGCTTGCGAAAGAAAATTCACAGCGATGTAATCGAGACGGTGCGCGGCCTCGGTTATCGTATGTAGCCTGAATTAGTGTTGCGTTTCCCCAATTCACTTGCCACCCGCCTGATGATCGCTGTGGCGATCTGGACTGCAATTGCCTTAACGGTGACCGGCACCCTGCTTTCGTCTGCCAACAGGACGAATGTGGAGAACGGTTTTGAAGATCTTCTGCGCGCATATGCGGACAATCTGATCGGCGCCATTGTGCTTGCGCCAAATGGGGACGTCCAGGCAGAACCGAAATTTGGCGACCCGCGCTTCGCAACACCCGGCTCTGGTTGGTATTGGCTTGTCGCCAAAGCCAATGAACCCAACAAGCCATTGGTGTTTTCCGCATCGCTCAGCGGTGCTGAAATTGCAATGCCTTCCAGTAGCGAAGAGCCCTTCGATGAAGCTTTCATTCGCAGCTATACCATTGTTGAGAATGGTCAGGAGGTTCAGCGTTACGAATCGCAATTGTTTCTTGAGAGCGAACAGAACACGCTGTTTCAGGTCACGGTGGCAGGAAATCGCGATGCCATTTCCGCGCCGGTCGAGGAATTCTCCCAACGCATCTGGGGATTCTTTATCCTGTTTGGTGTTGGCACAATTCTCGTGATGCTTGTCGCTATTCGATTGGGTCTTCGACCAGTCGTACGCGCTACCCGGCGGCTGACTGCGATCCGTAACGGCAAACAATCCTACATGGAAACGGATTATCCCACTGAAATTCTGCCGCTCGCTGGCGAAATAGACGCCCTGATAGACGCTAATCGATCAGTTATGGAACGCGCGAGAACGCAGGTGGGTAACCTTGCCCATGCACTCAAAACGCCTCTCGCAGTCATTTTGAATGAAAGTCGCAGTCCCGCCGAAGGGTCGCTCGAAATCGCAGCGGAACAGGCTGAACTGATGAGTGTGCAAGTTCAGAATTACCTCAACAAGGCGAGAATATCCGCTCAACGGCAGGTTTCTGTGTCCAGATGCGATTCAAAAGCAGTTGCAGAACAACTTATTGCCGTGATGCGGAAGTTAAACCCTGAGGTGAACTTCACATTGAGGGCCAAAGACCCTGTCGCAGAACTGCGAACCGACGAACATGATCTGCAGGAAATGTTGGGAAATCTTCTGGAAAACGCGGCGCGATTTGCAAAGAAAGATGTCAAACTGTCCATATCTGGAACGGCGGCTGGGAAGCAATTGATCACGGTTGAAGACGACGGTGAAGGATTGTCAAAAGAAGAATGCGCACAAGCGCTTAAGCGTGGGGAGCGCATCGACGAAACGACCGAGGGCTCGGGACTTGGCTTGTCTATCGTGCGCGATACTGCAATAGAGTACGGAGGTTCGGTCGAGCTGGACAAGAGTCCTGATCTTGGCGGATTACGAGTAAAAGTTGTTCTCCCTGCAGTCCTATGAACTGCACTGCTTTGTCTTGAGGTTGTTTCTTGAAGCGCATGATCGAGCGTACCCAACTTTTTTGTGTTTCGAAGTTGATATCATGTGGTTTGGCGTTCCTGCTTGCCGCCTGTAGCAATACAGTAAATGGGTCTGTTGGTGGCCCGGAAGCTGGTCTGTCAGGCGATGCATCTGTTGCGCTTGCTTTTCAGGCCGACAAAAAGTTTGCTGATTATCTCTCCAGAGATGATCGTCGTCGGCTTTCGCAAGCTGAACAAAGAGCTCTGGATTATGGTAAACCCAGTGAAGCAATTGAATGGCGAAGCGAAAAGTCTGACGTCAGAGGCAAAGTCGTCGCTCTGCAGTTTTTTCGGGTAAGTGGTTCGAGTTGTCGTCAAGTGACACATGAGGTGTCGACCGGCACAGAAATGAGCAACACAAAGTTGACGGCCTGCAAGTCGGAAAATGGGACATGGCGATTGATCAGATGAAACATTTTCCGGCGCTGTACTGATTGACGAGTGACGGGCGATATCGCGTCGCATTGCTATTGTGCGTTCAGGGGTTAACTAGCCGATATGGGTTTTTGGATCATCGCACTTGTACTGCTTGCCAGTGCCGTTCTTTCGGTGCTGTTTCCGCTTGCGAGAAATCGTTCAGGGAACCGATGGCAGGTCGATTCCACCGCCGTCTACAAAGAGCAACTGGCCGATGTTGAAGCGCAGCTGGCCAATTTGCCAAACTCGGCGCCCAAACGGCGGGAAAGTCTGGAAGCTGAACGTGCTGAAGTGGCGCGCAGACTGCTGAGAGCGAGCAAAAAAGATGCGTCCAGCGCGAACCTTTCCGACAATCGTTCCTATGTGAAAGCGGCCAGTTTGGTTGCGTTACTTTTTGTGCCCCTTGCATCGCTTGCATTCTATGCATCCCTTGGCTCAGTCGGCACCGCAGATTTTCCGCTGAGTGCGAGACAGCAGGCGCCGCTTGAAGAAAGGCCGGTCGAAGATCTCGTTGCGCTCGCTGAAAATCACCTTAAATCCGGCCCCGATGACCCGCGCGGGTGGGCAATACTGGCTGATGTCTATGGGAAGCTCAATCAACCCGCCAAGCGTGCCAACGCAATTGAGCAACTCATGCGGATATCGGGAGAAACGCCTGAACTGCTCACGGATTTGGGTGAAGCGCTGACCATTGCCGGTGGCAACATAGTTCCGGAACGCGCGAAAAAGATGTTTGAAACAGCCCTGAAGTCCGAGCCAAATATGCGCAAAGCCAATATCTATCTGGCGCTCGCGCTGGATCAGGAAGGGAAAACCGGAACCGCATTGAGCATCTGGCGAAAGTTGAAGGAAAAGCCATCTGACGATGAGAACTGGGTGCGACTGGTGAATTCGCAAATCGCCCGCTTGAGCGAAAAAGTTCAGGATGTAAGACCAGTGGAAGTGCCGGACCGCAGTGATATCCTTGCCATGGTCGAAGGGTTGGCGAACCGCCTAGAAGACGAGCCCGGAACGCCACAGGAATGGGCGCGGCTCATTCGTTCGTACGGGGTTCTTAGACTAAACGCGAAAGCGGAGGCTGCTTTGCAGCGAGCGGTGTCGCAGTTTGCCGGTCAGGAAGATACAATTTCAATGCTGCAATCTGTTTTCGATGAAAGTGTTGTGTCGCAATGAAAGGGTTTCGAATTTGACCAGACGAACCAACAGAGCTCTTTGGATTGGAACAATCGGTTGCGTTCTCGCGCTGGCGGTCGGGTTGAGCATGTTTGCCCTTCGCTCCGGCATTAGCTTCGCGATGAGCCCTTCCGAGCTTAAAGCAGCGGCAGTGTCCCGAGAGCAACGAGTTCGTCTCTTTGGTTTGGTCGAAGAGGGGTCTGTCGATCGCGGGGAGGGCCTCAACGTCTCCTTCACTTTGTCGGATGCCAACGAAAAGATCCGTGTTGCCTTCAACGACATTCTGCCCGATCTGTTTCGTGAGAAGCAGGGCATTATCACCGAAGGTTATCTTGGTGGGGATGGTGTGTTCAGGGCCGATACGGTTCTGGCAAAACACGACGAAAATTACATGCCCGCTGATATGGCTGAAAAGCTGAAAGAGAGCGGAGTCTGGAAAGGCGAGGAGAGCACGTCGAAATGACTGTTGAACTTGGTCACCTCGCCCTGATCCTCGCGCTCAGCCTCGCGATGGTTCAAAGCGTTCTGCCAATCGTTGGCAGCAAAGTGAATTCTGAAAAGCTCATGGCGACCGCTGGCAGCACGAGCATTGCGATCTTCCTTTTTTTGTCCCTGTCCTTCGCATGCCTCATGTGGGCTTACGCGACCTCTGATTTTTCAGTTGTGAATGTGTGGCAAAACTCCCATTCCCAGATGCCGTTTCTTTACAAGCTGACGGGCACGTGGGGAAACCACGAAGGTTCGATGCTTCTCTGGGTGCTGATCCTGGCTCTTTTTGCAGCAGCTGTAGCGGTGTTTGGCGACAGGTTACCTGTCCAGTTGAAAGCCAACGTTCTGGCTGTTCAAGCGTGGATGATGACCACGTTTCTTCTGTTCATATTGCTGACGTCGAACCCGTTTTTACGACAAGCGCCAGCCATTGAAGGGCAGGACCTGAACCCAATTCTTCAGGACGTTGGTCTGGCCATCCACCCACCACTTCTCTATGTCGGCTATGTCGGCTTTTCCATAACGTTTGCATTCGCGATTGCGGCCCTAATCGAAGGGCGTATTGATGCGGCCTGGGCCCGTTGGGTCAGGCCATGGGCAATGGCTGCCTGGGTTTTCCTCACCGCAGGCATCGCGATGGGGTCTTACTGGGCTTACTATGAATTGGGCTGGGGTGGCTGGTGGTTTTGGGATCCGGTTGAAAATGCGTCGTTTTTGCCATGGCTAACGGGCACCGCATTGCTGCACTCCGCTTTGGTCATGGAAAAGCGTGATGCGCTGAAAATCTGGACAATCCTTCTGGCGATTGTGACGTTTTCGCTTTCGCTTTTGGGTACTTTCCTTGTTCGCTCCGGCGTACTCACATCTGTTCATACATTTGCATCTGATCCGGCCCGCGGATTATTCATTCTTCTCATCTTATGCGCGTTTGTTGGCGGCGCTCTTTTTCTGTTCGCGCTGCGGTCTTCCAAACTCGAGCATGGGGGCCTTTTTGCCCCGATTTCGCGAGAAGGTGCTCTGGTGCTGAACAACGTGCTTCTCACGACCGCCGCAGCCACAGTTCTGATCGGGACGCTCTATCCTGTGATTTACGAGGCTATCACGACTGAAAAAATCTCAGTTGGTCCTCCTTTCTTCAACCTGACTTTCGGTCCGCTGATGATTCCGCTTGTCATGGTTTTGCCGTTTGGGCCTCTTTTGGCCTGGAAGAGAGGGGACCTCGCCGGCGTGTCTCAACGGCTCTTGTTCGCGGTGGCCTGCGCTGTGTTGGCGACAATTCTGGTTTTTGGGTTCACCCGCCCCGGGCCATGGCTTGCGCCTTTGGGCATCGGCCTTGCGGTCTGGTTGCTGGTCGGTTCTTTCGCCGAAGTGTGGCAGCGCGCGGGTATCACAAAGTCAACCTGGAGAAACAGCGTCCATCGTTTGTTGGGCTTGAAGCGTTCCATTTGGTCAACGGCATTGGGTCACGCGGGCGTGGGCGTCACCATGCTCGGTATTGTTGCCGTGACGGCTTACGAAACGGAAACCGTCGCGCTTTTGTCGTCTCAGGAAACCACTGAAATCAATGAGTTCTCGGTCAGATTTAACGGATACCGAACGGCAACCGGGCCAAACTTTAACGAAGACATCGCCGATTTCGAGGTTTTCCGTGATGGCGCTTCTTTAGGGACTGTGTCTCCCTCGCGGCGCTTCTACCCGGCACGGCAGATGCCAACGTCCGAGGCGGCCATTGAGACCTTCGGTTTCTCACAGCTCTATATCACACTCGCTGAAACCCGCCCGAACGGCTCTGTCGTTGTGCGGATTTGGTGGAAGCCCTTGGTCGTGCTCATCTGGCTCGGTTGTGTCCTGATGATGGTGGCGGGTGCAATTTCACTTAGCGATCGCCGTCTGCGCATAGGCTTACCAAAGCAGGCTCAGCCTGTGAAAGCGGAGGCGGCAAGTGCTGGTTAGATCGCTCGTTATTGCCGCTGTGATCGCATGTTTGAGCGCCTTGTCGTCGAATACGGTGATGGCGCAACTCGCGGAGCAACGCCTGCCCGTTGCTCTGGAAGAGCGGGCGCAAAAACTGTTTGTCGAACTGCGTTGCGTGGTGTGCCAAAACCAGTCAATCGCGGAGTCCGATGCTGATGTTGCTCGCGATCTGCGCACCATTGTGCGGGAGCAAATTGCTTCCGGTAAATCGGATCAGGACGTTGTTGATTTTCTGGTTACTCGTTACGGCGAGTTCATTTTGCTCAAGCCTGTTCTGGGTTGGCACACGATCGTCTTGTGGGTTTCTCCGGTTTTTCTGTTGCTTGTTGGCGGATGGCTCATCTTCCGGGCGGGAACGTCTCAGGCAAAACGCGTTGGCGCCACGCTTTCGCAGGCGGAAGAACAGGAACTGGCAGCGATCCTCAGCAAGCAAAAAGAGCGCTGAACATCGCGCGGCTGATATTACCAAGATTTAATTTCAGCGCCCTTCAAAACTCTCTTTCAAATCCCAGTTTAAGGCCAACACCAGAGCGTTTCTCGTCTCTGGCCCTTGTTAAGCTCTTAAATTGGTGAGGAAAATGAAGGTTTTGAAAAACAAGTCTATTGCTACTGCCATGTCTGTATTGGCTCTGTCGGGCGCGGTCGTTGCGGGTGGCGTTATGGCTCCCGCATCTCCAGTTCTGGCTGATGCTGTGCGTGTGCAGGCCCCACAGGCCCCGAGTTTCGCTGATGTTGTCGAAGCTGTCTCTCCAGCCGTTGTAAGCGTGCGGGTGACATCCGACATTCGTCCGACCAGCGGTTCCGGTTTTTCGTTTCAGTTTGATGGACTGCCTGAAGGTCATCCATTGGAACGTTTCTTCAATCGCGAAGGTCGCCCACGTCGCGGACCACAAGACCGGCGTGGTCAACGTCGTTTCGGTACGTCACAGGGATCTGGTTTCTTCGTCTCTGACGATGGTTACGTGGTGACCAACCATCATGTCATCGAGAACGGCAGCAAATATTCTGTCGTGCTCAATGATGGAACCGAGATCGACGCGAAACTTGTCGGTTCTGATCCGAAAACCGATCTTGCGGTCCTGAAAGTCGACCGCTCGGAAAAGTTCACTTACGTCAAATTTTCCGATGTTAACAGCCGCGTGGGCGAGTGGGTCGTCGCTGTCGGCAATCCGTTCGGTCTCGGCGGAACCGTAACAGCAGGCATTATTTCTGCCAGCGGTCGTGACATCGGCTCCGGCCCATATGATGACTACATCCAGATTGATGCAGCTGTGAACAAGGGCAATTCTGGTGGTCCGGCATTCAACCTCAACGGCGAAGTCATCGGCGTTAACACGGCAATTTTCTCTCCGTCCGGCGGTAATGTTGGGATCGCCTTTGCTATTTCCGCCAAATCTGCATCCGAGGTGGTCGAACAGCTGATTGATCGCGGTTCGGTCACACGAGGGTGGCTCGGTGTGCAAATCCAACCCGTCACGAAAGACATTGCTGCGTCTCTTGGTATCGCGGAGGCGAGCGGTGCGATTGTTTCCGAAGCACAGGGCGACAGCCCGGCCAGCAAGGCAGGCATTCGCTCGGGCGATGTCATTACAAAAGTTGACGGCGAGACCATTGACGATCCCCGCGCTCTGGCACGGAAAATTGCAGGCTATGAGCCGAGTGCCGAAGTGAAAGTCACAGTCCTGCGGGACGGCAAGCCTCGCGAGATCTCTGTTGTGCTTGGGGAGTTGCCGGGTGCTGAAAAAGTGGCAGGCCTGGCCGGGCCAACACCAACACCTGGCGCGCCGGTTGAACTGGATCAATTGGGCTTGTCCGTTGTGCCAACCGACGACGGTGTCGCCATCGCAAGTGTTGCTGGTGGCAGCGACGCGGAAGCGAAGGGTATCAGGTCTGGCGATGTTATTGTCTCTGTAAACGGCTTGCCCACATCTTCCGTAAATGAGGTCGGTGAAGCGATTGCATCTGCCATGGAGCAGGATCGAAACGCTGTCCTTTTCCAGATCAAGTCTCGCGAGCGAAACAGGTTCGTAGCGCTGCCACTGGAAAGAGGCTGATTATCGAAGGCGCATTATTGCTCTAAATCAAGCTGAACACTAAACTGAGCGAAGGGAAGGGTGCATGAGCAACCTTCCCCTTTGCGCAAAGGGGATGCGTGGCTGAGTCTCTGGAAATTCTGCTTGTCGAAGATGACATAGAGCAGGCACGTCACCTTGTCGCTTCTCTGGAAGAGCAGGGGCACTCGGTGACCCATGTCGAAAATGGCATTGTGGGCCTCCGGCATGCGAGCACCGCGAGGTTTGATGTCCTCATCGTGGACCGAATGCTGCCAGGTCTCGATGGGCTTTCCCTTATCGAAAAAATGCGCGCTGATAGTGTCACAACGCCGACTCTTATTTTATCGGCATTGGGGCAGGTCGACGATCGCGTAAAGGGGCTCAGGGCGGGTGGTGACGACTATGTGACCAAGCCCTATTCCTTTCCAGAATTGTTGGCACGCGTTGAGGTTCTGGCGCGCCGTCGCGACGCGCCCAATAGCGACACCACCCTCAAGTGTGGAGACCTTGTTCTGGATCGCATCAACCATGTTGCGGTTCGCGACGGGCAGAAAATCACGCTGCAGCCGCGCGAATATCGACTTCTTGAATATCTGATGCGCAATGCCGGACGCCTGGTGACACGCTCAATGCTTCTTGAGAGCGTATGGGACTTGCATTTTGATCCGCAAACCAACGTCATTGACGTGCATGTCTCGCGTCTGCGGGCGAAAATAGACAAGGGCTTCGAAACGCCATTGCTTCAAACGATACGCGGCAAGGGGTATCAAATGCAAAATCCTGCAAACGACTCGTAGGAAATGAGACGCTTTGCCAGGATATTGAAGACAACGGCGTTTCGTCTGACTCTTCTTTATACGATTGTTTTCGGAACGCTGGCCGTTGGAATTGTTTTCTACATTAGCTTCAACACCGGTCGGCTTCTGATACAGCAATTTCAGATAACGATCGACGAGGAAGTTGGCGAAATCGCCCGGATTGTCCGCAGGACCGGCATTCGACGGCTCATTCCGCTAATTGAAGGGCGCGCGCGTCAGCCTGGCGCCAATCTGTATCTGGTGGCAGATGATCAAGGGCGTATTCTGGCCGGCAATGTTCGCGACCTTGATCGCGCACTGCTGATCGAGGACGGATGGAAGCTTCCTCCATTTTCTTACGGACGTTTTGACGACGAGGGTGTTCTGGCCAGTCGGGCGGTTGCACGGGTTTTCACTCTGCCTGGCAACCTCAGGCTTCTGGTAGGGCGAGACATCGGGGAGGCGGAACGGTTCCGCAATATTGTATTCCGGGCTTCTTTCTTGTCCCTGGGCATTATGGCTCTGACCGGGATTTTTCTTTGGCTGTTTATGGGGCGGCGCGCGCTAAAGCATCTGGATAGCGTCACAGCGTCCAGTCGTCGTATTATGGCAGGAGACCTTTCCCAACGGCTGCCTTTATCGGGCGCCGCTGATGAGTTTGACCGACTGGCGGCCAGTCTCAATGCGATGATTGCCAAGGTTGAGACATTGAATTCGGGGGTTCAGGTGATGTCTGACAGCATTGCCCACGACCTGAAGAGCCCGCTCACCCGACTTCGCAACCAGGCCGAAGCCGCCATCAACATCAAGCAAGGTAAGGACAAAACTGCTGCACTGCAGAGCATTGTCGATGAAGCTGACGCCATCATCGCAACTTTCAATGCGTTGCTGACGATATCGCAGGTTGAGGCCGGCGCACGTACCATCGAAAGAAACCCCATCGACCTGTCCAGCGTCGTGACGACCATCGGTGAATTGTATGAAGCCAAAGCCGAGGACGAGAACATTGCTTTTCAGGTGAAAAGTGAAAATGCAGTCCATGCAAGTGTGAACCGTGAGCTCATATCGCAGGCAACGATAAATCTCTTGGACAATGCTTTCAAATATGGCGTGGGGAACGCCACACCACAAATCACTCTGACCCTTAAAAAGGAGCCGCAACACATCGTTCTGTCCGTCCTGGACAATGGTGATGGAGTTCCAGATGAAGATTTACCGCGCGTGCGGGAGCGGTTTGTAAGGCTGGACAAAAGCCGCACAAAAGCCGGCTCTGGTCTGGGTCTTTCACTGGTTGATGCGATTGCAAGGCTGCATGATGGTCATCTTGTGTTGTTACCCAACAATCCCGGGTTGATTGCCGAGATTCATATCCCGAACCAATAATCAGGCTGCGATTTCGGTCGCCTCTTGTTCCGGCTGATCGACCGTTTCAGGCATCTTGCATTTGATGGGCAGTATGACAGCGATCGTTGTGCCCACACCCTCAGCGCTTTTGATCGATAGATCCCCGCCGTGCAGGTTTGCGAGAGAACGGGCAATCGCCAGGCCAAGGCCGCTGCCTTTGTGGTTTTTGGTGAACTGGTCCTGAACCTGCTCAAACGGCCGCCCCAGACGTTCGAGCGCCTCAGGCGAAATACCAATGCCATTGTCTTCAATGGAAATCTTGACAGATTTGCGCTTTTTGACCGCTGTCACTTTGATGGTTCCGCCTTCGCCAGTGAACTTGACCGCATTTGAAAGAAGGTTCAGCAAAATCTGTTTAACAGCGCGCCGGTCTGCCTCTATTGAAAGGTTGGGCGGAATCTGATGGTCAAGCTGCAATTGACCTTTCTCGGCCTGGATGTGGATGATCCGCAGCGTTTCCTCGAGGAGGCCATTGAGGTCAACACCCTCCGGATTGATTTCAAACCGACCCGCTTCGATCTTTGACATATCGAGCACATCGTTGATCACGTTCAGCAGGAAGTTTCCAGAATCGTGAATGTCGTCGGCGTATTCGTGATATTTTTCAGAACCCAGCGGGCCGAACATGTTCGCGCGCATGATATCGGAGAAGCCGATAATCGCATTTAGCGGTGTGCGCAATTCATGCGAGATGTTTGCCAGAAACTCTGATTTCGCCTTATTGCCCGCTTCAGCTTTGTTCTTCTGTTCGCTCAAGTCATCCGCCAGTTCGACCAATTGCTGCGCCTGATATTCGAGCTGCCGCTGCGATTTTCTCAAGTCTGTGACAGTGGAAATGAGCTTGCGTTCTGAATCCACCAGCTTGGTTTCATTGCGCTTGATCTGGGTGATGTCCGTTCCCACAGACACAAATCCGCCATCGCGGGTTCTGCGCTCGTTGATTTGAAGCCAGCTTCCGTTTTCAATTTGCGCTTCGAAAGTTTTCGAGCCGTTTTCCTGGGCTTGCCCGGACGAAACCTGCGTTCGGATACGCGGTTTGCGGCTCTGCGCCATAACATCTTCATGCCGCGCTCCACTGGTCACGCTGCTCGCTGGGAGATTGTACAATTGTTGATATTTCGTGTTGCACATGACGAGCCGATGTTTTGAGTCCCACAGAACAAAGGCTTCTGAAATGTTCTCAATCGCATCACGCAGCCGGATGTCCGCATCCTTGGACTGCTGTTTGATTGCTTCCTGCTCGGTGATGTCGACGGCAATTCCGATCAGGTGAGGGTCTGCGCGCTTGTATCGAACCAGTTCGGCACGAATGCGCACCCAGACCCATGTGCCTGATGCGTGCATGATGCGAAAACGATGATCAATTTGCCGGTGGTCCGAGTTGAACGCGCCGTTGGCCAGCGACTTCAAATCCGGATCATCGGCATGGAGCAGGCCCGACAGTTCTCCATAGCTCATCACCCGGTCAGACTGTTCCATGCCCAGCATCTGGAACATGGAGGCGGACCAGACGATGCGACCGCGTGCAAGGTCCCAGTCCCAAAGCCCGCAATGGCCACGCGCCAGTGCTGTATCAACACGCGCATTGGTTTCGGTAAACAACGCGTCGGCCTCTCGGGCCCGCGCGCCTTGCGAGAAATAGGCAAAAAGGATCACCAGCATCACGGTGCTGGTAGCGAGAAAGAGAATGATGTTCAGCTTCACCGACTGGCGCCAATTCACAAAAATCGCGTTCTTGGAATGGGCGATCAGGATCCCGCCAGCGATTGTGCCATCAGCGCCCTTTATTGCGGTGAATTGACCGAGCGCCTGAACATTGCCATCAACCGAAATGTCGAGCACACCGGCCGTTGCTCCAAGGGTGGACATCAGCTTGTTACCGCCGGTCAGCCGAAACAGCTTCACACCATCGAGCGAGGCGGGCGCGTTGCGGCTGGCAACGACGGTTTGTTCTGCGTCCAGCAAAAAGGCCATTTGACCATCGCGATTATACGATGCGGGCAGGGCATCTTCCAATAATGCGGTCGCAATGGTCGGGCTGATCAACGCATTCTTGAGCGCAGCATCGGCTTGAAGCTTGGCAATCGTAACTTTCGAAACCAGCTTGATTTCGCGTTTGGCAAATTGCTCGAGAGAATATGCGTGAGAAATGAGGGAAAGGGTCTTTGCCGCAGCAACAAGCGTCAACAGCGTGACAATCAGTATGGGAATGACACGCCGGAGAATCTTTTCCGACCGGAACACACCACTCCAGTTCGGAGACGAAAACAGGCGTGAGTGGCGCAACGGGCTCGTGCGATGATTGCTTTCAGAAGGTTGTCGGATGAAGCCGGACGTTGCAGAACCCTGCAACAGCGAGTTGACCACCTGTCTGGCAACACCTGATGCACTCGCGCGATCCATGGACTTCCTCTCAGACCCTTAATCAACAAAATGACCGTGGTGCTGCAGAACCCTGAACACAAAAGCGAAAACCGCGAATCACTTGCATTTGAATCCATGCGAATCGCCATGTCCACCCGATTTTTTTTACAAAAACGCAAGATTTTACGTTCTAGCTGAGGAATTTCTCCACAATCTCCTTGGTATCGCGCGACAAGGTGGGATATTCCGCAATCCTCTTAAGATGCGTTTTAGCGGCGGCGCGTCGTTTGCTGTCAAACACTTTCCAGTTGTTCATCAGTGTGAGCAACCGGGCGGCGATCTGGGGGTTGATGTCGTCCAGCGCCAATATCTGTTCGGCAAACATGGCGTAACCGGCGCCATCTTCCTGATGGAAAGCTGTTGGGTTGTTGGACGCAAATGGCGCGAGCAATGAGCGGGCCCGATTGGGATTTCGCAGGGAAAAGTCGCGGTGCTTTAGAAGTTTTTTGACACGGGCGAGGGTTGCTGACCCTGGAATGCTCGCCTGCAGGCTGAACCATTTGTCCACCACGAGGGGATTGCCAACAAAGGTCTGGTAGAACTCGTCGAGGGCCGCTTCACAAATTGCCTTCGGCGCGCCGCCATGCGTCAATGCGAGCAGGGCTGCCATCTTGTCCGTCATGAGTTCTGATCGGCTAAATTGCGTTTGAGCAAAGTGAATTGCGCCTTGCGTTCCTGCCACAATTAACAACGGAAGCATTGCGTTCTTCAAAGCCCTGTCGCCTGCAAGCTGCTGGTTTTCAACATCACTCTCATCGTGTCGGGAAAGGGATTGAACCAACTGCAACCCTTTCGCACCGAGTGCTTTTCCAACAGCTGCACTGAGCTTTGTGTGCGCTGCCAAAATAGCATCCGGGTTCACATTTTTACCGATATTGCGCACGACATCGCCAACACTTGGCACCGACAGCAATTGAGCACGGAACGCGGGCTCCAAGCGCTCATCAAATGAAGCTTCGCAAACGACCTCGACAATTTGTGGGTCCGCCCAATCGCTCGCATCGTCCTTTTTTGATTTTGTGCCTTTAACGACAGCCTGTACCAGCAGCGAGTTGAGCGCCTCCCATTTCTTGTAAGCGTCAGGATCAAAACGGGCCCGGGTGAGAATGCTGGATTTTGGCTCCCGGTGATCAAAATTCACCGGCGCCGTAAAACCCCGGCCAATGGAAAGAACCGGTTTCTCAGCAATATTTTCGAACACAAAGCTCTGGCCTTTTCGGCGCAAAACAAGGGTGTCATCATTCAGATTTTTGCTGCGTGACTGTATCGGGATCTCCGCTCCATCTTTGGTCAGAAACCCGAAGCGCAGGGGAATGGGTACAGCTTTTTTGCTGGCCTGGCCTGGTGTTGGAGAGATCGATTGTTCCAGTTTCAGCGTGTAGCGCTGCGCGCCCTTGTCGTGGACTTCTGAGATTTCAACGGTCGGTGTGCCAGCTTGCTCGTACCACCGTCTAAAGCCTGAAAGATCCTGGTTACTAACATCCTCAAAACAGCGAAGAAAGTCTTCAACAACCGCTGCTTCGCCATCATGGCGTTTGAAATACAAATCGGTTGCACGGCGGAAGTCTCTTTCTCCCACAAGCGTGGCCAGCATCCGCACAAGCTCAGCACCCTTTTGGTACACGGTTGCCGTATAAAAATTGTTGATCTCTTTGTATGCGGAGGGCCTGACAGGATGCGCAAGCGGGCTGGCATCTTCCGGAAACTGCCCGGCCTTTAGACCGCGAACCTGCTGGATGCGTTGCACGGGTCGCGAGCGCAGATCGGCGGAAAACTCCTGATCGCGATAGACCGTCAACCCTTCTTTCAAACACAACTGAAACCAGTCGCGGCACGTGATGCGATTACCCGTCCAGTTGTGAAAATACTCATGGGCGATAATTGCCTCAATATGCATATAGTCCTGATCGGTGGCCGTTGTCGGGTCTGCAAGAACGTATTTGTCGTTGAAGACATTCAGCCCCTTGTTTTCCATCGCGCCCATATTGAAGTCGGACACCGCAACGATGTTGAAAACGTCAAGGTCATACTCGCGGCCATAAACCTGTTCATCCCAAACCATCGAACGTTTAAGAGCGCCCATGGCGTAGCGTGCCTGCTCGCTTTTGCCTTTCTCAACATAGATATTGAGCGCGACTTTCTTTCCCGACGCGGTTTTGAAACGATCGCTGAGAGCATCAAGTGGCCCGCCAACGAGCGCAAACAGATAACTGGGTTTAGGGTGGGGGTCGTGCCACTCCGCAAAGTGCCTGTTTTTGCTCAATCGGCCTTTCTTGCCCGGATTGCCATTGGACAACAGCAGGGGGCACTCATCGCGATCCGCTTCAATGCGTACGGTATAGACGGCCAGAACATCCGGTCGGTCCGGAAAATAAGTTATGCGCCGGAAGCCTTCCGCCTCGCATTGTGTGCAATAGACGCCGTTGCTCTGATAAAGACCCATGAGCTTGGTGTTTGACGCCGGTGCAATGACAGTCTCCACCACCAGTTCAAAGCGGGCAGCTTTGGGAACGCTGCGAATAATCAAACTGTCGGGCGTCGCTGAAAAGTCCTTCGGCTCTTTGCCGTTTAAGAGGCATCCGGACAATTCCAATTCGTCGCCGTCCAAAACCAGCGGCGCGTCCTTTGCAACTCCCTTGTTGCGTTTCACCTGTAAAACCGAACGCACTTTTGTGGTCTCGGCTGCGAGTTCGAATGTCAGATGGACTGTCTCGATCAGGTAGTCAGGCGCTTTGTAGTTCTTGAGGCGGATCAGGGGGGCGTTTTGGGTGCGCATCGTTTGGGGCTCGAATTGAAGTGCGCTGGCAATATGCCAAGCCCGCATGCACTTGTCATCCAGCCAGGTGTCGCACAATCAAACGCGCGGCATTGGCTCCGAAAAAACGATTATGGGCGGTGACGGCTTTGCATTTTTTCGGTCTTGACCAAACGCGGACGCCCGCCTGTTTTTCTGGAAATTTCGGCCGTTGCAGTCACAAAGACCTGCTTGCCGTTCTCTGAACCCGATGAGCCGAATAAGGTGTCAATCTCTGCCCGTGCGGAGTAGCTGAAAAGCAGCCTGTCCTTGCTTATTTTTCGCCTCAAGCTGCCACGCAGTTTGTGCACGCCTGCAACACCGTTCATGTTCACACGGAAAAAGCGATTGGCACGCTTTTGGCGCTCGTTCCATCGCATTCGGTCGACCTGAAGCGCTGACATCACAGCCGCATCGGCTGCACGTTGCATTTTTTGTCGAACATCGGACTGGTGACCCACATTCACTGCGCCGATGACAAGCATCATGAGGGGAACCATTGCTGCGGCCGACATGATGGCAATATTACCATCTTCGTTGCGCAAAAATCGAGATATCATCGACCGCATAAAGCCGCTCCTGTTGATCAGAAACGAATTTGCGAGCCACAGATGAACCGGGGGCTAACATTTATGGTGAAGAACCCTATAAGATCAGGCTTGGTTAAGTCCGTCGATAAAAATGCCGGACTTCAAAAACCAATTTCCAGAATGGACGTCAAATGAACCCTTCCGCACAGGCGACTCTCAAATCTTTGCAAGAGCTGCAGGCTCCGGTCGCAGACCGCTCAATCACCCACTTGTTCGAGAAGAATGAAGCTCGTTTTGCGGAATTCTCGGTTCGGTTTGAGGATATTCTGTTCGATTTTTCGAAAACCAATATCTGCAGCCAAGTCAGAGATCCGCTCTTTTCTCTCGCGCGGGACGCCAATGTAGAAGACGCTCGTGCGGACCTGTTTTCCGGTAAAGCGATCAACACGACCGAAAATCGTGCGGTTCAGCACATGGCGCTGCGGAACATGTCCTCCGATCCGGTGATGATTGATGGCAAAGATGTAATGCCGGACGTGCGGGCCGTGCGCGAGCGCATGCTGGCATTCGCCGAACAGGTGCGCACCGGGCAGGTGATGGGAAAGGGGGGCCGGTTTACCGATGTCGTCAATATCGGAATCGGCGGTTCTGATCTCGGCCCGGCGATGGCTACTGCTGCATTGGCGCCGTATCATGATGGACCGTACGTTCACTTCGTTTCCAATGTCGACGGTGCCGACATTGCTGACGTTCTTGATCGCGTTCCCGCTGACACCACCCTGTTCATCGTTGCGTCGAAGACCTTCACCACCCAGGAGACGATGACCAACGCATCAACCGCACGTGAATGGTTGGTGCAGCACTGCGGCGAAGAGGCGGTGAGCAAACAGTTCGTTGCTCTTTCGACCGCACTGGACAAGACAGCCGCCTTCGGCATCGAAGAAGACCGCATCTTCGGATTTTGGGACTGGGTTGGCGGCCGCTATTCCGTCTGGTCGGCGATCGGCCTGTCGCTCGCCATTGCGATTGGCGCGGAGAACTTCGAAGCCTTCCTCAAAGGTGCCCACGCCGTGGACGGGCATTTCACGTCAGCACCTTTGGAGCAAAATATTCCGGTGTTGATGGCGCTGATTGGCATCTGGCACCGCAATGTCTGCGGCTATGACACGTTGGCCGTGTTGCCGTACGACCAGCACCTGCAGCGCTTTCCGGCTTACCTGCAGCAACTGGATATGGAATCCAACGGAAAACGCATCACAGTGTCGGGCGATGACGTCACCACAGATACCGGCCCTATTGTCTGGGGCGAACCCGGAACCAACGGGCAGCATGCGTTTTATCAGCTCATTCACCAGGGAACATCTGTCATTCCCGCAGACTTTTTGATTGCCGCCAATCCAGCACAAAAAGTGGGCGACCATCACGCCAAACTGGCCGCAAATGCCTTCGCCCAGACGGAAGCGCTGATGCGCGGTAAAAACCTTGACGAGGTGCAATCAGAACTGGCGGGGCAGGGGCTGTCTGAAAGTGAAATAGCCGAATTGGCGCCCCACAAGGTTTTCCCTGGTAACCGCCCCACCTGCACGTTCCTCTATCCGGCGCTCACGCCCTACATTCTCGGGCAGCTCATAGCCCTTTACGAACACAAGGTCTTCGTTCAAGGCGTGATCTGGCAGATCAATTCGTTTGATCAATGGGGTGTTGAACTGGGTAAGCAACTCGCGGGCGAGTTGCTGCCTATGGTCAAAGACAAATCATCCATTGCCGGTCGCGATGGCTCGACCATGGAGTTGCTCAAGACCTTTCACGAGATGCAAAAATAGTCCGGGCTTATCGTTCCGCAGACGCGGACACATCATGTGTTGGAAAATCCACGTCCATCCGGTGAACGGGCGAGATTTTTGTTTTTAGCCCGCTCGCGCTGAACCGTGTAGAGCGATGCGCCGATAACAACCAGTGAGCCGATCCAAGTATAGGGGCCGGGAACCGTTTCAAACAAAAGCCATCCAAACAGCGTCGCATAGAGCAATCGCACATAGTCGAGCGAGGCAAGAACGGAAGCCTCGCCGAACGTGTAGGCATAGATGTTGAGCATCTGAGCGCCATAGCTCACAAACCCGATTGCTATCAGCAGCCCCCATTCCCAAAGCGTTGGCGGTTGCCAGGCGAAATAGGCCGGTATCGCAACGCATAAGCCCACCAGAATGGCCTGATAGCTGAGCGTCGTTATGGGACGATCCGTCTGTGACAGTTTTCGGATGATCACCATGACGATGCCCGCAGCTGCAGCGGCGATGAGGGCCAGTATCGATACCGGATCAAAACTGCTTGTGCCCGGCTGAATCATGATCAGCACGCCCAGAAACCCGACAGCAACCGCCATCCAGCGGCGAATGCCGACAACCTCATGCAAAAAGAAGATCGCGAAAATGGTGACGAAAAAACTCTTGGCAAAGCCAATCGCCATGGCATCCGCCAAGGGCATGTGAATGACAGCATAAAACCCGCACAGCATGGCAATCAGGGCAAAGAAAACACGGATGATTTGAAGGTCCAGACGTCCGGTTTTGAGGCAGCCTGGAAAGTGTGACAGGATTTTCGGCATCACGATTAAAACCATGATGAACTGCCGCACGACCAGAATTTGCGTCACGTCCAGCCGCTGTCCCACCAGCTTGATCAGCGCTGTCATTGCGGCGAAGCCAAGCGCAGCGACCATCAATATGGTCGCCCCTTTCAGATTTCCCGAAAGTGCATCGAAGCGTCGAACAAGGCGTTGGGTGTTCATTTGACATTCCGGGAAATAGGGCGGTTCAACATGACACCCGCAAAACCTCACGGCAATGCGCAATGTGTTGAAGGCACCCCTTTCAGTTGCGTCAAACAGCCCGTCGACTGGTTGCATGAGTGGGTTGCAATTCAGCGCCAAATGGCAAATTCTGTCACCAATCGGCGCTTCGATGTTTTCTGAAAGCGCTCTTATCAAAACCTCTCAGGACATTGATTTTATGAACGCTCACACGCCTCCAAAATTTGGCCAGCACGTTGGAATGGGCAAGTCGGTTCGTCGCAAGGAAGACGCAAATTTTGCGACCGGAACAGGTCTATATACATCCGACATAAAGCGGGACGATGTTGTCTATGCGCATGTTCTTCGTTCACCCTACGCGCATGCCCGTTTCACAATCGAAGATGTGGAAACTGCGCGTGGAATGGATGGTGTGCAACTGGTTTTGACGGCTGCGGACATCGAAGGTCACGGCGGTTTGCGCACGCAAACCATCCTCACCCAAAAGGACGGAAGCCAGCACGACACGAAAGACATTCCGCTACTGTGCACTGATACCGTGCGTCATGTCGGAGACGCGGTGGCTTTTATTGTTGCCGATACGGTCGAGCAGGCACAGGTGGCAGCGGAAGCGATTGAAATCGATTACGACATGCTGGACGCGACGATAGATACGGAAGCATCGCTGTCTGACGATACCTCGCTGGTTTATGACGACAAGCCCAACAACATGGCATTCGACGTTGAGATGGGAAATGCGGAGCGCACCGCGGAGGTCTTTTCTTCTGCGGCGCATGTCACCGAACTGAAGCTCATCAATAACCGCCTGATCTGCAATTACATGGAAACGCGCGCCTGCGTGGCGGAATGGTCTGACGAGGAAGACCGCTACACGCTGACCGTGCCATCACAGGGTGTTCACGGCATGCGCAATGCCATTGCCAAGCCTTGCCTCAATGTTGAGCCGGAGCAATTGCGGGTCATCACGCCGGACGTCGGCGGCGGCTTTGGCACGAAGGTTTTTCCTTACCGCGAATATCCGCTCAGCCTGATCGCCGCCAAGCGCCTCGGTCGCCCGGTGAAATGGACTTGCGAACGCGGTGAGCATTTCCTTGCCGACGCCCACGGTCGCGACAATGTCGTGACGATGAAAATGGCGATGGATGCTGATGGTCGTTTCTTGGCCCTGGATGTCGATCTGATCGCCGCCATGGGTGCTTACCTCCACACTTACGGGCCATTCATTCCCTCGCTTGGAACAACAATTGCGACCGGTATTTACGATATTGAAGCTTGCCGATTTGCCATTCGCGGCGTCTACACCAACACGACGCCGACCGACGCCTATCGTGGTGCGGGTCGCCCAGAGGCAATCTACGCGCTGGAACGGCTGGTCGATCAATGCGCCCGCGACATGAACCTTTCACCGGACGAGATTCGCCGCAGAAACGCCATCCAACCCGCACAACTGCCTTATACGACTGTCTTTGGTCGCACCTATGATACCGGCGAATTCACGGCCCACATGGACCATTGCATGGACGTCGCGGGCTGGAACAGTTTTGATGATCGGGCTGCTGAATCCAAATCAAACGGGAAGTTTCGCGGCATCGGCATGTCGACCTACATCGAAGCATGTGCATTTGCCGGATCAGAACCGGCCCATCTGGAATTGAACGCAGACGGCACCATCACCGTGAAAATTGGCACGCAGTCCAACGGCCAGGGGCATAAGACGGCTTACGCCCAGTTTGCAGCCGAAGTTCTGAACATCGACATTGATGATATTGATGTGCGGCAGGGCGATACGGATGAGCTGGACAGTGGCGGCGGCACGGGCGGTTCCCGTTCCATCCCGCTCGGCGCAGTGTCCGTTAAACGCGGTGGCGAAGCTCTGGCAGAAATGATCAAGGAAATCGCAGCCGATAAACTGGAAGCTTCGGTGGCTGATCTTGAACTGGTCGAAGGTGAAGTGCGCATTGTCGGGACGGACCGCAAAATGACCTTTGCAGATGTCGCTGCAGCAAGCGATACACCGCTGAATACCGTGGGCGAATTCAAACAGGCCGAGGCGACTTATCCGAACGGAACGCATATTTGCGAGGTCGAAGTTGATCCTGAAACGGGCGTCACGGAGGTTGTTGCCTACACCATCGTGGATGATTTCGGAGCAACGGTGAACCCGCTCCTGTTGGCCGGCCAAGTGCATGGCGGGGTGGTTCAGGCCATTGGCCAGTGCATCATGGAAGAAACCGTTTACGATGAAGACGGGCAGCTGGTCACCGCGAGTTTCATGGACTACCGCATGCCGCGCGCGGTTGATATTCCAAACTTCCATTTCGAAACCCGCAATGTTCCCTCAACCACCAATGCGCTCGGCATCAAGGGCGCGGGTGAAGCGGGCACAATTGGTGGCGGCCCAGCTGTGATGAACGCCGTTTGCGACGCGCTCAACCGTGAATACGGTATTGATCACATCGACATGCCGGTGACGCCGATTGCAATGTGGAACACCATTCAAAGCGCATCAGACTGAACCTGTCTGGTGCGCTCACAATGGTTACGGGTAAATTCGAGCTTGCTTCCTGTGGAACAAGCTCCTAATTCAAATCTATTCTCATAGAGGTGCCATACCGGCTGAGAGGCGTCTTTTCGCCAACTCTTTGAACCTGATCCGGATCGTGCCGGCGGAGGGAATGGGAGTTTCATGAATACTCCGCAAATTGATGTGCATGCTGTTGCTGATTGCTTTGATGCGTTTCGCGCTTCAAAGCCGCGGGTTCATTGCATCACCAACTCGGTCGCGCAGCACTTTACGGCCAACGTGTTGCTGGCTGCCGGAGCTGTTCCTTCCATGACCGTTGCAATGGCGGAAATCGCGTCCTTTGTGGAAAGCGCCGATGCCTTGCTGATCAATCTGGGCACGCTCGATCCGGAACGCCGACAGGCCATAGAGCTCGCAGTCGAGACGTCCAACGCCCATGATGTTCCCTGGGGGCTCGACCCGGTGTTTGTTCAGGCATCGCCGACCCGGCTGGCTCTTGCTTCAAGACTGTTGCTTCAGCGACCGGCTTTCGTGAGGTGCAATCGCGGTGAGGGCGAGGTTCTTTTTGAAGAAATGGCGTTTGCAGAACGACTGCAGGACATTGCGAAACGTTTTGACACCACTCTGGTGGTGTCTGGGCAAACCGATCTGGCCACATCGGGCGAGGAGCAAGTTTCAGTCGCCAATGGCCATGCGCTCATGGATCGGGTAACGGCGATGGGATGCGCACTTACGGCGCTTATGACAGGCTTTGTCGCCGTTGAACGCAACCGCCTGCTGGCCACAGTGTCCGCAGTTCTGGTCTTTGGGTTGGCGGGGGAGAGGGCTGCAAAACAGGCCAATGGCCCGGGCAGTTTTTCGACTGCGATCCTGGACGCTTTGTACAATCTCGACCGGGAAACCATTATTGCGGAGGGTCGTTTGTCGTGAATTCCCTTGGTATTTCGCTTTACGGCATTCTCGATCCTGCCCGCACGCGCGGTCGCGATCTTGACGAAATGGCGTCGGCCGCAGCGCGTGGTGGCGTGACCCTGCTGCAATATCGCGACAAGACAGCCGACACACGAACGATGGTATCTGCCGGGCGTGAGATCGCAAAAGCTCTGGAACCGCACAGCGTTCCATTGCTGATCAATGATCGTGTGGACGTAGCGCTGGCCGTTGGGGCGCAGGGTGTGCATCTGGGGCAGTCTGATATGCACCCCGGTGATGCGCGTCGTCTGTTGGGTGATGATGCCATCATCGGCCTGACCATAAAAACGGTGGAACACGCCGAACAGGCCCCATTGGAATTGCTGGACTATGTCTGCATCGGCGGGGTGTTCACAACGATGTCGAAGGACAACCCGACAAATATCGGGCTCGATGGCTGGCGGCGGCTGGCCGACGTATTTGCTGCGCGCAATGCGAGACTTCCGATCGGAGCGATAGCCGGTATTGACGCGTCCAATCTCGCCAGCGTGTTGAAAAACGGTGCTGATGGTGCCGCAATCATCTCAGCCATATTCATGGCGGATGATGTCGAACAGGCCGCGCGCGAACTCAAAGCCATTGTGGAGCAGGTGAAACCATGACCCCAATCACGCTCACGATTGCCGGTTCAGACTCCGGCGGCGGTGCCGGTATTCAGGCCGATTTGAAGACCTTTTCCGCCCTGCAGACTTATGGTGCCAGCGCGATCACCGCGATCACGGCTCAGAACACGCTTGGCGTGACAGCGGTTCACGATGTTCCTATCGATGTGTTGCGAGCGCAGCTTGATGCTGTGCTGACCGATCTGGACGTAAAAGCCGTCAAAATCGGCATGCTATCGCAATCGTCCACTATTGAGGCCGTTTCGAAGGCACTGATCGATCACGCCGTCGAAACCATTGTGCTCGACCCGGTCATGGTGGCTGAAAGTGGTGATCCGCTTCTTGCACAAGATGCTGTGTCTTCCATTGTCGACCATCTTTTTCCGCTGGCCACGGTCATCACGCCGAACCTGCATGAGGCAGGCCGACTGCTTGGCGTAGATATGGCAATGACCGATCCGCAGATGGAAGAGCAGGCCAATGCCCTTCTGCAATTGGGCGCGAAGGCTGTTCTGCTGAAAGGCGGTCATTCCTCCGGCGCAGAAGCGGCGGACGTTCTGGTTTGGTCCGGCGTTAGCGATCCGTCATGGTTCTCCGCCCCCTTTATCGACACCAAAAACACGCATGGCACCGGGTGTTCTCTGTCGTCCGCCATTTGCGCGCGACTGGCTCATGGCGACACTCTGGTCGATGCCGTTCAGCACGCGAAGGCATGGCTGTCGAAAGCGATTGCCCATGCGGACGAGCTTGCCATCGGGCAGGGAGCTGGTCCGGTTCATCATTTTCATGCTCTTTGGAGAAATGCTCAATGAAGCACCCAACGCGACGCTCAACCCTTGGCATGGTCGCTGCTGCTCCGGCTGCGATCGCTGCATCAGCAACCATTGCTTCCGCCCAGACTGTTGAGCTAATCGAATGGCGCATGGTCACGTCCTGGCCAAAAAATCTGCCGGGACCGGGTGTAACCGCGCAACGGCTTGCTGATTCAATCACGGCAATGTCCGGCGGTCGTTTGCGGATAAAGCTCTACGCAGCAGGCGAGATCGTTCCTGCGCTGGAAGTTTTTTCAGCCGTCTCCGGCGGTGCGGCACAAATGGGCCATACGGCATCGCTGTTTTGGGGTGGCAAGATTCCGGCCGCGCCGTTGTTCACAGCAGGCCCCTTTGGCTTAACGCCTCTTGAGCACATCACGTGGATCAACCACGGCGGTGGTCAGGCGATATGGGATGAACTCTATGCTCCGTTTGGCATCAAGCCATTTATGGCCGGCAATACCGGCTTTCAGATGGGCGGCTGGTACAAGAAGGAACTGGCTTCACTGGCCGATCTCAAAGGATTGAAAATCAGAATGCCGGGCCTTGGTGGTGCCGTGATGCGCCGCCTTGGAGCAGCGCCAGTCACCCTCGCGCCGGGAGAAATTTTGACCGCTTTGCAGTCGGGTGTCATCGACGCAACCGAGTTTCTGGGACCATCCAGTGACCACGCGATGGGCTTCTACAAAGCGGCAAAATTTTACTACGCTCCGGGATTTCACGAACCCAATGGAACCGGCGAAGCACTGGTCTCCAAAGCGGCTTTGGATGCTCTGCCCGATGATTTGAAAACGATTGTGGAAGCGGCCTGCGCTGCTGAAAACATCAAGGCGCTGGGTGAATCCGAGTGGCAGAATGCGGCGCTCCTGGATGTTCTGGTTGAGCAAAGGGGTGTGCAACTGCGCAATTACCCGCAGGATATTCTGGATGCTGCGAAAGCAGCAACGATTGATGTTCTCAACGATCTGGCATCCCGCGATGCGGTGACAGCGAAAGCGGTTGAAAGCTTTCGCAATGCTTCGACCCACCTGTCACGCTGGTCTGGCGAATCCGTCCAGAAATTTCTGGCAGCGCGCAGCTAAAGCTCGCTGATTTTCACCGGCGGGGGCATCGGTTGCAAATCGTCCTCGTCCTCCAATGCGAACGGCTCCGCACTCGAACGCGGATCGAAGGCGAATGATTCCGGCGTCGTGGTCCGACCAATCGTTTGGAAGTCCGTCCGTTCGCTCGGCTCCACACGCTCGCGGCGGAATGTGCGGTAATAGGCATAAGACGCAAAGGCGGCATGAGCCAGTGTTGTGGTTGTGAACAAGCCCGATGGCCCCAGCATGTTCATCAATTGTGCCGTAAGAAGCGGCCCGACCATGGTGCCAAAACCATAAAGGATAAGCATGCCGCCTGATATTTTTACAAATTCATTGGGCGCCGCGTAATCATTGGCATGGGCGACAACGAGAGAGTAAATCGAGAAGATAACGCCGCCATATCCGATGACGGAAATGAAGAATATCGTGCCAAATTCGTTGGCATTTGACAGCATTGTCATAAGGGTGCCTGCCGCAATCCCGATGGCACCGGCTATGCCCATGACGTAGCGGCGGTCGATCATATCGGACAGCTTGCCAAGCGGATATTGCATCAGCGCGCTGCCGACCAATGCAAGACCGAGCAGAGTTGCGATTGCGGCACTTGAAAACCCGACCTGCTGGCCGAATACCGCTCCAAAATTGGTCCATGCGGATGAGATGATGCCGGTCAGGAATGCCCCGACAACTGCAACCGGGGACCGTTTGAAAAGGTCGGGAATATCGAGGCTGACACTCGTCAAGGGGGCAGGGGATTGTGCCCGTGAAACGGCCGTCGGCAACACGGCCAGCGCATAAAGAATGCCCCCGAGCATGAACAGAATTTCCTTCGTGGGTTCTGCCAAAACAAGCAAATACTGACCTGCGGCCATCGCCGCCATTGTGGTGATGGCATAGATGGAGAACAGTGAACCGCGATGCTCGTTGCTCACCCGTTCATTCAGCCAGCTTTCAGCCACCATGTAACAGCCGGCAAAACAGAACCCGGAAAGCGCGCGCAAGAGAATCCAGAAATTGGCTTCAACCCACATGCCGTTCAGCAATATTGAGACGGACAGCAGTGCTGTCAGCGTGCTGAAGGTCCGCACATGCCCCGCACGCCGCACGAGGCGCGGGACAAGAACGCAACCGAGCGTGAAGCCAATCGCCCAGCCTGTGCCGATAAAGCCAAGCTGAAAAGCGCTGAATCCCTCCAATTGGCCGCGAACGGGAATGACAATCGCATGCAGGCCCCCGCCCAGCATGAGAAATGTCATGCCAATCAAGAGCGCAACGATGGGAGCAACCTGTCTGATCATGGGCGTCGGCCTGAAGTGGGAGCACGAATGGGGGCTTGTTTGCTACCCGGTACCTATTTCCCATATCTGAACTGCAATGCCGCGCATATGAGAAAACCCGACATCTTAAGTCCAGTTTGTCTTAGTCGCTGGCGGTTGATTGGAATTCCGCGAGGCGTTTTTTGATGGCCAGCAAATCCTGCCATGCCAGAGATTTATGTGCCGGATTGCGCAGCAGGTATGCCGGATGCAGAGTTGGGAGCGCGGGCAGGGTACGGTCTGCAATACTCAGATCGGTCCACTTTCCGCGCAGGGTCATGATGCCGGTTTTGGTGTTGAGTAGCGTTTTTGCGGAAGACCCGCCAACGAGCACCAGAAACGCGGGCTTCGCCAGTTCGATATGCCGTTCGATGAACGGTTTGCACAACTCGGTTTCAATCGCGGTTGGCGTGCGGTTGCCCGGGGGTCTCCACGGGATAACGTTTGAAATATAGACAGTTTTACGATCAAGCCCGATTGCCGCCAGCATGCGGTCAAGCAATTGTCCGGAGCGGCCAACAAACGGCAATCCCTGTTCGTCTTCGTCGCGCCCCGGCGCTTCACCAATCAGCATAATTGGTGCTTCCGGATTGCCATCGGCAAACACGGTGGAGCGGGCTGTGAATTTCAGATTGCACCCATCAAACGAGGCGACCGCCTCACGCAGGGCGTCGAGGGTATCAGCACCGGCTGCCAATGCCTTGGCTTTCGCGACTGCTTCGGCGTTCGGCACGCTTGGCTGCTGAGTAGGGGTGGGAGCCGGCGCTAACGCGGCAGATGGTTGAGGTTTTGCCGCCGATGGCGCCTTTGACACTACCGTTTTTTGTTTTGCGGCAAGCGCTTCCGTTTCGGCAAACCTGTCCACCGGCTCATCCGACAAGGCAACATCAACCCCGGCATCGGCATACCAGGCAAGCAGTTCAGCCATGTCGTTAGAGGTGTCGATGGTGGTTTTCCGTGAATGGATTGCGTTGGTTGTGAAAGTGATTTCACACGATTGAGGCTCTTTGAACAAGGGCGCTAGGGCCATCTCAGAACGGTTAGAACCGCGCTATGATCCGATCCACTCGCGGCCAAAACATCACGCTGCAATACGCCCATCTCGCGTGAATGCATGATCTGGTCTATCGGCAGCAAGGGCCAGGCGTTTCGGTTTATCGGATTGATGGTTCGCGGTGCCCAGGTCAGTTTGACGCCGGGAACGACGGTCGCATCGAAGGCATGCGCCAGTTGCTGAACGGAATCGCTCCAGGGCGCGGCATTGAAGTCCCCTGCCACCACAAAAGGCGGCTTTAGTCCTGCCAAACATTCTTTCGTTGCCGGTATTTTTTGGTGTTGGGTGAACGGCCATGGCCAGCTTCCATGTTGTCCCGCAACGGTGAGACGCGCTTCACCCACGCTCACCGAAGCCCGGATCGCCCGCAATGGTGCCGGGCAACACGTGGGCGTTTCGGCAAATGGGGTGCGGGACAAAAGCGCAGCACCACCGCGTTGGCATACATGCTGGTGTGGGAACCGCGCGGTCAATCTCGCAATCAGTGGTTTTTGCCGGGGCGAGACTTCCTGCATAATAAGAATATCGGCATTGGCATCGTTTAAAGTGGCAAAAAGCGCATCGTGGTCGGTGTTGAAAAACCCCACATTGTGCTGAACCACACGCACTTCGTTCCAGTCATTGGTAAAGGCTTCCAGCGCAAAACCCCGCTTCATGCTTGGCAGATAAGGTGCCGTCAGCGCCAGCGCTGCAAGCGATGTAACAAGGCCAATGACACTCCACCGCCATGCCTTCATCAACATCAAACAGACTGTCAGAGCCAACAATATGGCAATCAGATGCAACCGAAAATGGCTCAGACTGTCCAATGCCGGATGCCAGGACTGCGCCAGCGTTGCGAGAACAAGAACAACGGTGATCCAAGTGAAAAGCTTGATTGTCCCCCGGATGACGAGCCGCATCTATTGAAACGCGGTCTCGAAGAACGAGCGCAGTTTCCGACTGTGCAGCTTTTCTGACGGCATGTCGCGCAGCGCCTCAAGTGCCTTCATCCCGATTTCGAGATGCTGCTTCACCTGAGTGTTGTAAAAGTCGGTCGCCATGCCCGGCAGTTTCAACTCGCCATGCAAAGGTTTATCGGAAACGCAAAGCAAGGTTCCATAAGGCACCCGGAAACGAAAGCCATTGGCGGCAATGGTCGCCGATTCCATATCAAGGCCAATGGCCCGGCTTTGCGACAATCTTTGCACTGGTCCTGTCTGGTCGCGCAATTCCCAGTTGCGATTGTCGATCGTGGCAACAGTGCCCGTACGCATGACCTGTTTCAGATCATACCCGGTATAGCCGGTTACATCGGCCACAGCCTCTTCAAGCGCAACCTGAACCTCTGCAAGGGCGGGTACCGGCACCCAGACCGGCAGGTCATCATCCAGTACGTGGTCTTCGCGCACATAGGCATGGGCCAGCACGTAGTCTCCAAGACGCTGACTGTTTCGCAGCCCGGCGCAATGCCCCAGCATCAGCCATGTGTGCGGCCGCAAAACGGCCACATGGTCGGTGATCGTTTTGGCGTTGGACGGGCCAATGCCAATATTGATCATGGTGATTCCGCAATTGCCCGGGCGTTTCAGGTGGTAGGTCGGCATCTGGGGCGACCGGCCGGGCAGGGGATCAGTCGATGGCGCGCCCGGTTGGCTGATACGGTTTCCCGGTTCCACGAACTCGGTATAGCCCGATTCAGGATCATTGATTGCCTCTTCAGCAAAGGCCACGAACTCGTCGATGTAAAACTGATAGTTCGTGAACAGCACATAGTTCTGAAAATGCTGTGGCGATGTCGCGGTGTAGTGGCTCAGCCGGTGCAGGGAATAATCGATGCGCTGCGCGGTGAACGGCGCAAGCGGCGCGAAATCAGCCTCTTCCAGGGCGATTTTCGCGTTGACGATCTTGTCGTCGGTCGATGCAAGGTCCGGAACATCAAAGACGTCACGCATGGGCCTGTGCAGCCGGTCTTCGATGGCACCTTCCACATGTGTGCCTTCAAGAAACGCAAAATGAAGAGGGATCGGCGTGTCGGAATATCCGATTGTGATCGGCACATTGTGGCTTTCGATCAGCAACTCAAGCTGTGTTGTCAGATAGTCTTTAAACAAATCCGGTCGCGTGACGGTTGTTTTATAGTCTCCCGGCCCGGATACGTAGCCGAAAGCCAGACGGGAATCGACGCGCGTGTGGGAACGGGTGCTGATCGAGATTTCAGGATAGTAAGCGCGAAAGCGGGCAGACACGGGGCCTTCCGCCAGCGCTTCTTCAAATTTCTTGCGCAGAAATTGGGTCGCCTCATCATAAAGCTGGCACAGAGCTTCGACCGCCTCTTGCGCGGTGCTGAAGCTGTGGGATTCAGCTTGGGGTGGCGTCACCAACGGCAGGTCATCAGCCAAACCGTTGCGGGAATTGTGGTGGGGTGTTGTATGTAATGTCATGGCGATGCTTATCGCCTAGAATTGTGTCGCGCAAATATCTTTTTGTGCCCGCCGGTTATTTTTACGTGCCGCGAAAAACGGCGGAACCGGTGATGCCGTCGCGCTGCACACGCGCCGTGAAGTGCGAAAACCGTTGTTGTCACGCCTGACCGGTGGCGGAAACTGTTTTCGCAACGCATATTTCGGGCTGCAGCTTGCACGCGCGTTTGCGGTCAAATTCTTCCCAGGCTTTCAAACGTTCTTCGAGATTTATACCCGAAGACTGACGCTGATGCGACTCGACCATGTGGCCGAACAGGATGCCGCTGCCAGCGATAAGAACGGTGTAGAGCGCAAAACGACGAAACAACATGAGCGATCTCCATAATTTCAACACACGAACAATTGCAGATTTACTCTGAATGGCGTCTGACGGGCCTGTTCACCTGACGTTCAAAAACGTTAATCTGAGTGAGCAAGCGCTTGCCGGATGCCAGTGCCAATTGAAAATGAGATGCCCGATGACGCAGCAGAACCAGCCGATTGAACTGTTTTACTGGCCCACGCCCAATGGCTGGAAAATCACGATTTTTCTTGAAGAATTATCGCTTCCTTACAAGGTCCATTACATCAACATCAGTACGGGCGACCAGTTCGCGCCTGATTTTCTGGCCATAGCGCCGAACAACCGCATGCCAGCGATCATCGATCCGGAAGGGCCGGACGGTGCACCGGTTTCAGTGTTCGAATCCGGCGCGATATTGCAATATCTCGGGCGCAAGTTCGATGCGTTCTACCCCGGAGATGAACGCGCCCGCATCGCCGTTGACGAATGGCTCTTCTGGCAGATGGGCGGCCTGGGTCCGATGGCAGGGCAGGCGCATCATTTCCGCCAATACGCACCCGAACAGGTGCCTTACGCCATTGACCGCTACACCAACGAAGTCAATCGCCTTTACGGTGTGATGAACCGCCGACTGGCCGATCATGAATATCTTGCCGGCGATTATTCGATTGCAGATATGGCCTGCATCGGTTGGGCCAGTTCCCATGAACGCCAGGGTCAGAATTTCGCTGACTTCCCCCATCTCAACCGCTGGTACGAGACAATGATGGCACGGCCTGCAGTCAAACTTGGTCTTGCCGTCGGCCGTGAGGAGCGCGAGAAAATGAACCTCGCGAACGATAAATCAGCACAGTCTGTTCTGTTCGGGCAGAAAGCGCGCGATTGAGTTGGCTGGAGTTTCGGGCCGGTTTGGCACTTCGAGAAAGCGCCAAACCGACTTCAGTTGTATTCGGCCAGAGCCTATTGGCGTTTCCAGTCCTCGCTCCGGCAAATACCGAAAACGCAACCAGCCAGGCTGAGGGTGTTGCCGTTGACGGACCCTTTGCCGGTATAGGTTTTGTTCTTGGCGAGGTCTTTCACCTTGCCTTTGTATTTGCCGTTCTTGCCGCTCAGGCAGCCGATGGATTTACCCTTGAATTCGCCGTTGAGCACGGTGCCGCAATAGGTGGAACCCTTGCCTGAATATTTGATCAGCGTGCCGGTTGAGCGCTTCCAGGTGCCGACAATGGGTTCTGCCGCATAGGCGGACCCGATGCCGACACCGGCTGTGGCGATCGATGCCGCCCCGGCGACAACGGCGCTTGCCAGCGCCTTTTTGAATTTCATCATAGTAACGTCCTCCGTAGTGTCGGCGGATAACGTGTGCCCCCGTCCGACTGTTCGTGATGATGCCCGAAGCTAGAGTCTGCTTTGTGAGTATTCAAGCCGCAGCTCCGTCCTGTGCTCATATTGTCGTGAAAATCAGTTCACGAAAATGCGCGCTGGTTTACGTGGACCAGCCGGTTTTCTTCAAAGTCGGAACAGCCGCAGATGCATCCATCCACGGCTGTTCCTTTTGCGTTTTGCCAGTCCGGTTGTTCAGGTGGAAGCTGGAGTCTTCCACTAATCAAGGGCGGTTCAGACCCTGAACAACACAGACCGGCCAAATATTGCGTCTTTAGAGATCGAGATAGATCCCGATCCCGCCGCGCCGACGACCGCCATGATGGCGGTGATGTCCCTGGCGATGCCGGTGGTAGTGGCACCCACGGCGGTGGCAATGCCGGTGACTGTGGGTGCGGCGAACTCTGCGACGGTGGCTGTGGCGATATCCGCGGCGATGGATCTTGATCACGTCGCCGGTTGGGCCTGCCTGGCCGACGAGGGCGGTCTGTCCGATGGCCGTTGCGGCACCGGTTTGAACCGCCATTGCGTTGGCGCCGGGTGCCGCGAAAGCACATGCAGCACCAACGGCGGCAACGATTGCGAGCGTTGAAATTTTCATGGTTCTCTCCTTTGCCCGACAGGGCAGTCAGCAACCAACAAAAGGGGCATTAAAAGGGGCGTTGGTTGTTGCAAATCACCATATGTCAGATGAACCGAACCTGAATGTGCCCTTCTGCACAGTTCGAAAACCTGTTGATAAACAGCCGCTTGGGCCTTTGAACAGCCGATGCTGCTCACACTGCCTGCGCCATCGCTGACATCGCCTGACGCGCCGCTCTTTCGCCCGCGTCAAGCGCCCCTTCGATCAATCCCGGGCTGGAGGAAGCGGTCTCCGAACAGCCAAATTGCAACCGGTTTTCGAGAAAGCATTGGCGTATAGCATCCGGCATCAGATCCGGATGGGCGGGCGGTGTTTCAAGGTCGGTTGGGGCACAGATCAGATCGTTGCGCGCCCAATCGGCAATTTCAATGTGGCTGTACTGTTCCGCCTCGGTTCCAAAACAGCGAACCAACTGCGCGATGATCTCGTCTTTCAGCTGCGTTTGATGCGCCCGGCGCTGGGTGTGAGACCACCCGACAAAGCCGAACAGGGCAGCCGACTTCCCCGCATCTATCCCGCAATGATCATGAATTTCAACCAGTGGGCCGATATGACTGGCGACCCGGCCGGACAGTTTCCGGTCTCGCCAGAAGGGATGTTTGTAGCGCACAACCACTTTGGCCTGTGTCGCCATCCATGTTGAGGCAGACCGAAGCATTCCCATTTCGGCTTCGGACAACAGCCCGTTCCACTGCACACTATCTGCCAGCACGCGCAGGGGCGCAGCCATAATCACGTGTTCGGCGGCGAATTCAGTTTCGGTGTCAGCGGCGCTGTTTCGCGATTGCAGGTGTAAGACGCCGTTTTTTCGGGTCACGCCGTGAACCCGCTCGTTCAACTGAACCGCGTCGGGCGAGACGCGGGCCAGCAAAGCGTCTATGAGAGCTTGCGGCCCGCCATGCAATCGCACCATGCCATGCTGTCCCGGCAGGCGGTGTCTTTGAGGCGGCTGACCGGGTTGCAGTTCAACAACCGCATCGCCTGTATTGAATTGCTCAAATGTTTTGACCGCAAGCTCCTCAAGCCACCGCGAGACGGTTGGTTGGTAAGGCGGCCACACCCAACTTGGCCCCAGATCGCCGACGGCCACGCGGTCTTCTCTCCATTCCTCCCAAAGGCTGTGAATGCGCCCGCCAACGCGGTCAGCGCCTTCCAGAATGAGTGGTGAACGGCCCGCCTTTTGCAGCAGGTAAGCCGCAGTCAATCCGGCCAGACCAGCACCGACAATGACAACATCATGCGCGGTGGTGGCAGCGTTCGCCTCACTCATCGGGGACACCGGCTGCAATCAGGCTGATTGACTGGTCGAACACGGCGTTGCGCTTCAGGCTTGTGGCGATCATCATGGCCCCCTGCAGCGTGGCAACAATGCGATGCGCTTTGTCGTCAGCCTCGCGCTCCGACAGGGTGTCGCCAAGCGCGTGGGAAACCCAGCGCACATTGCCTTCAAAGAACCGCGATACGCGTTGCGCCAGTTTTGCCGGCAGCCCGTTGGACTCCGCACCCAGCATGCCACAAAGGCACATCTGATCGCTGGAAATCAGTGCATCCCGATAGGTCTGGCAGATCGCTTCCACCTTTTCCTTGGGTGTGCCGGCGTTGGCGGCATTGACTTCCAGTTGCGTGAAAAACTTTTCCGCATAGCGCTCGACAAGCGCCAGCCCCAGGTCTTCCTTGTGGCGAAAATAGTAGTGCACGCTGGCGCTTTTGATGCCCAATTCATCAGCAAGCTCGCGAAAACTGACCGCGTGAAACCCACGCGCACGAACGGCGTTCTCCGCCGCATTCAACAAACGCTCGACAGTATCAACCACGACCCACCTCTTCTTTGTTCGCCGCCGGCTTCGACGCCTTGACAGAAATTGTACAATCTATCTATTGATAGGTAAATAGAACGGATGCGTATTTTTGCTACACCCTTTGCTTTGCTATGGGGGGCAGGGTGTATGCAATCGGCGGGTGAAAGAGGAAAAGTCAGATGGAACTCAATGCAGACTTCGACAGCCGGGCCATCGTACACGGCGCGAAGACACCGTGGATAAAATCGCCCATGCCTGGCGTGGACCGGCGCATGCTTGACCGGCTGGGTGATGAAGTGGCACGCGCAACATCCATTGTCCGCTATGCCCCCGAAAGCCATTTCTCGCCCCATGTCCACACCGGCGGTGAAGAATTTCTGGTGCTCGATGGCGTGTTTCAGGATGAGCATGGCGATTTTCCAACAGGCACCTATGTGCGCAACCCGCCCCAATCATCTCACACGCCCGGTTCGGAACAGGGCTGCACAATCTTCGTGAAACTTTGGCAATTCGATATGGATGACCGCACCCAGATTGTGGTGCAGCCCGGAGATATGGTGTTCCAGCCCACAGCTTCAGGCGTGCGAACAGCCGAGCTTTTTCGCGATGCCAACGAACACGTGGTCATGGAACACTGGGATTCGGGAACTCCGGTTGATCTTGACGCACCCGGTGGGATGGAAGTTCTGGTTACGGAAGGTAGCTTCGAACTCGATGGAGAACTGTTTGAACCGCAAAGCTGGTTGCGTTTGCCAGCGGGCGGTTCTGCCGCCGTGTCTGCCGGTGCAGATGGTGCCAAAGTGTGGATCAAGCGGGGGCATCTGACCCGTAAACCACAGCCCCCAACGGTTTGATCCCAAACAGCTGATTTGCACACGCGCGCGTTCTGTGGAGTCATTCTCCTTGATCGACAGGTCACACTGAACTGCGGGCAGGTCCCGGTTTGGCTTCCGATCCGGTTTTGGGAGAATGCGCTATGAAATCGCAACGGCTTATCCTTTCCTTTCTCGTTGGCCTTTTTGGCGCGTCGGCGGCAAACGTTGTGTCTGCGCAAACACAGGTCCCGTCCGTCGATATGCTTTTGTGTCTCGCTGCCGATGTTTCGGAAAGCGTCACGCCGGATGAATATGATCTCCAGCGTCAGGGGCACGCGGCGGCGATCAGCGATCCGAGCGTCGTCGATATCATCCGCAACGGCCGCTTTGGAAAAATCGGCGTGCTTTATGTCGAATGGGCCGAACAGGACCAGCAATTCCTTTCCGCCGACTGGCAGATTGTGGAAGACTCCGCCAGCGCTGCCGCCTTCGCCCGCACTATCACCCTGTCGCCCCAACCGCCATGGATTAAATCCACCGTGCGCAACACGTCCACCAGCGAGGCGGTGCGCTACTGCCTGCGCCAGTTCGATCAGGCGCCCGCGCAGGCCGCCCGTCGGGTCATCGATATTTCCTCCGACGGCACCAGCAATGTGGGTGCCGCTATTGCCGAGGTGCGTGACGAAGCGGTGCGTCAGGGCGTTACGATCAACGCTTTGGCGATCGAAGATTCCAAAAGCCCGTTTCCCGACGGTACCCACACACGGCCGAATGGCGGTCTGGTCAATTATTTCCAGCAAAACGTTGTCGGCGGCTCCGGTGCCTTCGTGCAATCCGCCCGCGGATATGAAAGCTTCGGCATCATGATCCGCCGCAAATTCCTCCTGGAACTCGCCGACCTGCGGTAAGTGGGGTTTGGCCGGCCTCACATTTTTGGCCTCACGCTGTCGGGCATTTCTTGCTCCCCGGTCGAGGTCCCCTCGACCACGCCTCTTGCCCCGACTCGCTTGGTTTGTTTGTGCTCACGCTGTCGGGCTTCGCCCTTCGCTACGCGGGTGCGACGGGATTCCCGTCGGCTCGCTCTTCGCTCGCTGTGATGAAAGACTTTCCCTTGGTTCTTCTTGGCTCGCGTTATGCCGAATTGGTTTCGTCTGGTGTGGTGGTTCCTTCTCGCTCAGCTAATCCCTCACTTGTCATTCCCGCGAAGGCGGGAATCCAGAGCCGTTGAATACTCATCGTCACTAGAGCACTGGATCCCCGCTTTCGGCGAGGATGACAATCGGAGATTGGGGGCGTTAGGTGCATTAGGCTTGCGTAAGGTATGCCCCATCATTCCCACGCCCGTGTTTCCACGTCTGGGTATTGATCAAACATCTCAGTCAACCGACGGAACGCCCTGCGGACGCTGGCCATTGAGGTAACTATGTTTGCGAACGCGGGGCGTTCCGTCCCGGTGGCTGCGCAATTCCCTTTCTGCTCCTTGCAAAGCAAAGAGCACTGTCCCTAAGGCGGCCTACGATTTCCACGCACGACCCGGGTTCACAGGCAGCGCTCCGGAGGACAGATCGTTAGCCTGATCCCCCGAACACCGGCACCCCCGGCACGGCAACGAACGATCGTTTCCGATGGTCGAACCGGGCGTGTGAGG
>JBCDDX010000006.1:0-130041 GCA_039180085.1 Pseudomonadota bacterium
AACATCATTGTGCTTCCACACATGTTTGGGTGCGCGCGAATGACGAATGCCCTCGATCATCGAGGCATGGTTGTCGCTGTCGGAGAAGATTTCGCAATCGGGAATGCGCGATGCGAGCGTTCCAAGGGCTGCCCAATTGGCCACATAGCCCGATGTGAGCATCAGCGCGGCTTGTTTGTTGTGCAGATCGGCCAGTTCCCGTTCCAGCAACACATGGTAGTGGTTGGTGCCGGAGATATTGCGCGTTCCGCCCGCGCCCGCGCCACAACGGTCAATCGCTTCCTTCATCGCTGCAATCGTGTTCGGATGCTGCCCCATGCCGAGATAATCATTCGAACACCAAACGGTCACTTCGCTTTGCCCGCCATTCTCATCATACCGCGTGGCCTTGGGAAACTGACCCTGATGACGCTCAAGATCAGCAAAAACACGGTAATTGCCGTTGTCGCGAAGGGCATCCAACTGTGATGCGAAAAAGTTTTCGAAGTCCATGTGTGTCACCCGTGTCGTCTTTCCAATGCGTTATGCAGCCGGCGTAAGCCCGAGTCCAATTTCAATTTGTTGATGCCCACTGCCAAAGAGCCGAGTCCCGAATGGGCAGAACCATCATCCAGTGTTCAAAGGCCGCAAGAGCGATCAAAGTCGTCAGTATAAGTGTTGTTGTCAGCATGCTGTCTGGCACCGCGCCCATCATGAATGCAACGAGAACGGCCACCAGAACCAGGCTTGAAACGGTGGTCGAAATCCAAAAAACCCGGCCGATCCGATCCACGCGAAAATAGCTCTGCAAGTGCGCAATTTTCGAAGGCATCATGTCATGGGAAAACGCTGGGACACCATCAAATATCGTCAGCTTGGCACTTATACGCATCACCCAAAGGGTCGCGAAGGTCCACAATGCGGTCTGGTCGATGCCGGAGAATGTGACCAGCGCGAGCGCCAGCATGGCACCAACCAAGAGAAGTTCGTGCCGGTCGATCGCTTTAAAGGCGAGCCAGAACCGCTGCCGCGTACCGGCATGTTCTGGGCACGGTTTGGCACGTGACCCGGTGATCATGCCGGTCAGAAACGTGAACTCAATCCACGCCCAGACGGAAAGCGCGGCCGCAAAGCCGACATAGGGTGCCGAACCCGCCTGGGAATGCGCACTGATCGTCGCAGCAGCGAAACCCATTGCCGCGAGAACGGTCAATCCCAAAAGCCGCACTGGCATCTGTTCGTCACGCCCACGTGCCAGCCACAGCACAATGCCGGTTGAGATCCACCACAGGAAGATCACAAACAGGATTGGGTACAAATAGGCTGTCACGAACAGTGCGCTCCCAATTACCAGGCCGGAACCATCCGGCTGACTTCCGGAATGGCGTTGCGTTTGGAGGGGATCAGATAAAGACGCGCAAAATTGGCTGCGACCGCCGCCTGCAGCCCAAGCTTTTTCAACTTGCTGCCAACGCCCGGTTTTTGGTTCGCCTCGTCGATGCCAACCGCAAGCCGGTTGATGCGCCGCAATGTGCTCAGGAAGGCCGGATTCTCAATATCCAGCATCAGTGGGAAACACTGCGTGGTGCATGCATTGGTGATTTCAAACACCCGCATGTCATAAGCTTCGATATCGAGACCGGCAGCCTTGTGGAACTGGGGCCGGGCATGGTCGCGCACGAACATCGTGGCATAAACCGCGCACAGGAAAAACTTGATCCACAACTTGTTGTGGCCGGAGAGAAGTTTCGGGTTCGAGCGCATCAAGAGCGAGAAAGCCTCGCCATGGCTGAACTCGTCATTGCACCACTGCTCGAACCATTTGAAGATTGGGTGGAAGCGCTTTTCCGGATGTTTTTCAAAATGCCGGAAAATCGTGATGTAGCGCGCATAGCCGATCTTTTCTGACAGATAGGTCGCGTAGAAAATGAACTTCGGCTTGAAGTAGGTGTATTTCTTCGCCTTGGTCAGGAAGCCAAGATTCACACCGATGTTGAAGTCTTTCAACGAGTCGTTGATGAAACCTGCGTGCCGCGCTTCGTCACGCGACATGAAGCTGAACAATTCTTTGATGTCCTTGTTCGTGCCGCGCCGTTTCATTTCTTTGTAAAGAACACAGCCTGAGAATTCGGCCGTCAGGGACGATACAAAAAAGTCGACCAACTCGGTGCGCAGTTCCTCCGGCACATCTTCAAGTTTGATGTCATCCCACTCTTCATTGCGCTTGAAATGCCCCTTATTCGGGTCGTTGCGCATGGATGTGATCAGCGCATCCCATTCCTCACGAACCAGCGACACGTCCATGCGATCCAGCTCATCGAAATCGGTTGTGTAAAAGCGTGGGCTCAGCAACGTGTTTTGCTGGGCGGCTTTAGTGGTTTCGTTCTGGTCGGAAAGGTTGACCGGCTTGCCCTTCATCGGGCTTTGGCTGTGCGCGTTCATGCTGCGTACTCCTTCGCCAGTTTGCCTGGTTCCAACTGGCCTTGCGAAAAGCTGAACTCGCAAAGTTCCATGAACTCGAAATCACCGGTGGCGCGGGTCCACAATTGTTCCAGTTTCGACGCGCGCTTCAGGGTTGCCCGGCGTTCAAACACCTGCGTTTCGCCATAAGGAACTTCGATAGGGTGTCCGTGGACGATCACTTCGTCACCTGGATTGACGGTCGTTCCATCGTTAAAGCGCACATGCGCTTCAAAGCTCTCGAATGTATTGACGATTGTAACCGTGCAATCGATGTCGATGGACGGCTTCCTTCCCAATAGTCTGTTCAACATGTTCAGGCTCCCTTTTCTGATGTTGACGTGAGATTTGCGCTGTCGGGTGCGCGTTGCAGAAGAGCTGAAAACCCTTCCATTGCAACGGCGCCGAAAGCGTTGAGTTTGATAAATTTGCCGGTCACCGGATCGACGATTGAAAGTTTCCCGGCGGCTGTTTTCACCAGTCGATAGGGCTGACCCCGTTCCGTGGCATAATGTGTGCGGTTGTAGGACAGGGCCCGCATCGACTGGCGAATGAACGCCCCTTCGCCACGACCGTAAGTCGCGATGACAGCCTTGGTTTCAGCATCGCGCACAATCACGGTGCCTTTCGGCCCGTCGCGAAACAGCAACTCGCGTTCAGCAATGGGCTCGCCGATCGTGCGGGTCACGCGCCCGGTATCGGTTTGCATGGCACCGATAACCACCACCACCGTCAACACCACAACGGCTAAAGCGCCAAAGAGCGGCAGCTTGTGGATGCCCTCAATTTTGTCGGTGCGCTGGCTGTCCGGTATCGGTTGTGAATGATGATTCATATTGCGTTTCCCTTCGTGCCTTTCCTAAGCGCCGCTCGGTGCCGCTTCAGGCACAGTTACGCTTCCACGATCAGTCTCGGTCACAGGCTTTGCGCTTCGGCGCTTGACCTGCGGGTTTGGTACCGTGCCATGCGCCGCGCTGAGATGTTCCGCCAACAGTTTCGCAACTGCATCAATATTGCCGATGGCACGCAATGCCGGCTGAGGTTGCGCCAGTTTCCACGGGCGCACATGCGGCCAAAGCACGGGCCAGGAAATCTTGGTGTGCTCTTTCAACGCAAAAACAATGCTTCCCAGACCATCGTCCAGATGCTGCACGTCTGCCGATACGATCTGGCTGAACGGAAACTGAAATGTGATCGGAAGGGCAATCCCAAAACGCATGACAATGCGCTTGTTGGTGATCGTGTAGACTGTCGTCCGCGCCATCAGGGTTGCTATGCCAAAGAAGATGCCGAGCGCGACAGCGCCCAGCAGAACCGTACCACCAATCGATATGGCAATTTCCCGCATCGCATTTCCGTCTGAAAGACCCGCTACCAGCTTCCAGACAATCAATAGACCGAAATAAACGGCCAGTTTGCGCGTATGCAGGGCATAACGCGCCATGCTGGAACGGTCTGGCGCACCCTGCCACAGGATGTGTTCCCCTTCCGGCAAGCGCGCCGGAAGGCCAGGAACAGGTTCTGCATGATAGTCGTCGTGATGGGTCACAGCAGCGGCTCCGCGCGACCCGGCAGGGCATAGAGACCACCACCACCAAAATAGCCCATGATCTTCTCTTCCTCGAGCATGGTGATCTGGTCAGGCGCCTTGGTTTTAGGGATGTCCCGGAACTGCTCAGCCGTCAGATTGTGGACGTAGTATTCCCGGGGACCACCGCCTAACAGGCCGCCTTTTTCGCGCTGCAGAGCGAAATGCAGCGGAATGAGACGCTTGTTGCGACCAAACTTGACTTCGAGATAGCGAATATAATTCTCGGTCTGATCGACCCATACTTCGCTGATTTCGCCAGCGACCTGTCCGTCCGCCGCGATAACCGGCATGCCGCGCGGATCGGCATCACGTTCTGCAATGGCGAAATCCGTCGCAACGCTCAGCGGCTGAATCTTAGGCGTGCCATGGGGCGTCAGATCGGGATGATCAGGACGTTCGGCCCAAGCCGCCGGGCCAACACCGTCGACCATCGGATTGCCAGTCGGTATCAATGGAGAACCTGCCGTTGCTGACGCGCGCACGGCTTTGATCGGGCGTGTGTCTCGGTTTTCAGGGTTGGGATAAGTGCGCTCGCCCATGCCATGCGGCAGTTTGAACGTCTTGGGGCTTGGCAGTTGTAGCCACGGGTCTTTGTTGTAGTCGCCCGTAACGTCGTTTTCGAGCGGATAGCCCTCGCGCCTGCTCTCTGCCTGCAGGTACCAGATCAGCCCTGCAAAGAAAATCCAGAAGGCGTAGAGGACGACTTGCGCCACATCAATGCTACCGACAATTTCTACCATAGTCTCTCTCCGTCGTTATCCTGGCAGTTCCGCCAGACCTATTTTGTCAATGTTTTGGGGTTCCGCAGGGGCCATCGCCCGCACCAGCGGGCCGATGGCGATAAGGCTCATGAACAGGAAGCCAATTTCGAGATGATAAACGACGCTGTATCCCAGCGCGGGGTCAGCCAGTGTCCGTCCAAGCGCACCGCTTGCCGCCAACTGGCCTGAAAGATCGCGGATCACGCCGCCGGAGGCGAGCCCGATGCCAACAGCCGATGCCTGAACCGCACCCCAGGCGCCGAGCGCCATGCCGGAGCCGGAATTCTTGGCAAGGTCCATACAGGCGATCATCGTGCCCACTGCGAACATGCCGCCGCCCATGCCGATGAGGGCAGACCCGGCGCGGAACATGTTGGGCGCGTCGAAAGGTGCTGAAAAAACAACGAGACAGAAGGCCACAACGCCGATCAGAGTGCCCAGCGCTGCGACGCGGTGAGGGTCTGCCCCCTTGGCCAGCATGCGCCCGGCGAGTGAGAACCCGACCAGTGTGCCCGCAGCAAACAGCGCCGTCAGCATCGTCGTCTGGCTGACAGTCATGCCAAGCACTTCACCGCCATAGGGCTCCAGCAGCACGTCCTGCATGGAAAATCCAATGGTGCCGAGGCCAACGGCCACCAGGATGCGCAGGCTGCGCCGGTCTTGCCGATACGTTGCCCAGGCTTCTGAGAAGCTCGGGTTCTGGATGGAAGGATCGGTCTTGCGGGGCTGACGTGCTTCCTGTTTCCAGAGCGCGATGACGTTGAGGATCATAGTCGCCGCCGCAGCGCCCTGAATGACCTGGATAAGTCGTTTCGGGCTGAAGTCAGCAAGGAAATAAGAGAAAATGATCGCGCTGAAGAACATGCCGACGAGCAGCATCACATAGACGAGCGCGACGACGCGCGGGCGCGTTTCTTCCGGTGCAAGATCAGTCGCCAGCGCCAGGCCTGCGGTCTGGACCATGTGGATGCCAATGCCGGTCGCGAGAAACGCAATAGCGGCCGCAGCCGGCCCGGCCCAGCTTGGGCCCAAAGTCTGCGATTGCAGGAGCAGGAGGGCGAACGGCATGATCGCCAACCCGCCAAACTGGGTGAGCGTGCCAAACCAGATATACGGCACGCGCCGCCAGCCCAAAACGGATTTGTGCGTATCGGATTTATAGCCAATCAGCGCACGGGCAGGCGCAAACAGGAAGGGCAGGGACACCATCACCGCTACAAGCGATGTTGAAACGCCGAGTTCCAGAATCATGACACGGTTCAGCGTGCCGGTCAGCAAAACGGCTGCCATGCCGACAGCCACCTGAAACAGCGACAGGCGCAACAACCTGCCGAGCGGCAAGGTCTCACTCGCAGCGTCAGCAAACGGCAGGAATTTCATGCCGACATTCTGCCAGAATGCTGCCATCGATCTGCCGGTTGATTTGCCCATTGAACTGCTCATTGCCTGACGAGCTCCAATGCGCTGGATTTATAGAAAGCTGTGGAAACGCCTTCGCATCGTGCGGCCTGGAAACCGTTCAACGTCGCGGCCTGCGATGCAATCGCATCGAGCAGTTTGGCTTGAGCAACCGGTTCGATGGCGGGGGAGCGGTCGTTTTTCGGGAAAAATTTCCCGACCGTTTTCATCGCTGCCAGCATCGGCGTGCGCGGCGCGAAGGTGAACAGAATGCGCTGCGATGTGCGCGGTGCCAGTCCTTGCAGCAATTCAATGATCGATGGCAGGGGATAGTGAATGAAGGAATCCATCGCGACTGCAAAATCGAAATGATCAAGCTTGGGCGAAGACATATCGCCCGCCATGTAGTGAATCGAGCCATGACCCAGATTGGCAGGCTTGCGGCGTTCCGCTTCTGCTATCAGAACCGGTGAAATATCGATCGCCACAACTTCCGCGCCACGCCGCGCCAGTTCGATGGACAACATGCCCGTGCCGCATCCGGCATCCAGCACGCGCGCGCCGGTCAGATTTTCCGGCAGCCAGCTTAGCAGCGTGTTGCGCATTTCCTCACGCCCGGCCCGCACCGTTTCGCGAATGCGCGACACGGGAGAATTGGATGTCAGTGCCACCCACTTTTCCGGTGCTGTCTTGTCGAAATACGTCTCCAGCTCGTCGCGACGTGTTTCGAATGTGGTTTCAGCCATCGCTGAAGCTCCTAGTCAAAACCGAGGAAGTCAAAGATTTCCCGGTCCTTCATGGGGGTTGGCGACATGGGTTCGCGACTGTCCCAGAGGTTTTGGGCCAGTTGCAGATATTCGTTTTGAACGGCCGTCAGTTCCGGCGATTCTTCCATTTCAAAAAGGGTCGATTTTTTAAGCCGCGAGCGACGAATAACATCAAGATCAGGAAAATGAGCGACCCGCTCCAGCCCCACTGTTTCGTTGAACCGGTCAATTTCGTCAGTGTCCTTCGAGCGATTGGCAATGACGCCACCGACACGAACCTGATAGTTTTTCGACTTCGCGCCAATCGCGGCCACAATGCGGTTCATCGCGAAAATGCTGTCGAAATCATTGGCGGTAACGATGAGTGCTTTTTCGGCATGTTGAAGCGGAGAGGCAAAACCACCGCAAACGACATCACCCAGAACGTCGAAAAGCACAACGTCAGAATCTTCCAACAGATGATGCTCCTTCAGCAGCTTCACCGTCTGCCCGACGACGTAGCCGCCACAGCCCGTACCGGCAGGGGGCCCACCGGCCTCAACGCACATCACACCGTTATAGCCTTCGTAGACGAATTCTTCCGTGCGCAGTTCTTCGGAGTGAAAGTTCACGTTTTCCAGCGCGTCGATCACCGTTGGCACAAGACGTTTGGTCAGCGTGAATGTGCTGTCGTGTTTGGGATCGCAACCAATCTGCAAGACACGTTTGCCGAGCTTGGAAAATGCCGCTGAAAGGTTGGACGAAGTGGTTGATTTGCCAATGCCGCCCTTGCCGTAGACCGCGAAGACCTTGGCATTACCGATATCCATTTGCGGATCGAGTTTCACCTGAACGGACCCTTCGCCATCCAGTCCGGGCGGCAGCGGTCTGCTCTTGTCTTTGAAGTGGGAATTCGGGCCGACAATGTTCATTGCGCAATCTTTCCGCTTTCGATGCCTTCAAGGCGATCTTCCAATTCTTCACTGGCGCTTTGCAGCGCCGCGAGCGTGTCTTCATCCGGTGCCCAATAGTCGCGCTCCTGTGCCTCGATCATCCGATTGATGAGACGTGAGGCAGAGGCGGGATTGAGATCTGCAAGGCGGTTTCTCATCGCCTCGTCGAGAATGAACGTGTTGGACAATTCCTGATAAACCCAGGGCTGAACCTGTCCGGTGGTGGCAGACCAGCCCATTGTGTTGGCGACTTGGGACTCGATCTGGCGCACGCCCTCGTAGCCATGATCCAGCATGCCTTCGAACCATTTCGGGTTCAGCGAGCGGGTGCGCGTTTCAAGCGAAACCTGTTCGTCGAGGGTGCGAACTTTGCCTTCACCCTGCGTCTGGTCTGAAATGAACACCGTCAGCGGTGCTTCGTGCCCCGCTTCGGCTTTTTTGCGGCTCACGGTCTTGGCGATGCCGCCCAGCGTGTCGAAATAATGGTCGATTGTCGTCACGCCGAGTTCGACGGAATCGAGGTTCTGATAGGCGAGGTCCACCTGGCTCATCACCTTGTCGAACACTTCGACGCGCTTTTCCGTCTTGCCTTTCGCGTCAATCGCAAAGCACTTGCGGCTGGAATACTGATTGGCAATTTCTTCGTCGTCCGACCACGCGGAAGAGCCGATGAGATAATTCACATTAGCGCCGTACGCACCTTCAGCGTTGGAGAAGACACGATAGGTGGCATCATCAATCGAACAGCCCTTTTCCCGCGCATAGGCGAGGGCATGTTTGCGGATGAAATTCTGCTCAATCGGTTCGTCAGCGATGGCGGCAAGATGGCAGGCTTCTGCCAGCATTTTTGCCTGCAGCGGCAGCAGATCGCGGAAGATGCCAGACAGCGTGACCACCACATCGATGCGTGGGCGCTTCAGTTCCTCCAGCGATATCAGTTCGGCACCGACGACGCGCCCGTAGGAATCAAGGCGGGGCCGTGCGCCGATCAGCGCAAGCGCCTGCGCCATTGGCGCTCCCTCGGTTTTCAGATTGTCGGTGCCCCACAACACGATCGCGACCGTTTCCGGTAGGGCGTTGTCTTTTTCCAGATAGCGTTCGAGAACCTTTGCGGCCTGACGCACGCCGTCCCGCGTGGCGAATACGGACGGTATTTTGAACGGGTCAAACCCGTGAATATTGCGACCGGTGGGCAAAATATCGGGTGTGCGGATCAGATCGCCGGACGGCGAGGGGCGCACGAAACGGCCATCAAGCGCGTGCATGATGCCGTCAAGCTCGCGGTTTTCGCACAATTGCGTGTTCGCCGTTTTAAGTTTCTCGATCAGCCCCAATTCTTCTGGCGACTCAGCTTTTTCCCGCAAGGTGGCGATGGTTTTGGCGTCGTCAGCAACAATCGCTTTCACGAGTTGATCGCTGTGTTCAGCACTCTGGTCTGCGAGCGCGATATGGCTGAGCATATCCTCACGCTCGGCAACGTCCATCGCTTGCCCGGCAACGTGCAGACCGCTTGGAATGAGGGAGTATTCCATTTCCAGCAGTTTTTCCGACACTTCCGCGATGAAGCTGTTCCGGTCGCAAGGGGGTGACGCGATTTCCAGATTCAACTGATCAACCTGCGCGGCGGTCAGTTCATACAGGCTTTCCAGCTCAGCCGTGTTGTCCTCATCCGTATTGCGCAGCCGGTCGAGCGTGGCTTTCAATTCGCCAAGCCCCTTGTAAAGACCGGCCTGTGTAACGGGCGGGGTAAGGTAGGAAATCAGGGTTGCAGCCGAACGGCGCTTGGCGATCGTGCCTTCCGACGGGTTGTTGGCCGCGTAGAGGTAGAAATTCGGCAGGTCGGCGATCAGCCGGTCTGACCAGCACTCCTCGCTCATTCCGACCTGCTTGCCGGGCATGAATTCCAACGCGCCATGGGTGCCAAAATGCAGGACTGCATCCGCCGCATAGTCCTCACGCAAATAGCGATAGAAAGCGCTGAATGCATGGGTGGGCGCAAAGCCCTGTTCGAACAACAGCCGCATGGGGTCGCCCTCGTAGCCGAAGCCCGGCTGAACGGCGATCAGCACATTTCCAAACTGTTTGCCCAGAACGAATATGGACGATCCGTTGGTAAAATCGCGGCCTGGCGCCAGTCCCCACGCCTCTTCCAACTGTTTCAGGTGAGGCTCACGCCGCACATGATCGTCAGTTGCAATCAGATCATGGACATTGGCCTGCGCACCATACTGTTCAGCATTGCCATGCAGGATTTCATCCCGAAGCCCGTCGGGTGTCTCTGGCAGGTTTTCAATCGCATAGCCTTCAGCCTGCATCTTGGTCAGCGTGGCATGAAGCGATTCAAACACTGACAGAAACGCGGCTGTGCCAAGATTGCCTGCATTGGGTGGGAAGTTGAAAATCGTCAGTGCGACCTTGCGCTCGGCGCGTTCTTTGCGGCGAAGCGCAACCAGTTTTTCAACCCGTGCTGCCAGCGTTTCAACGCGTTCGGCGTGTGGCTGCATGCAGCGCTGTCCGGTCGGGCACGTGCCCATGTTGCGCGCGCATGTGCAGGGCCTGTCGATAGCGCTTTCAGAACGCCCGCCAAACACCTGCGCGCCAACGGCACCATCCAGTTCCGGAATGGCGACCATGATGGTCGTCTCAATTGGCATCAGGCCTGTTTTCGAGGCTTCCCAGGTTTCCAGAGACTGGAATTCGGTCACATGCGCGGAGACATAAGGAATATCGAGGTCGGCGAGAGCATCGGCGGCGGCAGTAGCGTCGCTATAGGCGGGGCCACCAACAAGAGAGAAGCCTGTCAGCGATACAATGGCGTCAAGGCTGGCCCCCGTCTCGCCGCCAGACAGGAAACGATCAATTGCCGGGCGATTGTCCAGCCCGTTGCAGAAACAGGGAACGACATTCAGCCCCTTCTCATTGAAGGCGCGAATGACACCGTCATAGTGCCCGGTATCGCCCGCCAGAATGTAAGAGCGCAACAGCAAAAGGCCGACCGTGCCCTTGGCATCCGGCATCATGGGCAGATCGGACAGGTTTTCCGAAACGCGGTTTTCAATCAGCGGGTGGTAGACGCCGGTTTCGGGATAATCGATCGGCAGTTCGGCAGGCAGATTGCCGTTCAGTGCGGCCCGTTCGCCATCGGAATAGCGATTGACCAGCATGCGCACCATGTTTGCGATGTTGTCCGGGCTGGCCGACAGGCGGTATTGAAGGGTCAGGAAATAGGCCCGCACATCCTGTGCCGTTCCGGGAATGTATTTCAGCATTTTGGGCAGACGTTTCAGCATGCGCATCTGGCGCTCGCCTGCGGTCTTGCCCGTTTCCTTCGTGCCCGGTTTGCTGCTGCCGCGTAGTTTCTTCAAAAGGGCGAGCGGGCCTTTCTGCTCGCCGTCCATCTTGAACTTGCCCATTGAGGTGTTCTTCATCACCTCGCCGGCCGACATGCAGCACACCATCGCGTCGCAATGGTCGCGCCGTTCGGCAAGATCGTCGATCACCGCTTTGACATGTTCTTCAATGAACAACATGGAGGCGACGACAATATCGCCTTTGGCAATGTCGTTCTTGCAGGCCTGAAGGCTGGCGTCGTTTTCATGCCAGTCTGTGGCAGCGTGAACGGAAAGGTTGAGATTGGGCAGGGCTGGGGCCAGTTCCTGCCGCGCCTGTGCCACCGCACCGGCCAGATTGTTGTCCAGCGTAATCAGGACAACATTGATGGGTGTTGTATTACCGGCTGAAATGGGACTTGGCTTCATAAAGCGTCTCCATTGTAATTTCAGCCAGACCGAGTTCGGTCGCGAATTTTTCGGTGTTGCGGCGCGCCTTTCCACGCACGAAAAACGGAATTTTCTTCAATTCCTGTTCCGCATCCGTGGTCCAGGACAAGGTTTGGTTTGCAGCGCCTGGCGAAGCAGGCGCTGCGGGATCGGTCGCGATCTCTCTGTCATCAGGTTTTTTCGCAGAGTGGCCGAGATGCGAAGGCCCCGCAGCATCGTTGAATTCGAAATCGTCACGGAACATGTGGAGAAGGTGTTCTTCCAGCCCCATGGTCAGTGGGTGAACCAGCGTGTCGAACAGAACATTCGCCCCTTCAAATCCCATTTGCGGGGAATAGCGGGCGGGAAAGTCCTGCACATGCACGGGCGATGAAATAACGGCGCAAGGGAGACCAAGACGTTTGGCGATGTGGCGTTCCATCTGGCTGCCAAGCACCAGTTCCGGTTGGAGTGCCTGAACCTGTTCTTCGACCTCCAGATAATCGTCGGTAATCAGCGCCTCAACGCCATATTGCTCGGCGGCCTCGCGCACATCACGAGCAAACTCCCGCGAATAGGTGCCCATGCCAACGACCTGATATCCCATTTCCTTTTGGGCAACCCGGGCCATGGCGATGACATGTGTTGCGTCTCCAAAGAGATAGACACGCTTACCGGTCAGATAGGTTGAGTCGATGGAACGAGAATACCAGGGCAGCCGCGACTCCTGCTCTTCAATCAGGGCGTCCACATTCTCCGAAGGAAGGTCGGCAAACTCTGCGATTTCGCGCATGAACTCGATTGTCGCATTAACGCCAATCGGCACTGTCTTCGTGAAAGGCTGGCGAAACTGGCGCTTCATCCAGGCGCAAGTTGTCTGGCCGGTTTCGGGATAGAGGCAGACATTGAAGTCAGCCTGCTTCAGCCGCAGAATATCGTGAACGTTTGCATCAAGCGGGGCGACGACATTCACCTGAATGCCCATTGATTCGATCAGCGTTACGATTTCGCGCACATCGTCGCGATGGCGGAAACCAAGCGCCGTCGGGCCGATAATATTGCAGCTTTTGAGATTGGTTTCCGTCTTGTCGGGCCCTTGCGGCGCGATCATCCGAACGACCTGATATAGGGTCTCCGACGCGCCCCAGTTTTCCTTTTTTGAATAGGACGGCAGTTCCAGCGGAATAACGGGTATCGGAAGACCAAGGGTTTTTGAAAGTCCGCCCGGATCATCCTGTATCAGTTCACCGGTACAGCTTGCCCCCACGATCATCGCGGCTGGATTGAAACGTTCCTGCGCGTCGCGGGCGGCGGCCATGAACAATTCGCTCGTATCGCCACCCAGATCGCGCGCCTGAAACGTTGTATAGGTGACCGGCGGACGTTTCTTGCGCCGCTCGATCATCGTAAACAAAAGATCGGCATAAGTGTCGCCCTGCGGAGCGTGCAGCACATAGTGAAGATCGGTCATCGCGGTCGCGATGCGCATTGCACCCACATGGGGCGGTCCTTCATATGTCCACACGGTCAGCTGCATGCGTCAGACCTCCAACCGGGTTCTGCGGTTGAGGGGTCGGGCGAACAATTCGGCCAGATCGCCAGCCTGCTCGTAGCCTTGAACCGGCGTGAAGACGAGTTCGATCGACCACTTTGTGGTCAGGCCTTCGACCTCCAGCGGATTGGCAAGGCCAAGCCCACAAACGACGATGTCCGGTCTGGCTTCGCGGCAGCGCTCCAGCTGCAAATCAACGTCTTGTCCTTCACTGACCTGCGCGCTGTCGGGCAGGGCGTTCAGGTCATGCGCAACAATGCGCTTGTTGAGATAGGGCGTGCCCACTTCGAGTGTCCGCATGCCCAGTTCCTGATGAAGGAATCGGGCGAGGGGGATTTCTAGTTGCGAATCCGGAAAGAAGAAGACCGATTTGTCTTCAAGTCCATCGCGGTGAAGCGCGACAGCACGTTCCGCACGTTGCTTTGGTTTTTCGACAACGGCGTCAAATGCTTCTCGGCTGACGCCAAAAGCCTGCGCCGCAGCCCAAAGCCAGGCGGTGGTACCTTCAGCCCCAAGCGGGAAAGGGGCTTGAATATGCGTTGCGCCACGCTGTTCCAGCGCGCGCGCGGTGTCGGTCAGGAACGGTTGGGCGAGCAGGAAGAAAGTATTGGGTCCAACGGGTGGCATGTCGTCGGCCAGCCGCGCTGGTAAGAACCGGACTGGTCCCATCCCCATATCTTCGAACAGGCGGGCGAACTGATCTTCCACGACGTCAGCCAGAGCGCCGGCAACCATCAGCGTTGCCGGCGCATTGTCCGGTTCCGATGGGAGGGACGGAACCAGAGCTGCAAGACAGGCGTCTTCACCCTGTGTGAATGTGGTTTCGATGCCGGACCCGGAATAATTCAGAATACGGACATCGGGGTTGTGACGCACGGAAAGACGTTGCGCAGCGCGCCCAAGGTCAAGCTTGATGACTTCCGACGGGCACGATCCAACAAGAAATAAGAGACGGATTTCCGGGCGTCGGCTGAGTAGTTTCTCAACGACGCTGTCCAACTCGTCATGCATGTCGGCGATCCCAGCAAGATCGCGCTCTTCCATAATGGCTGTGCCGAACCGCGGCTCGGCAAAAATCATCACACCGGCGGCCGATTGCATCAGGTGAGCGCAGGTGCGCGACCCGACAATAAGAAAGAAAGCGTCCTGGATTTTCCGGTGCAGCCACATGATACCCGTCAGGCCACAGAAGACTTCATGCTGGCCACGCTGATGCAAAACGGGCCGTTCTGCGCAGCCAACAGCCTGTGGAAGTTTTACATGATCTGCCGCGATGCTCATGTCACTGCCTCCGCAGGCCTGAGCGATTCGCGTGTTTCGACAACTTTCCCTGTGGATGATTGTCGCACCGTTTCACGCCGCGCCATGCGCAGTTTCAAAATGAACTGAACCGCGTTGATCACATAAGCCGCATAGGCCGCGACCGCGAGCCAGAGAAGGGCCATTTGTGACAAGCCGCCCAACCAGAGGGCGATAAGGTAAGCCGTGTGTAACGCCAGAACACCGAAGGAGAAAACATCCTCCCAAAAAAACGCGGGGGCAAACAGATATTGCCCGAACACAACCTTTTCCCAGATCGCGCCAGTGATCATTATCACGTATAAAATCAATGTCTTGAGGACGATTGACGCCGTCGCGACCTCGTAGCCTTCACCCGTTATCATGAAGCGAAAAACGAGGGTGATGGAGACGAGAAAGACCAGAAATTGTAGCGGCGCAAGAATGCCCTGAACCAAAGTCCATATCGTGTTGTCCCGACGTTCCCGTTGCTCACGAGAATAAAGAACATTTTCGTTCTGATGTTCGGCACGGGCCAAAACGAGCACTCCAGAGTCATAACGCGAATGCTTCGCGATGCATGTGTCAAGAATTTTTGACACCTTGGAGGTTAGTTCTGATTGACGCAAACTGTCAAGAATACTTGACGTAAATGAAATTAGACATCACTGTGGCATCTCAGAGACAGGCTGTTGTCCTTCACGCCGAATGCGCGATATAGTCAGCCCTGTTGACGCCGGAGTTGCAACATGCCGAAAAAGGTTGGAAATCGAGGTCCAAGACGTGTCGATCCCGGCACACGGCATGTCATTGGCGCCATGCTGCGGAACCGGATTATCCCGACGCTGGTTGAAACCCGCACAGAATCCCCTCTTATTGCTGTCGCCACCCAGGGAAAAAGCGGATCGAAGGTGACCTTGTCTGAGAATGATGTGGCGGATATCGCCGATCTGCTGCTGGCAGGGCATGAACAAAGTGCGTTGGATGAGTTCGACGCTATTTTTGAAAAGGGCATCAGCGCCCGGCGCCTGATCGTGGACGTTTTCGGCGCGGTCGCATCTCATTTGGGAGAAGCCTGGGTAAATGATACTGCGAGTTTCGCGGATGTGACGTTGGGCATGGCGGTTCTGCACAAAGCATTGCGCAATAAGGCGGCCCATCTCGCACTTGAGATTGAGTCTGATCCCTTTGGCAATTCAATCATGCTGTCACCGCTCCCCAACCATACTCATGTATTCGGCGCCGCCGTGGTGGAAGAGTTTTTCCGCGCGGCAGACTGGGACGTCCATTCCGGCGGTTTTTCGACTGAGAACGAATTGTTGAAAGCGTTGGCTGACGAGGAATTTTCGATATTCGGACTTTCACTTGGGCAACCACAGCAGAGTGATGATGGACGTCGTCTCATATCTCGAATCCGAGCCAGATCGATGAACCAAAATATCAAGATTATGGTCGGTGGCCCGGCTGTCGTCTTGGACAAACGAATCCCAAGCGAAATTGGTGCGGACGGTTTTGCGGTGAATGCAGAAGAGGCCCTGAAAGTTGCCAGACATCTGCTTGACCAGAATGACGATTGAGGTTTGAAGAGAGCCCGGACGTGATGAGCAGAAACTATTCGTGTGCATGCGAAACGAGACATGCACGATCTTGTGCAAAAGCGTGTGTTCTTGCACGAGAATTTCATTTGTAATCTGTAAGTGAGCCACTACCTCGTGTCGAAGGTAAAGTGAAGGAAAGACAGTTGGACGAGCTAGCTAACCAATCGGCAGCGATGAATTTCGCCCGTGCGGCGGATCACTTTTTTGGCCTTGCACCTGAACGAACTGCTGAGATTTTCAGCCGTGCGTCTGATGTCACGATCGTGGTCGATTCCGATGGTACCATTCAGGACGCCGCCTTTGCTGTTCCGGATGTCTTCAATACGGGTGGAAGAGATTGGATTGGCCGCAAATGGGCCGACACGGTCACAGTTGAGTCGCGCCCGAAGATTAAAGAAATTCTTGCAGATTCGCTTGCGGGTCGCACCATTCGCGCGCGGGAAATCAATCACCTGCTCTCTGATGGCGATGATGCGCCGTTTCGATATTCCGCAGCACGATTGGACGAATCAGGAAGCGTGATCGCGTTCGGACGGGACATTTCCCGGGTTGCGACATTGCAGCAGAAGCTGATCAACTCGCAATTGTCCATTGAACGCGAATTCTCACGTCTGCGCAGCGCCGAAATGCGCTATCGCATGATGTTCCAGCTCGGGCGTGTTCCCCAGGTGATAGTGGAAGCCAGCACTCTGCGCATTTGCGATGTGAATCCATCTGCTCTGCGCACCCTTGGGATGGATTTGCGGCAGGTGGAGAACAGCAAAGTGACCGAGCTGTTCGAAAGCGATAATAACGACGCGCTTGAAAAACTGCTTGTTGCAACAATCGATCAGCGCACGGACGAAGACGTCAGCCTCACATTGCGCGGTGGTGAGATTATCACTGTCCGTGCAACCTATTTTCAGCAGGAACGCAAAGGCTATGTCTTGCTGGATCTCGCCTCCGATTCCGGCAATGTTGTTCCTCTTACATACGCTGTTGAACGGCGGATACTTGACCTCGTTGACACGATGCCGGATGCGTTTCTCATTACCAATGACGAGCGACGCGTGATGGCTGTGAATTCTGCACTTGTTGATCTTCTGAACCTCAACAGCACTCGTGAAGCTGAGGGTGAACTGCTCGACAGTTGGTTTGAGCGGGCAGGGGTGGACTGCAATGTGCTGTTTGCCAATGTGCGGGAACATGGAAGCGTGCGCCGGTTCGCAACGGTCCTGCGTGGCAAATTCGGGCGCACAGAGAGCGTCGAAATTGCTGCAACCAAATTGAAGACGGCGCAGGATACGGTCTATGGATTTCTGATCCGATCCGTCTCTACGCCCCTGGCGATCGGTGATTCTGAGCCGGACCTCATTCCCCGGTCGAATGAACAGATTACCAATCTCGTCGGCCATATGCCCTTGCGTGACATAGTCGGTGAGACGACCAAAATGATTGAGCAATTGTGCATTGAGGCCGCTCTTGAGCTCACCAAGGGCAATCGCGTCTCCGCAGCTCGTATGCTCGGTCTGAGCAGGCAAAGCCTTTATGCGAAACTGGCCAGAGGCAACAATTCCGACGATTGATCTGGCCGACGCAAAAATCCAGAATTTTTGACATTTAAAACTGTCTAATGAAATTGACATGTGGGTTGCAGGCCCCTAACGTTTTTGCATGTCTCATGCATCAGATCCTCTTGTTGCTGCACTGGATGAAGCGCCTTCACGCCCCAGCCTGATCACTTGTCTTGAGCTGTTGAAACCAATCACCTGGTTTCCGCCGATGTGGGCTTTCATGTGCGGGGTCGTATCGGCCGGCGTGGCTTTTTCGGACAATTGGTTTGCGATTATCGGTGGGCTGCTGTTGGTCGGGCCACTGGTCTGCGCCATGAGTCAGGCGACCAACGATTGGCATGACCGTTTTGTCGATGCCATTAATGAGCCACATCGTCCCATTCCCTCAGGCCGTATGCCCGGCATGTGGGGCTTATATATTGCTCTGATATGGACAGTGCTTTCTCTGGCCGTGGCTGTTTTGCTCGGCACAACAGTGTTGATCGCGACGATTGTTGGGCTGGCTTTGGCCTGGGCCTATAGCGCGCCGCCCTTCCGGCTTAAAATGAACGGATGGCTCGGTGGGGCAGCCTGCGCGATCTGTTACGAGGGCCTTGCATGGTTCACGGGCGCCGCCGTTCTCGTGCAGGGTTGGCCCGATATTCGCATCGTTGCGCTTGCCGCACTCTACAGTTTCGGCGCGCATGGCATCATGACGCTCAACGATTTCAAAGCCATTGAAGGCGACACGCAGATGGGCGTTAAAACCCTGCCGGTTTTGCATGGAACCGCGAGCGCCGCCCGCATAGCCAGTGTCATTATGACGGTACCACAGTTGATCGTGATCGCTCTGCTCTACTCCTGGGGGCAAACTGGCCATGCGTTTGCAATTGCCGGGCTTTTGCTCGTTCAGGTCTTCTTTATGTTTCGTTACCTGCTGGACGATGCTTCGATCCGGCTCAATCCGCGCAAAAATGCAGCCTTCTACAATCTGTTTGGCGTCACGCTTTATGTCGCCGGCATGATGACGAGTGCATTCGCTGTGCGCGGCATCTTGATGGTGTCACCATGAGCAATTCTCCCCATTTATCCTGGTTTGGCATCATTCGGCTGGGTCTTGTGCAAACCGCACTTGGCGCCATCGTTGTTCTCACAACATCAACGCTTAACCGCATCATGGTGGTGGAATATGGCATGGTGGCCGTCATCCCCGGCGCTTTGGTGGGGCTGCATTATGCGGTTCAGATGAGCCGCCCACGATGGGGGTATGGTGCCGATATCGGCGGACGCAGAACGCCATGGATCATCGGCGGAATGGCAGTTCTGGCCTTCGGTGGCGCTTTGGCCGCCTTAGGGACAGCCGTCATGGGCGCGGCGCTTTATCTCGGACTCGGTATTGCGATCTTGGCATTTGTTCTGATTGGTATCGGTGTCGGCGCCGCCGGTACGTCCTTGTTGACACTGCTGGCGACGCAGGTTTCTGAAAAGCATCGCCCCGCAGCCGCCTCTATCGTCTGGATCATGATGATTGCGGGATTCGCGATCACAGCAATCGCTGCTGGTACGCAACTTGATCCTTATTCGCCCACACGGCTGGTTGTCGTGTCTTCTACCGTGTCTGTTGTTGCATTTCTCGTCTGTCTTGCAGCGATCTATCGGGTTGAAAAGGCACCATCAAAAACGTGGGAAAGTGAGCTTGAAAGACGCAGCGAAAAACAACCGTTTCGTGAAGCTTTCGCAGAAGTGTGGAATGAACCGAAAGCACGTCAGTTCACAATTTTCGTTTTCGTTTCCATGCTGGCTTATAGCGCGCAGGACCTGATCCTCGAACCGTTCGCAGGGCTGGTTTTCGGCTTTACGCCGGGCGAATCCACCAAGCTTACCGGCCTGCAAAGCGGTGGCGTGATGGTGGGAATGATTGTCGTCGCGATTGCGGGCAGCGCGATTGGTGGTCGGCGCTTCGGGTCCTTGCGCATGTGGGCCGTTGGGGGATGTCTGGCATCTGCACTTGCATTCGTTGGCCTCGTGGTTTCCGCCCATGTCGGGCCGGCATGGCCCTTGCGCGTCAATGTTTTCTTCCTGGGCCTTGCCAATGGCGCATTCGCTGTTGCTGCGATTGGCTCGATGATGGGCCTTGCCGGTCAGGGACAAGAGAAGCGTGAAGGCACAAGAATGGGCCTTTGGGGCGCAGCGCAGGCCATCGCTTTCGGGCTTGGTGGGTTCCTTGGAACCGTCGCCATTGATCTGGCGCGAGCAGCACTTGGAACGCCTGTCATGGCCTACAGCGTCGTATTTGCCGGAGAGGCAGTCTTGTTCGTCGTGTCGGCCACAATCGCATTCAAAGTGGCGCCAGGGGCGAGTGCATTGGCGAAAAGTTCAGAGCGTGAAGCGCGGGCTGGCCATGCCCTGCAAGCGGCGGAGTAGATCATGAAACAGGAAAAGATAGCCCCTGAGGAATTCGAAGCCATTGTCATCGGTGGCGGGCCCTCCGGCGCAACAGCAGCTCATGATCTCGCATTGCGAGGTATCAACGTTCTGCTGCTCGATCGGGCAGGGCGCATCAAACCATGTGGCGGCGCAATCCCGCCGCGCGCAATCACCGATTTCGATATTCCAGATGAACTGATCTGTGCCCGCATTCGCTCAGCGCGCATGGTCGCGCCCTCCGGCAAACGGGTCGATATGCCTATCGAGAACGGATTTGTCGGCATGGTTGATCGCGACAAGTTCGATGAATGGCTGCGGGAGCGTGCTGCTTCCTCCGGCGCTGTTAGGCGTGTCGGCACGTTTAAAGAGCTGAGCCGCGCTGATGATGGTGTCAGCGTTGTGTCGTACCTTGATGACGACGAGCAGATAATTCATGTCCGTGGACAATTTATCATCGGTGCCGATGGCGCGCGCTCCAAGGTTGCAAAACAAGGCCTGCCCAATCAAAAGACGCCCCCGAGCGTTTTTGCCTATCACGAGATTATCGAGATTGATGACGAGTGCACGGTCGGCAACCATGAGCTCTACAATGAGACCCGGTGCGATGTTTATTATCAGGGGAAGCTGTCGCCGGATTTTTACGCATGGGTTTTCCCCCATGGTTCCTCGGCCAGCATTGGTGTTGGCTCGGCCAAAAAGGGTTTTGCTTTGCGCAACGCTGTCCGGGAACTGCGCGAAGAAACCAATCTTGCCTATGCCAGGCTGATCCGCCACGAGGGGGCACCCATCCCTATGAAGCCGATGAAGCGCTGGGACAATGGTCGCGATCTCATTGTTGCTGGCGATGCGGCCGGTGTGGTCGCACCAGCGTCAGGCGAGGGCATCTACTACGCCATGGCCTGTGGTCGCATGGCTGCGGAGAGTGTCTATGAAGCCATGGTAACCGGCGACGCCCGAGCTCTGGGCGCTGCGCGCCGAAAGTTCATGAAAGAGCACGGCAAGGTCTTCTGGGTGCTCGGTGTCCTTCAGTATTTCTGGTATGGCGGCGACAGACGTCGCGAACGTTTTGTCAAAATATGCGAGGACAAGGACGTTCAGCGCCTGACTTGGGAAAGCTACATGCACAAGCGTCTCGTGAAGCGTGAACCGATGGCTCATGTCCGGGTCTTTTTCAAAGACCTCAGTCATCTGTTGGGCCTTGCCCGCACTTGAGTTCGATGTTTGATGCCCTAACGGCGTTTGTTGCGTCGCCCTCGGTCGGTCTGCTGGTTCTGTTTGTACTCATTATTGAAGGGCTGGTGCTGATCGGTCTGCGCATCACCTCGGGCAGAGGCCTTACAATCCCAAACATCATCAGCTTTTTGGGCGCTGGAGCAGCATTTGCCGTTTGCCTTTATGGCGCCCTTTCTGGCTTTGGCGCGATTTGGATCGGGCTTTCCCTGATGGCCGCTTTTGCGTTTCACATTTGGGATTTGAAGCAGCGTTGGAATGGCTGACTCAGGTGCCTAGTTGCGTCTTGTGACTTGCATAACGATCTCTTCAGCAGGACGTGTGGTCAGCCGTGCAACAGGGCGCACGCTTTGTGGATTCAGGATCTGGAAATCGTAACGCCGTACCAGCCTTGCCAAAATAAGCGTGGCTTCAATCGTCGCGAAATTGGCACCCACGCACACCCGCGGCCCCAGACCAAAGGGCATGTAGGCGTTCGCAACGATTTCACCTTCCCGTTCGGGCATGAAGCGATCAGGGTCAAAACTGTCCGGATTTTTCCAATAATCGTGATGCCGGTGAATGACCCAGGGTGCGATCATGATCATCGCGCCCTTCTTAATTTTCTTTTTGCCGATACGGGTGCTCTCGGCTGCAACGCGGGGAATGAAGGTTATGGGCGGGTATAACCGCATCGTTTCCTTGAAAACCGCGAGGCTGAAATTCAGTTTGCGAATGTGGGTGAAATCGACGTCCTCACCTTGCGTGACATTTTCTACTTCGGCCCGCAGCCTTTCGACCACGTCTGGCCTGCTAGCCAGAATGTAGAAAGCCCAGGTCAGCGCGCTGGCTGTGGTCTCGTGCCCGGCCAGAAAAAACACGCCCAGTTGGTCGATTAGTTCCTTGCGAGAAAAGGGTGCACCAGTTCGCTTGTCTCGCGCAGAGATGATGTCTGTTGCGATGTCCTCATAGTCTGCGTCCGGTTTAAGATGATCATCCACCAGCACACCCAATTGGTGACGAATGCGCTCACAAGCGTCAAGAACGTAATCATGCTGGGGGATGTCGCTCCAGGCAGGCTCCATGATGAGCCGGCGGATTTCCACATGGGCAACGCTGCGCTCAAACACCGTGAAAGCTTCGAACACTTCCTTGGCAGTCTCGCCCGCCAAGGGCGTTGAAAAAACCGTCCGACATATAATGTCAGCGGTCAGGTGGCTCATCGCGAGATCGAGCGAAAAGCTGCTGTTGTCCGCCGCGTGACGGTCGAAAATATCCTGATAACCGTCAACCGCGCTTTGCATGGCATCGAATGCCCGCGAAAGCTTCATGTGCTGAAAAGCTGGCGCCACCATCTCTCTTTGTCGGCGCCAGGTTTCACTGCTGGACACGAAAATGGAATCCCCAACGAGCGGGGCAAGCGCACCAACCATGAGGTCATTCTTGGGATATATCCCGGTTGGATCGGTGAGGATCGATCGCACATGATCTACGTCATTGATAATCACGATGGAGCGTCTCGAATAGCCCAGATTGCCAATCTTCATCTGGTAGGCCTGTTTCGGCAGAAGACCAATCAGGTTGCTGTCGCGCGTGAACCCGGCGCGCAGAAGAGCCGCTAATGGTCCCAAGGATTTTGGACGAGGTGGAACAAACAATGCATCGCTTGTCTGGGAACGGGTCGTCATGGAGGTGTTGAGTCCTGGGTCTGCCTTCACATGTGATTGTCAATTTAGACTGACATCACTTGATGTCCATAGGGTTGACGAAGGCCCAGGCGATGGCCAACAATCCACCATCGAAACGCGTCTTGATCTGCGGGGCATAAGCCCATGACCGTAGCACTTTTTTACACGCTCGTTGCCTGTCACATTGTGACCGGTGCGATCGGTCTCGTCGTTTTCTGGGTGCCGGTCGCTACCCAAAAGGGTGGCAGCAGGCACGTGCGTTTCGGACGTATCTTCACCCGGTGCATGGTTGCTACCGGGTTTATAGCCATTGGTATTTCTACAACGACGCTGAGCGCGCCGTTGGCCACCCATCAGGCATTCACAGACGCGGCGCTGGTTCGGGGTATCTTTGGATGGATGATGCTCTATCTGGCCTTGTTGACCATCAACCTGGCATGGTTTGGATGGCTGGCGGGGGTGAACAAACGCGATCACCAAAAGAATTGGGAGTGGCGCAATATCACCCTTCAGGTTCTGGTGCTCGTTGCAGCCATCAATTGCCTCGTACAGGGCATTCTAATTGACCAGGTTTTGATGATCGGCATTTCCTTCGTTGGCTTTGCAACTGTTGCCACCAATATGCGCTTTCTACTTGCGCGCAAACCGGGGCCCAAATTCTGGTTGCTTGAACATATCAAGGCTTTGGTTGGTGCGGGTATTTCGGTCTACACCGCGTTTCTTGCCTTTGGCGCGGTTCGCCTTATGCCATCCATGGCGCTCAGTCCGGTGCTTTGGGCGATACCTCTCGTTACCGGCATCGCCATCATCGTCTACAATCAGCGCAAGGTCATGAGCCACGGGCGCGGCAATGCTTCCGGCAAGAAGCTCAAACCCATGCGTGAACCAGCCTCGCCTGAACAGGCCGTATAGAGAACGGGCGAGGGTATGAAAAAAACGGCTCTCCTCACCCTCGGTCGCCTGCCCAAAGCGCTTGATGTTGCCCATGCCCTGCATGGCGCCGGATGGCGTGTGATCATTGCCGAACCGTCGAAATGGCACTTGTCGCGCGTCTCGCGGTCCGTATCGAAGTGTGTTCCCGTGACAGCGCCAAACGACAATCAGGCGCGCTATCTGGCTGATCTGCTGGCCATTATCGAGGATGAGGGCGTGTCCCTTGTCGTCCCGATTTCAGAAGAAGCGTTGCACGTTACCTTGATCGACAGATTGCTGCCCGAAGGTGTTGCGCTCTATTCCATGCCGCATGAGCACATCCGGCAATTGCACGACAAAAAGAAATTCATAGCACTGGCCGCGTCTTTCGGCCTGCCCGTTCCGGAGACCCATCAACTCGGTTCGGATGAGGCCACCTGTTTGGCCATGCGGGGGGCCTACATCATTAAGCCGATCTGCACATGCTCGGGGCAGGGGCTGGAAATCTGCGAACGTGGTACTTCCCTGCCGCAACTTGAGGCGCGGCCGCCAAGTGTTGTTCAGGCCTTCCTTGACGGAGCACACAAAAGCTCTTTCTCGATTGCGCATAAAGGGCGGATCATTGGAACGGTTGTCTATCGCGCCCGCATTCTATCCGGAACCGTTGCCGTGGCTTTCGAGCGGTTGAATCAGGAAACAGCCATCGAGAACTGGATTGCAATCTTTGCCGAAAAATCAAACCATTCCGGTTTCATTTCCTTCGACTTCATCGAAGACGCTGCTGGCAGTCCGCTGGCTATTGAGTGCAATCCACGAGCAACGAGTGGCATTCATTTCGTTGAGCCGGACGATCTGGCCAATGCGATTCTCAACCCAGCGCAGCAGTTTGAACTGAAAACAAAACCATTCCCGACCATGCAACAGTTTTACCCATGCCTGACTGAAACCCAAGTCGCGGCGTTTAAAGGCAACCAGTTCCGGGATAAGCTCCAAGTCCTGATGCGCTCCAAGGATGTCAGCTTTTCCTGGCGCGATCCTTTGCCGCTTTGGCTCATGCCATTCACGGCGTGGAGCATCATCAAGCGCTCTATGGCGAAAAATGAAAGCTTCGGCGAAGCATCAACCCATGACATTGCATGGTTTGAGTAATGCCGGGACCTTCGAATTGTTTGCTGCTGTAAAAGACGATCAATTTACCAAGGCTGATCGGTAAGCGCCCGGCGTGGTGCCGGTGTAGCGCTTGAACTTTGATGTGAAATGCGCCTGGCTGGAAAAGCCACAAGCATAAGCCACCTCAACGATTGGCACCTCAACATTCACCAGCATTTGACGGCTTGCCTCAACGCGCCTTGACAGAACGAACTCATGCGGAGTGCTGTTTGTTGCATTCTTGAAGCGCCGGGAAAAATGGAAGATCGAAAGATCAACGACCTTCGCAAGATCATCAAGAACCAACGGCATATCGAGGTTTTCATCGACATAGTCAGCGATCATGAGCAGGCGCTTGTGATCCAAAGGCGGTTCATCGTTGCCGGTCGCAGGATGAGCCTGATTGTCTGCATAACTTCCCAACGTCGTCAGCAGTGAGACAAACAGATCGTCGATTTCAAGCGCTGATGCCTGGCCGTTGTTTGACTGTGCCTTGCGCCATATCTCTTCCATTATTGTAGGAAGAGAGGCGTTGATCAGATCCTTCCCGTAAAGAGAGCGCAACGGGTCCGCCTCTTGTGCAGATCCATCGAAACCCAAAAAATCACCAACAAGCGAAGACGGTGCCGATATCATCAGCAATTCGTGGTCGCCGTCGCTGCGCCAGTCCGCAGTGGCATTGGCGGGTGCGACGTAAAAGCTGCCGCTACGACCCGACAAATCAACACGGCCATCACCAAAATTGACGCTGCTTGACGTCATTGAGCTTTGAACGACCAAACGGAAAACGATGTCGGGAACCGCGGGAATAACTTTTTCATGCGCGTTTTGATCAACACGCATCATGGTCAGGGGCTTCGAATCTGATCCCCACTCGCGCCGGGGAAACCGGGAATAAAGGTCGCCGAACGCTGCTGCAAAGCTTTGATAATCATTGGTGCCAGCGGCCGATGGATGCCCGAAACTTGAAGTTGAAGTCATTTTTCTGCCCTCGATCCAAACCAACCATCCGTTACAGGTTGTTTCGGTTATATGATTTGGCCAGCTTACATGGCCAATGGCGTTTGTTTTTTCATATCTTTGCGGTCTAGCACATTTTACACTTTATGCGTCTCAATTTTTTGACATATCTCAAAATCGCGCTTGACCGGTTTCATGTCTTCTATCAGGCGCGACGTCTTACTCTAAGCGTTGGCGCGCCATGGTGAACAGACCCTTTCCCAAATAGAATGAATTGCATCGCGCTCTTCAATCGGGCGTTGAAAGCCTCTGTGTATGTTTGCTGCTGGATGAGCGGATCATCCATGTAAAATTCGGGGATAAGCAGGGTACACGATGACTGGAAAAGATGTGGATTCATCCTCTTCGATTGAGAAGATCGCGGAGGTGGGACAACCAATAGCCTTGGGAACAGATGCGCAGGGAAACCTGCTGATCAACGGTTCCTTCGAAACCGATCAGGAGATTGGCAAGCGGGGATACGAGCTCTTCGACTCGATAGAGGGCTGGGACGTTGAAGAGGGCGGCAAGATTGAACTTCAAGTCGATGGTCGCGTTGGTGCTGCGTATCATGGCAACACACTGGTCGAGCTCGATTCGAAAAATAACAGTAAGGTTTACCAAACCTTGTCGAATCTCGAGCCTGGGTCGCAACTCGAGATCAGCTTTGCTTATTCTGGCCGTCCGGGCCGCGATGCAGATACCAATCAGGTGGAAATCTGGTGGAATGACCAATTGATCGACACGGTTACGGCGGACGGCAAGGGCGAGAAAGACTTTGTTTGGCAGAAATTCAGCTACATCGTCACTGTGCCGGAATCCGGGGAAGCCAAATTGGCTTTTGCCGCTGCGGGACGCAACGATTCCCATGGCGGCGTTGTTGATGCGGCGTCCGTTGTTGCGCTTGGGCCGCAGATTCTTGTCGAAGAAGACAAAACCATAACCGGAACCGATGACCGCGATTGGCTCGAAGGCGGCGAGGGTGCTCAGGAATTTGACGGTCTCGGCGCTGCGGACACAACAGTTTACGCGAACTCAGACGCCGGTGTTCAGGTCAATCTGGCAGAAAACGAGGCTTCAGGCGGTGAAGCTGAAGGCGATTCCTTTGTCAGCATTGAGAATGTGCACGCGTCCGATCACGATGACACATTGGTTGGTGACGATGGCACCAATCGTCTGATCGGCCGCGATGGCGAAGACAATCTGAACGGCGGTGCCGGCAATGACATTCTTTTGGGTGGACGCGGTGCCGACGTGCTCGATGGCGGCGAAGGTGACCGCGATGCTGCAGAATACGATTGGTCCACGCAGGGCGTGACGGTCAATCTGACCACCGGCGAGGGAACTGGCGGCTATGCAGAGGGGGATGTACTCTCCAATATCGAATACCTTTACGGCTCCCTTTATAATGATTTCCTGACCGGCGATGAGAATGTGAACCGTCTGGTTGGCGATCTTGGCGATGACACGCTTTCCGGCATGGCAGGAAACGACATTCTTATCGGTGGCCAGGGCGCTGATGTTCTTGATGGGGGTGAAGGCACGCGAGACGCGGCCGATTATCAAAATGCGACAGAAGCTGTTGGCGTCGACCTCGTCGAGGGTGGGTTCCTTGGCGAGGCTGACGGCGACACTTTCACGAGCATTGAATTTGTCTACGGTTCGGACTTCTCCGATACGATCATCGGCGACGATGCGATCAATAGACTGGTGGGCAATAATGGTGAAGATGTGTTGAGCGGCGCTGGCGGCAACGACTACCTGCTGGGCGGATTGGGCAATGATACCATGACCGGCGGTGCCGGCGACGACGTGTTCCTCTTTCAGGCCGCTTTCGGCGAAGACACTATTACGGATTTCGAATTCGGCGCGGGTCGCACAGACCGCATATGGTTCAAAGGAATGGGATTGGACGATGAAACAATCTCGATCTTCAATACAGATGAGGGCGCGCTCATTCAGGCAGGAGAATACGGTACTCTTCTTCTGGAGGGAGTCGTTGCCGACAGTCTGGTCGGAGATGACTTCATATTCTGATAGTCGGCAAAAACGCTCTTGCATAAGAGCGCCAAAGTGAATTTTAAGCACAACCGCACCGGTGAACAGCCGCTGGTGCGGTTGTGTGCGTTAAGGCACGTTTTTCGTCGCTCATCTATGAAAAGAATCGCATCGTCAGAAAAACGGCAGCAGAATCGCCAGCCATGATGCGATTTTTGGTCCAAAGAGGCGGGAAAGCTCCAGATTCCCGCTTCCGGACCGCCGCAATTAAGGGGTTGTTAACACGTTGCAGCCCGCCAAACGGGATAATCGTGTCATTTGTGCAACATGCATTTGGCGAAACACATCCCGACCCGCAATTTGTGGATTGTCCCCATTGCGTTCCGAAACTGTGTCGGTAGTTTCCAATCAGGGATAGGGCATGAAAGTGTCTGACCCACTTCGGGGCAACGGCCCTATCTCAAATGGTTCTTTACTGGAGATCAACCAATGAAACTCAAAACCCTCCTCTTGGGTTCTGCTGCTGCGATGATCGCAGTGACCGGCGCACGTGCTGCCGACGCTGTTGTTGCAGAGCCAGAGCCCGTTGAGTACGTTCGTGTTTGCGACATGTACGGCAACGGCTTCTTCTACATCCCAGGCACCGAAACTTGCCTGAACATCAACGGTTACGTCCGCGTAGAATACATCTACCAGGACGGCGACTTCGACCGCACAACAGACGGTGACAACAGTGATTCTGCTGACGACTTCGCTTACCGTGCTCGTTTGAACTTCGACGTTCGTAACGAAACTGACTACGGCACATTGCGTTCGCAGATTCGTCTGCAGGGCGACAGCTCTGGCCAGGGCGCAGTTGACGCTGGTGTCGGTGTTGACCGTGCGTTGATTAGCCTTGCTGGTTTCCGTCTTGGTTACTCCGATAGCTTCACCACCACCTTCCACGGTTATGGTCTGCCTCTCGAGCGTAACGATGGTTTCTACGGTTTCGACCAGGCTATCTTCTTCGATTACACCTACGCAGCTAACGGCTTCGCAGCCGCTGTTGGTGTTCAGCAGTCTCTCGCTAGTGATCCAGAAGATGTTGGCGATTATGACGTATACGCCGGTCTTTCCTATTCCGGTAGCATCGGTTCGATCGCAGGTTCTTACATCTACGAAAGCGGCCCAGACGCTAACGCTTGGAAAGTTTCTGCTACATTGAACGTCATCGAAAACCTGACCATCAAAGGCTTTTACGTCGGTGATGACGGCAACAACAGCCAGCAGGTTGAAGGCTTCGGCGAATACGCATTCGGTATCGGTGCTGAATACCAGATCAACTCTGATCTTGCATTCAACGTCGGTTACTCCGGTCTTGAAGGTGAAACCGCTTCCGGTGCTGACGACTTCGTCGCTATCGGTCTGCGTTGGAACCCAGTTCCAGGCCTCAGCATTCGCCCAGAAGTTCGCTTCGACGGTAACGAAGAAGAATACAGCGTTCGCGTATACCGCACGTTCTAATCAGTTCTCTTGAACTGAATGTGGAAAACCCGGCAGGCAACTGCCGGGTTTTTTGCGTTTTCAGTCCCAGAATCCGTCTGGGGCTTCGATATTCGTGACTCGTTCAAATTGCGCTTTCCGTTGTTTTGTGACCAGCGAGGGCTTCTGAAACCTTTAGCTTGAGGCATTCAGATCGCAAATCCTCACTGTCCATTGCGATTTGGCGTCAAAGCTTTGAATTTCGTTTTGATTTGCATATTGCTAAAAATATTACGTAACGTTAGGTGTGCTTGCCGGCATTGGTGGCTGCGCTACATGATGGGGATTATGCAGGCCATGAGATTGCTATGAACCGCCAACGCCTTCATGAAAGGAAGGCAGGTTTGCTAATACGGCGCATGGGCACGAGGCGGGTGACCAGCCCATGCGATTTGGAAAAATCTCGGTTAGAATGCTGACGGATCGGAAGTTTGGGAGTTGGATGTGATGGTGCACTGGAAGAAATGGATCTGGCCCGGCTTCATGACCGTTGCGATCTTGTCTGCGCTGGCTTTGTGGACCAAGGCGGATCTTATCGAATCTGATCTGACGGCGCGTGCAACACAGGCTCTGGTGGACAGCGGCAATAGCTGGGCGAAAGTAGAGCTGGACGGTCGCGATGCCGTTGTCTCAGGCGCAGCGCCCAGTGAAATCGCGCAGGCGGAAGCCGAGTTTTTGACCGATGAAGCCTACGATATTCGAATAGTCGATTCGCAATCGACACTTCTTCCCATACAAAGCCCTTACCCTGTCTCGGTGACGCGCGATGGCAACGCTTTAGAATTGGTTGGTTTTGCGCCGGACGAAGCCGCGCGTGCCTCGGTCGTTGCAAAAGCTCAGGAGTTGCTTCCTTCGGCAACCGTTACGGACAATATGCAATTGGGCAGGGGTGCGCCGGAAAACTACACCGCGATGGTTGGCTTCGGCCTTTCTCAACTAGCGAACCTTGAAGGCGGGAAGTTCTCTTATGAAGACAACGACTTAAAGGTTGAAGGCACCGCTTCAGATCGCTCAGAATTTGATCAGGTTCGAGTCACTCTGGCCAACGATTTGCCGGAAGGCACGAACCTCATCTCGAGCGAGATCACGGCCCCTGTTGAGACGCCCTATACATGGTCAGCCAGTGTTGATGGTGACGATCTGCAAATTGAAGGCTTCGTTGCAACGGAAGAAATGCGTCAATCGGTTGTAAAGGCTGCTGCTGCGGCGATGCCCGGTGTGGTCGCTGGCGACAAGCAGCTTCTGGCTTCCGGCGCACCTGAACAGTTTGAGGGCAAAACCGCTTTCGCTTTGGAGCAACTGGCACATCTGGAAAAAGGCCGTGTTTCGATTTCTGATCAAACACTGTCCATCAACGGCGTTGCTCGTTCTGCGAACAGTTATGCGGAAGCGAACGCTGCCTTGTCAGGCGATCTGCCTGCCGGATTGACAAGAGGGGATGTCGACATCCAGGCGGCAACAGTCTCTCCCTATGAATGGAAAGGGAAATATGAAGGCGGAACTTTGACTTTCAGCGGAAGTGTTCCCGGCGAGGATGTAAGAAATGAGTTGCTCACCGCCGCAAAAAGAGCTCTGCCAAACGCAAATATCCAGGATGAAATGACGATTGCTGCCGGTCAGCCTGATGGTTTTTTGAATGGCGCTAAGTTCGCGATCGATCGTCTCGCTCAGCTGTCGAAAGGCGAGGCCAGTCTGACTGATCAGAACCTTCAGATAAATGGCGTTGCTTCTGATGCAAAAAACTATGCAGACGTCCGGTTTGAATTGGCCAATTCGGCGCCGTCGGGCATCGTCGTCAATGAGCAAAATATAGCACCGGCAACTGTTTCGCCCTACAGCTGGGGCGCTGTTATCGACAATGATGCGCTGACACTGGATGGGTTTGTGCCGGGCACAACAGCGCGGGAACGTTTGCTTTCGCAAGCAACAGAGCAACTTCCGGGCGTTCGGATCAATGATCAGATGCAGGTTGCGGCCGGCGCGCCCGAAATGTTCGATGAAGCCGCTGGTGGAGCAATTGGGAGTTTACAGTTCTTCAAAACCGGTAGTGTTTCCTTGTCAAACACCAATCTGACGGTCAACGGGGTGGCCAAACGACCCGAGGATTACGAAGCGGCGCAGGCTTATCTTCGCGGCAAATTACCCGGAAATGTGACTTTGGTGGAGTCGACCATTCAGTCGGCCGAGGCCAGCGGTAACTACAGCTGGAGAGCTGTAAAACAGGGCAACACCATTGTGCTATCCGGTTTGGCTCCCAACGAAACAGCAAGGCGGGTTACGGAAAAGGCTGCTCGATCATTCAATCCCGATGTGACGGTTACGAATTCCATGCTCATCGCGCGCGGTGCGCCGAAGGGCTTCATTTCAAACTCAAGGCGCGGGCTTGGTATCCTTGGTCGTCTGTCCTCAGGTGAGTTGGAAATTTCCAACGAAACCATGAGCGTGTTTGGCGAAGCCGCCTCGGTCAACGATTATGAGGCGGCGGAAGCAGCCATCAAGGATGATCTGGTTGCTGGCGCTGTTTGGGGGCGACGGGATATCATTGCACCCATAGTCGAACCTTTCACATGGTCCGTTGTGACCAATAGCGAAGGCGCCCGACTTGAAGGTTTTGTGCCCAACCGTGGGCTTGGCAATCTGAATCTCGCGGCAGCGAAAGCCGTTTTGGATGGCAATATTGAAGACGCACAACGCGTTGCGCGGGGCGCTCCTGCTGGATTTGGAAATGCTGCTGCAGCCGTCTTGTCCGGCGTGAGCGCGCTTGAAAACGCAGAAGGGCGAATTGCGGGCACCAGCGTATTTGTGCAGGGAAGAGCCTCCTCAGAAGACGAAGCGGCCAGCATCCGAGCTGACATCGAAAAGGCCCTACCGGATGGCTACTCTCTGCGAGGTCTGATTTCTCATCCGCTTCCGGAGCCTGAGCCGCCTAAGGTGGAACCTGTGGCCCAAGATCCGCAGCCGGAGCAACCGAAAACGGAGGTCAAGCCAGAGCCTTCCAAAACAGCTGATGCAGGCGCAATGACGGATAATCAGCAAGATGCTGCCCCGGAACCCGAACCTGTTCCTGAACCTGAGCCTGTGACGGAGCTGGAACCTGCTCCTGCGCCACCGGTTTGTGACGTCGACTTTCAGGCCATTTTCAACGGCGAAGAAATTCTGTTCGATACATCAAGAGCGATCATAAAGACGCGTTCTTTCGAGCTTCTGGACCGATTGGCCGCCGGACTGGCAAAATGCGGCGAAACCAAAATTGAAATTGGTGGGCACACCGATTCCCGCGGCAAGGCTTCCTACAACCAGGCACTCAGCGAAGCGCGCGCGCAGGCTGTTTTCAACTATATGGCTGAAGCGGGCGTAAGCACCGGCAATCTCTCAGTTAAAGGGTATGGCGAAGATCAACCCATTGCTGACAATGACACTGTGGCCGGTCAGTCCGCAAACCGACGAATTGAATTCAAAATTCTGCAGGGTGAGTGACGTGTCACCCTTAAGCAATCGATCTGAATAGGACAAAAGCAATGTGGTATCTTGTCGAGCAATATATCTGGTTTCTGGTGGTTGCACTTGTTGTTGGTATTGTCATTGGATGGTGGACCAGCGAAAAGCGCAAGCAAAGCTGAGATGAATATAAAGGACTGAATTTCAATGTTTGCTCTCGTAGTTCAGACAATTCTCTTAATCGCCATAGCCTTTATTCTTGGTTGCGTAATTGGTTGCCTTCTTCATCGCATGTTCGGTTCCTCGCAAGAGGAAACGCAGGATGCGAGCGCAAGCGCGGCACCTGCGGTCGGTGTAGGTGCGGTTGCCGCGTCTGCTGCTGTTATTCCGGCAGCACCGGTATCTCAGCCCGTTGTCAAAAAAGCGCCGGTCGTTCCCACGCCACCTAAGCCTGTTGTCCCGCAGGCACCGGCGGAACCAGCGAAGGTTGCAAAGCCTGCGCCCATCGCTCAGGCACCGGCCAAAAAATCTGCAGCGCCCAAAAAATCGACAAGTAAAGCCGCAGCCGCAAAGCCAGGCAAAAGGGTAGCGTCCGCAGCAAAAGCAGCACCCGCCGCTGCTGCGACTCCGGACAATCTGAAAATGATCAAGGGGATCGGCCCACAAAACGAAGGGCGGCTCAACGCGTTGGGCATCAATTCCTTTGCTCAGATTGCGTCATGGAAGAAAAAAGATCAGGCACACTATGGCGACGTTCTGGCGTTCCCCGGTCGCATTGAACGCGAAGACTGGGTCGGGCAGGCAAAGGTTCTTACCAAGGGCGGTGCGACGCAGTTTTCCAAACGCGTTAAGTCCGGAGCTGTCGAAAGCAGTTCTGGCAAAGCAGTAAAAGCGGATTTGGGCAGTGAGCCGAAGAATCTTCTCTCCGCTCCCAAGGGCGGGAAAGCGGACAATCTCACGCTTATTGACGGTGTTGGAAATGCAATTGAAAGGAAGATGTTCAAGCTTGGCATTCACCACTTTGATCAGGTTGCCAAACTGACCAAGGCCGAACTGGCATGGCTTGGCAATGCTGTCGGTTTCCCGGGTCGTCCGGAACGTGAAAACTGGAAAGGCGAGGCCAAGATTCTGGCGGCCGGCGGTACGACCGAGCACGCCAAAAAGGTTGAGCGGGGCCAGATCAAAACGAGCCGCAAGTCCTGAAGCCGAGGGCTATAAAACGAGATACTCGAAAATGAAAAAGGCGCATGGGGGAAACCATGCGCCTTTTTTGTGTAGTGTGCGTTGTTTATTGGCGCCTCAAACGCGGGTTATACGCCACCTGTGCTCACGCCCAATCGCTCCAGCGTACTGATGGTCAACCCGCCCGTGGGCAAGCCTTTGTCTTTCTGAAATTTTTCGACAACTGCCAGCGTTCCGGGGCCTAGCTCACCATCGGGTGCAAAGCCAAGCTTGTACCCCGCATTGATCAGCGCCGACTGAATCTCTTTCACGATTTCCGGGGTTGTGTTGGTTTCGCAAAGGATTTGCCGCCACTTCACGGCTTCCTGGGCAAGGACTTTTCGCTTTTCAACGGTCGTAAAACGCGCCGGTGTTTCGACCACCTCAAACTTTTCGTTCTCCACCAGTTCCTTGATGATCACGGTTTCATACCGCGCCGGCAGAACTTTCTTGCGGGTGGTCGGAGGTGTTTTCATCACCCGGCGCTCGATGGTTTTATATTTCGCAGGCACAATCTCCTCTTTCGTTTGAGGGGCCTGATCCAGAACGACATGTTCAACGGTGTTGAACACAGCCGGAATTTCAACAAGACACATGATCTCGCCGGTTGCTTCGTCAATCTTTTCATACGCTCCGCGCCCAACTTTCCATTCGGTGCGAGCGGGGGAGATCATGACCTGTTTCTTTTCTGTCCTGTAAGTCGCAGGAACCACCGTTTTGATGACCTGCTCCGGTTGCACGAGAATGGTCTCTGAAACGGTCTCATATGTGGGGGGTACAGGAACCAGCTCGAAGCTTTCCTCTTCCACCAAAATGCTTTTTTCGACTTCGCGATAAACGGCGGGCGTCTTTTTGTACGCCGTTGTCGCCGGTTGTATCATGACCTGTTCCGGCGTTGTTTCGTACGAGGCCGGGACGAGCACTTTCGCATAGCATTCACCCGGCTTCGCGCTTGCCGGGGGCAATTCCTGCCCGTTTACCGATGCTACCATTGCACCGCTTGCCAAAAGAGACAGGATTGTTGTTGTTCCAATACGTGATTTCATGTGTTTTCCTCCAACCAGGAAAGATGCAAAATCGGATGCATAACTTTTTGCCGCGTTGGCTTAACGGTGACGCATTTTACTGGAATGCGTGCCGGTTAGGTTAACCCAACGTTAACAGACTAACAGAATTGGTTAATTTGGCGAGAGCCAACCGGGTGCATGGTTAATGTTGAGATACGCCACCGCTTAAGATGCGGAGATTGATGACGTGAAAGGAGCCCGGTTTGGACAGCAACGTGTTGAATGATCACGTCAATGATCAAAATGCGTCCGGCCCTCTCGTCAAGCAAGCAGGAGTAGCGAATGTCTGGGAACTTTTCCTGTCATGCGCCCGGGCGGCTCCCGACGCAATCGCGTTGATCGACGACAATGGCGAACTGACCTACAGACAAGTCACCGAACGCGCTTCTGCCTATGGGGACCATCTGATCGGGCTTGGCTTTGAAAGCGGCGACCGTCTCTCGCTCTTGTCGAGAAACCGAAACGAATATCTGATTATCGAGCTTGCCGCGGCGCGCCACGGCATCATCCTTGCTGCCCTGAACTGGCGCTTGTCGACCCGTGAGCAGACGCATTGTATTGAGCTTGTGGCTCCAAAATTGCTGATTGCCGAAACCGATCTTCTTGCAGATGTTGAACGTCTTGATCTTGGCGGCGTTAGGGTATCGACACTTGAAAGTTTCGACCACGATGCCGTGGACGCTGCATCAACCTGCGAAGAGGCTTCGCGTCCATCGTCGCGGCAAAGCTTCGATCTGGAGACCGGCCTGGTGATTTTATACACCAGCGGTACGACGGGCCTGCCCAAAGGTGCACTGATCAGTCACCGCGCCATGATTGCGCGCGCGCAGTGTTTCGTATCGGAACTGGCTTTGCCACGCGACAGCGGTTTCGTGGCTTGGGCACCGCTATACCATATGGCTTCCACGGATCACTCGCTTGCGACGCTAATGCGCGGCGGAACGGTATACGTTGTTGATGGATACCAGCCCAAACGCCTCATCAGTCTGCTGGAGAGCGTTTCGATTGGCTGGTTTGTTCTCATGCCCGGCATGGTGGGCGACTTCGCGAAGGCATGTGCGGAACATGGTGTTCAGGTGCATGACACCAAAGTGTGTGGCGCGATGGCTGATCTTGTTCCAAGGGAGGATATTGCAGCCGTGACCACGCAATTGGGTGTTCCCTACCTCAATACATTCGGCGCAACGGAAACGGGGCTTCCGCCTGCCACCGGAGCGCTCATTGCACCGGGATCGACCGATTTCACCCTGTCAAAACGCCAAAGTGCGTTCGTCTCCCTGCGTCTCGTTGATCCTGATGACCACGATGTAGAATCAGGTCAGCCGGGAGAAGTCGCCTTGCGCGGCTCAACGCTGTTCAGCGGCTACTGGAATGCGGCTGAAACCAATGCACATGACTTCCGTAATGGCTGGTTTCACATGGGCGATGTCATGCGCCGCAACGCTGATGGCACGCTCGATTATGTTGATCGCGCAAAATATCTCATCAAATCTGGTGGTGAAAACATCTATCCCGCCGAAATAGAGCAGGTGGCCAAACAGGATGAGCGGGTTGTTGAAGCCGTGGCTATCCGACAGCCCGACGCAAAATGGGGCGAGGTCCCGGTTCTGCTTGTCGTGCCCACAAGCAGCGCCCTGACAAGCGAGCAGCTACGCGAAGGTGTTCTATCTTCGTTGAGCCGTTACAAGCAGCCGCGCGATATTCATTTTGTAGATGAGGCGGATATTTCGCGCTCCACAACCGGCAAGATTCAGCGCCACATTCTGGAAACCCGATACGCATCGCGGGTAACCGGCGATGGATGAGAAATGATCCGGTCGGTTGCCGCTAAGAGCGTCCGATCGAATAGTAGGTCAATCCGTGGTTGCGAACTGTTTCCGGCGTGTAGGCGTTGCGACCATCGAAAACGACTTTATCCCTCAGTGTTTCCGCCAAAACGGAAAAATCAGGATTCAAAAAGACATTCCACTCGGTTGCCAAAATGAGTGCGTCAGCGCCTTCAACGGCGTCATTTTGAGATCCGCAATATTCAAGGCCCTCACAGTCTCCCATAATGTGTTTGCATTCCTCCATGGCTTCCGGGTCGTAAGCCTTTACGCGCGCTCCATTGGACATCAGATATTCGATGAGAGGAATCGAGGATGCTTCGCGCATGTCATCGGTGTTCGGTTTGAAAGCCACACCCCAAAGCGCGAATGTTTTGCCCGATATGTCGTCGTTGAAATGCGATGAGATGATTTTTGGCAGGTAGTTTTTCTGCCTTTTGTTGCGCTCATTGGCGGCGTTCAGAACCAGCGGATTCATACCGTTTTTCTCCGCCATATGGATGAGCGCGTGCAGGTCTTTCGGGAAGCATGATCCGCCAAATCCGATACCCGCATTCAGGAACGCGGGCCCGATGCGGGCATCGCTGCCGATACCCCGGCGCACGTTTTCCACATTGGCCCCCAGCTTGTCGGCCAGAACTGCCATTTCGTTCATGAACGAAATGCGTGTCGCCAGCATGCAGTTGGCCGCGTATTTACTCAGTTCCGCACTGCGTGGGTCCATCACCAGAATGCGCTCGCCTTTGTCGGAAAGCGGTGCATAGAGGTCGGAAAGCGCCTGCACCGCGTGCGGCGCTTCAGAGCCGATGATGATGCGATCCGGTTCAAGACAATCGCTCAAAGCAGAGCCTTCGCGGAGGAATTCTGGATTGGACACCACATCCACCTGAAGTTCCACGCCACGTTTTGCCAATTGCTCGTTGATGATGCGGGCCGTTTCATCTGCCGTGCCGACGGGCACCGTCGATTTATTGACCACAATGGTGTCGTGTTCGATTGTCTCACCAATGGTGCGCGCAACGGTATGAACAAAACTGAGATTGGCCGAACCATCCTCAGATTGAGGCGTCCCAACCGCAATGAAGATGATCTTGCTCGCCTTGATGGCGTCCACACCGTCCAGCGTGAAAATCAGTCGGCCTGCATCATGATTGTCGTGCACCATCTTATCGAGGCCAGGCTCGAAAATCGGAAGCTCGCCATTGTTGAGCATTGCAATGCGTTCGCTTGAGACATCGATGCAGGTGACATCATTGCCGAAATGAGCCAATACGGCTGCTTGCACCAGGCCGACATAGCCCACGCCAAATACAGTGATCATGATGGTTTCCAGATTTCAGGGCTGGCAGACGGCGGCTGCCTAACACGCTTTATTTGATGTGAACAGGCTGTCCACGTTTGCCGGCCAGCGATTCACGCACAACAAGTCGAAACCATGGCCGCAGGCACGCTATGCAACGGCTTTGGTGTTGCCAAAGCCGCACAAACTTTCTATCACGGAAAATATGAAAACGCTTCGCATCCTGCCACTTCTAGACCTGCTGCTTATTGGCGGCCGTCGGGGTGTGCGTTCGTAAGGGGCGTCCGGCGGTCGAATGAGTTCCCGCCAATTGAACTGTTGCCCCTTCATCAATTCACATTACAAATTTCACCGAAAGAGCGGTGCAGCTTTCAGATTCACTCGCTCAACGGTCGCAACAAAAGGATGACGGTCCCATGATTATGGACGCCGCACATAAATATAATCCCTATCCGCAGGTTGACCTGCAGGAACGCACATGGCCCTCTAAAACCATCACTAAACCACCGATCTGGTGTTCTGTTGATCTGCGTGATGGCAACCAGGCGCTGATTGATCCCATGGGTCATGAGCGCAAGGCTCGGATGTTTGGCCTGTTGCTGGACATGAATTTCAAGGAAATCGAAATCGGGTTTCCGTCCGCCTCTCAGACTGATTTTGATTTTGCACGCTGGTGTGTTGAACAGGATAACCTGCCAGACGATTTGAGTTTGCAGGTTCTGGTGCAATGCCGCCCCGAACTGATCACCCGTACCTTTGAAAGCCTGGAGGGCGCACGCCGCCCGATCGTGCATTTCTACAATTCGACGAGCGAATTGCAGCGCCGGGTCGTTTTCGGTCAGGGCAGGGATGGCATACGCCAGATTGCAACTGATGCTGCAAAGATGATCGTCGATATGGCGAGCGCTACAGCGGGCGGCAAAAACAGCTACCGCTACGAATATTCGCCCGAAAGTTTCACCGGAACGGAACTCGATTTCGCGCTCGACATCTGCAATGCAGTGGTCGAAGTCATTGACCCTACACCTGAAGACAAACTCATTCTCAACCTGCCAGCGACCGTGGAAATGTCCACGCCAAACATTTACGCCGACCAGATCGAGTGGATGTGCCGCAATATTGACCGCCGCGACAGCGTGATCATATCGCTGCATCCGCACAATGACCGTGGAACCGGTATTGCTGCCACCGAATTGGGCCTGATGGCGGGGGCCGACCGTGTGGAGGGCACACTGTTTGGCAATGGCGAACGCACCGGCAATGTCGATGTTGTGACGCTTGCCCTCAACATGATGACCCAGGGTGTGGACCCGCAGCTGGATATCTCCGACATCGAGCGTATCAAGGGCGTTTATGAGCACTGCAACCAGTTGCGCATTCCGGAGCGCCACCCCTATGTGGGCGAACTCGTTTACACCGCATTTTCCGGCAGCCATCAGGACGCGATTAACAAGGGCATGAAAGCGCTCGAAAAGGCCAATATCGACACTTGGGAAGTGCCTTATCTGCCCATCGACCCGCAGGATGTGGGGCGCTCTTATGAGGCGATCATCCGCATCAATTCCCAGTCCGGCAAGGGCGGGGTCGCTTATGTCATGGAAGCGGATTACGGGCTGAAACTGCCCCGCAACCTGCAGATTGAAATGCGTGATGATGTGCAGCGCATCACCGACGAAGAAGGTGTTGAACTGCCAGCGTCGCGCATTCACGCGCGTTTTATGGAGCGCTATGTCAAACAACCCGATGGCCAGTTGCGTTATGTCGACCATGCCACTTTCACGGACCGTGAAAACATGGGCAGCCGTGTTGTAGAGGTTGAAGTGACGGACAAGGGCGAAAAACGGATGCTCTCCGCGCGGGGCAATGGCCCGGTCGCGGGTTTTGTCGCGGCTTTGAACGAGACCTACGATCTCAATCTCTCAGTTGCAGACTATTCCGAGCACTCTTTGCAGCAGGGCAGCGACGCGACTGCCATCGCTTATATGGAAATCGAGGATACCAAAACGGGCAAACGCTGGTTTGGCGCCGGTATCAACTCCAACATTGTTGCCGCATCGCTTGAGGCTCTTGTATCAGCCGCCAACCGCGTGCTGGCAGGTGATATCTGATGCAGCTTGCTGCAGCCGCCATCGACAATACGCCAGAGGGGCGTGATGCTTCGACAGCGGGCGTGACGCCGGTCATATTCCTGCATGGCTTTGGCGGTCTTGCAGCGCAGTGGCGCGGCTTGCGGACGGGCATATCGTTCAAGGCTCCCACCTATGCGCTGGATTTGCCCGGCCATGGTGGCAGTCTGGATTGGCCTGGTTTTGGTCCTCCAAAAGTGGCGGCCAAGGCGGTGTTGGCCTTCATGAGCGCCAACGAACTCGAAAACGCGCATATTGTCGGCCATTCGATGGGGGGCGCGGTCGCGTCGCTGGTCGGGTTAATGGAACCCGGTCGTGTCGCAAGCCTCACACTGCTTGCCCCGGGCGGGTTTGGGGCGGAATTCAATCATCCTTTGTTGCTGCGTTGGGCGGCTGCCCAAACGCGAGATGAATTGCGCGATGTGATGGCGTCGTTCTTCGGGCCAGACTATGTCATCGAAGACAAGGTGATCGAATTTCAATATCAGGCGCGACAACGCCCCGGAGCCATTGAAGCACTGGTATCCATCGCTGAGGGCATGTCTTCGGATGGCAAGCAGGGCATGTTGCCGGTTGACGATCTTTTGGCGACAGGTCTGCCGATCTCAATGATATGGGGCACGGAAGACAAGGTTCTTCCAGTCTCACAAGGCCTTGCGTTAAAAGACCGGGTTGATCTGCATATCGCTGAGAACACGGGTCATTCCCCGGCTGAAGAGCAACCTCAATTGGTTCAAGCGGTTATTCTTTCGCAGTTAAAGGCGCAATGAAACTCTGCCTTTTTGAAGAACAGGCCTGTTGTCCGTTGCACTGTTAATGTTACGTTTCGTCAGAAATTCGACAGACCCGGTGGAGCCATGATTCTTTCGCACACAAACCTGAGACGGAAATTTCGCTTAGTCGCCGCCATGCTTTTTACGGGCTCAACGCTGGTGGCACTGGCTTATCTGAGTGACACTGCAATTGCCGCCTCGTCTGGTGATATCAAGGCTGCATTGAAGCGCTCCACTGCCACATGGGCGCAGCGCTCTTTCCCGACCGAGCGTTTGCGCGAAACCTATGCCAACCGTGGCAACAGCGCGATATGGACATCCGGCGGGCAGCTCAATGCCGCCGGACAGGAGTTGGTTGAAGAATTTAAAAACGCATATCGCGATGGTCTTGATCCTGCCGAATATCTGGCCAGTGTGGCGGGCTACGAGGCAGGGGCGGGGAGGGGCCAGTCCGCGAATCTGGAGCTCGCTTTGAGCCACGCGTTCCTGACATTGGGCCTCGATCTGTATTCCGGTATGACAACGCCGTCGGTAACTGACCCCAACATTGTCATTAAGCGCAAACAGGTGAATGCGACGCAATGGCTTGAAGGCGCTGCGAAAACAGGCGCAAAACGCATGTTTTCAAGTCTGCGTCCGGGCCACCCGCAATATGCACAATTGCGACAGATGCTTTCAGGATACCGCTCTCTGGCGCAACGTGGGGGCTGGAGCCCGGTGTCCGACGGGCCCACGCTGAAACCCGGGATGAGCAACCCACGCGTAGCCCAGATGCGGCAGAACCTCATGGCGCGAGGCTATGATAGCCTGCGCACTTCTGCACCCAATGTTTATGATGACGGGCTGAAAGAGGCGGTCACCCATTTCCAGCGACGCCATGGCCTAGGGGCCGACGGCGTGGCCGGCAAGAACACGTTCCGCGCATTGAATGTGTCGGCAGAGGAACGCGTAAAACAATTGTCCATCAATCTGGAGCGCTGGCGCTGGTTGCCGCGCAACCTTGGCGAGACACACGTTCTGGTCAACCAGGCCGGCTTTGAAATGTTCACCATGTGGGATGGTAAGATCATCGACAAACGCCGCGTGATCGTGGGCAAGCCTTATCACCAGTCGCCGATGTTCTCCGACAAGATCATCTATTCGGAATTCAACCCCACCTGGACCGTGCCCGGTTCCATAGCAGGCAAGGAAATGTTGCCAAAAATTCGCAATGATCCAAGCTATCTCGAAGCGCGCGGGTACAAGCTGTACAATGGATGGGGTGCCAAGGCGCAGGAAATCAGTGCCTATGCGGTTGACTGGAGTTCCGTTTCTGCACGCAAGTTTCCGTATAGGATCGTACAGCAGCCGGGCGGCAAAAATGCGTTGGGGCAGGTAAAATTCATCTTTCCGAACAAATTCAACGTTTACCTTCACGACACGCCATCACGCTCGCTGTTTGCGCGCACGGGCCGCGCGTTCTCACATGGCTGCATCCGGGTTGAAAAACCGCTTGAGTTTGCGAAAACCATCTATGCCCTGCAGGGCGGCCTGAACCCGACCAAAATAGACGGGATCGTGGCCAGCAAAAAACAGACACGCATCAATCTAGGCCGCCAACTTCCTGTTCATCTGGCTTATTTCACAGCCTGGGTTGACGAAAAGGGCGTCCCGCTTTTCTTCGATGACGTCTATAAACGTGACAAACTGGTGTCTCGCTATTTGTTCTAGGGCATCGCATAAAGCGCGCAAGGGACTTGAGCGCGAGGGATGATGACGATGGAAAACAACGACATTGAAAACGAACAGGAAGAAACGCAACGCAAGCAGCGTTCGCTGAGCGATGCGCTTGTGCGTGCAAAGTCACGGCAGGCGGACCGTGATGACGTTGTTGTTGAAATGAAGGAAGCGGAAGCGGCGCGTCTGGAACTTCTGGCCCAGGAACTACGCCCCTTGATGTCCGAAATCGATGAAACCGACGAGCGCTTCGATTTTGCCATGACGCGCGGTGAGCGCCCACGCTTGTGGATTGACATGACTTCCTTCGTTGCAATGGGTCATGACAAACGCAGCTACCGCTTTCTTAAAGACACTCGCATGGGTCGTGTTGTGCTCGCTGAGTCAACCGACATGGATAAAATGGCGGATATTGTATCCGACTATGTTGCGGAACGGGTGCTCGAGCGCGAGAGGCAGATTGAAGGCGAGTGGATTGCCGCTGGCAATGAGCCGGCACCGGCCGATAAGCCCTTACCCACCAACACATCTGCGTCTGCGCCAGCATCGCCTGCAAAAAGCGGCTGGCGCAGTTTTTGGTGGTTCCTGTTCGGCGTCATCTTGTGCGCCGCTGCCATGATCGCAGGTTTTTTCCTCGTCATGCCAACGGCGCTTTAGGTGTAAAGACCGGGTTTCATTCAGCTTTTAGTGGGTGATTGAAGCAGACTAGGCCGCTTTCAAATGATCGCGCCCATGAGGGCTGTCATAATCGATCTCCGGTCCCACAGGCACCACGCGGGTGGGGTTCACACTCTCATGGCTGGCATAATAATGCTGCTTGATGTGGTGCATGTTGATTGTGTTGCTCACATTTGGCCACTGATACAGCTCGCGCGTGTAGCCGATGAGGTTCGGATAATCCGCAATCCTCTTCTTGTTGCATTTGAAGTGGCTGACATAGACCGGGTCGAAACGAACCAGCGTCGTAAACAATCGCCAGTCAGCTTCGGTAATCGTATCTCCAACGAGATAGCGGCTCTGCGCAAGGCGATCTTCAAGATGATCGAGCGTATCGAACAGGGGCGTGAAAGCCTCTTCATAGGCTTCCTGAGTGGTCGCAAAACCGCATTTGTAAACACCGTTGTTCAGCGTGTGGTAGACGCGCTCGTTTATCTCATCGATCTGCGGGCGCAGATGTTCTGGATAGTAGTCCGTGGTATTTCCGGTCAGTTCATTGAACGCGGAATTAAACATGCGAATAATCTCGCTCGACTCATTTGAAACAATGGTTTCGCGTTGCTTGTCCCAAAGAACGGGTACCGTAACGCGGCCCGTATAGTCAGATTTTGCAGCGACGTAGACCTTGTACATACGGTCAAATCCGTTCACGCGATCCTGAGTAGAGCCATCCTTCTCACCATTGAAAGTCCAGCCTTCGTCGCCCATGAAATGGTCAACCACCGACACATCAATGATGTCTTGCAGTCCTTTCAGCTCACGAAAAATGGCTGCCCTGTTGGCCCATGGGCAGGCATGCGAAATGTAGAGATGGTAGCGCCCGGCCTCTGCAGGAAATCCGCCTTCGCCGCTCGGCCCGGCAGAACCGTCAGGCGTGATCCAGTTGCGGAATCCCGCGTCGGAGCGCACAAATTTTCCGCCCGTCGACTTGGTATCATACCATTGGTCTTTCCATTCGCCTTCAACCAGCAATCCCATTTTTCGTGTCCTCGTCTGCATTTGCCAAAATCTGTTCTGAACATGATGGCCCATGAACCAGATAACAAGATGCATTCTTGCTGGACGTGAAATGCACGGCATGATAGGCGAGCGACATGAAACAGACTGTGTTGCGACGACGAACTTTCTGATCCGCCCGGCGCGGGTGCCTTTGGCATCTGCACGCGGGCGCATACCGCTGTCGTGGATGGTCACTGAGCATCATCCCGGACAATCAGAAAGTTCCCGCACAAGGTGCCAGCATGTCTGTCAATTCAAGTTCATTTATTATTCGCCTCGAAACCCCCTCCGATGTCTCGGCTGTCGAACAACTGACCGCGCTGGTTTTTGGCCCGGCCATGTTCGCCCGCGCCGCTTTTGCGTTGCGTGAAGGCGTAGCGCCAGAACCCGCTTGCAGTTTTGTCGCTGAAATCGGTTCGCAAATTGTCGGCACCGTTCGTCAGACTCCGATCAACTGGGGCGACAAGACGGCCCTGATGCTCGGGCCTTTAGGGGTGTCGCCAGCTCACAAGTCAGCCGGTATCGGACGTGCACTCATGACGGCCTCAGTTGAAGCCGCGCGCGGATTATGCGCAGACGGCGGTCCCAAAGTTATCATGCTGGTCGGTGATCTCGACTATTACAAACCCTTCGGATTCAGGCAGATAAGCCATGGCAAAATCACCTTGCCCCGCCCGGCAGACCCCGCCCGCATTCTCGTTTGCGAGCTGGAAGAGGGGGCAGCAAAATCCTACTCCGGAGTGGCCAGTTCTCGTCGCACTGGCTGAAAGTGCTTTTCGGCTGGGCGGTGAGCGGTTAACCGCGTCCTATGCGGTTGGCCAAAGGCGTCGCGGAAACGCCATGCAAAATAATTGAAAAGAACACAGTCATGGAAACGCACGCGAGAAGTTCGGTTTCACCAGGGAATTCAAACTCATCAATCATGATGAGCGTGAAAAGTATTGAGGCCAGACCTCTGGGGCCGAACCAGCCGAGAAATGCCTTCTCCCTTGGTCGCAATCCGCTGCCTGCCAGCGAAAACCAGATGGGGCCCATTCTTACAAAGGTCAGGAATGAGAGGCCCACCGCGACGGATGTGAAGGATATGTGGGCCAAGCCGGTTGGCAACAGGAGTGCGCCAAACATCAAAAATGCCGACATCGTCAGAAGCTGGCCACTGCCCTCCATGAACTCCCGGATGAAATGGATGTTGTGTTTGTAGGTGTTACCAAACACCATGCCCGCAACAAATGCCGCGATGAATCCATTTCCGCCGACCAATTCCGATGTGAGATAGGTCGCGAATGCGGTTGCCAGGAACACAACACCTTGGGCGCTTTCGACTACCCAGCCGCGTTCTTGCGCAACATTCAATGCGCGCGCGACAGACCAGCCGACTGCGATGCCGACGGTCGGTCCTAATAAAAGCTGCAGCGCAATCGCAACCGGCAGACTGCTGATACCTTCATGCCCTGTTGTGCCAGACGCAAGCATGGCTCCGAACAGGACAAATGGCAAAGCCAGTCCGTCATTCAATCCGCTTTCTACGTTGATGGTTTGACTGAGTTTTCCCGGTACATTCGGGCTCGAGACAACGGCCTGGCCAACAGCAGCATCGGTTGGTGTGAGAACTGAAGCGGTCAGCAGGGCCAGCGCCAATCCGGCTTGCGAACTGAGCAGATACACGGCCAACGTGCCGACTGCCAGCGACAAGGGCATGCCGATCACGAGCATGCGAAGCGGCAGTTGGAAATTCTGCTTCAGGCGTGAGAAACGCACATGGCTTGCATCAGCGAACAACACAAGAATGAGCGTAATTTCAGCTACAAACCGGCTGGTTTCCGAGAGTATCTGAGGTGATGCGATTTGTGCCACCGGCCCTGCTGCGGCCAGACCGATCAGCGTGAAGATGATCGGCAGCGTCAAAATGGTGCGACTGAGCACTCGGGTCAAAAGCGAGTAGACAATCACGCATGCCAGAATAGCCAGCACGGCATATTCAATATTCCCGCCGTGTTCGCTCATACCAGTTTCCGATCAGGGAAGGAGCAGGTTCAGCGGCCAGTGTGGCTGGCGTGCTCCTGAAGTACAAATACTCCCGGTTCACGATCTGGCGATGCGGCATCGAAGGCAGGCGCGATCCGGCTTGGCAGATCCAATTTGAGCGGCAAACAGCAATGGGTAAACGAGTGGTGCTATGAAGTTTCGAAGACTGCGCCCTGATTTCCTGCGTGAAGACTTCTATTCAACGTCCCTCGCGGGCCCATGTTCCGGCGAAAGCAAGGAGCAGCAGGGTGAGACCGAGGAAACCGGCGAACAGTGGAACGGTCGTGACGCCCTTCAAAACACTGCTGCCGGAATTTTTCAGACCAAACCAACCATCGCCTGCGGTTGAGCCTGATCCGGAAACCGCAACGATGCGTGGCATTTGCTCGCGTAGTCCGCCATCATCAAGCCGCATGATGCCGCCTTTGGTGCTGGCCGTCAGCGCTTCCATCTTTGTGGGGGTCGAAACCACGTCGGCATATTCGCGCGGGTTGGCCGGGCCGACATGGGCCAGCGCCGTCAATTCGCCATTCGCCATCCGATAGAGGCCGAGGGATTCAGCAGTGTGCTCGGCCTGAAAAACACCGTCTCCAAGATCGGTAAACTCAAGATTAAGGCTGTCACCCGTCGGTGTGAGAATTTGCACCAGCCCCGGTTGATCACCCATGGTCTGTCGCTTGATCAGAAGACGGTTGCCTTGCGCATTCGCCGTTAAAGCCTCTTCGTCGAGTTCCGGTTCTTTCATCAGCCAGTGGGCAACGCGCCGCAAGAGTGCCGTGTGCGGGCCACCACCTTCAAATCCGCGCGCCCAAAGCCAGACATGATCGGACATCAGCATGGCAATGCGCCCTTCGCCCGGGCGGTTGAGCACCAGAAGTGGTTTTCCGGCTTCGTCTTCCATCACCACGTCGCCCTGCGGGTTGGCGCTGTCGATGATGCGGAACCAGCGGCTCCAGTCTGACGGTGCTTCCGAACCTGGTTCCGTTAGGCCCGGCAAGTCTCGCGTAACCGGGTGCTTGCGCCCCTGATCGGAGACGGTTGGTCGAAACGGCCCTTCCGTAATGTTTCCGGTTGGCGCAACCGGAAGGACTGATGAAAGGGGGGTGGTATGAATGGAGGCGATATCGGCATGTTCCGGACCAGCGGCCACCAGAATCGCCCCGCCGTCCGTCAGGTAGCGCGCGATATTGTCGAAATACAAAACAGGCAAAACACCGCGGCGCTGGTAGCGATCAAATATGATGAGGTCGAATTCGTCGATCTTTTCAATAAACAACTCGCGGGTGGGAAACGCGATGAGCGACAACTGGTTGATCGGCGTTCCGTCCTGCTTTTCAGGCGGTCGCAAAATGGTGAAATGAACCAGATCGACCGACCCGTCCGATTTCAACAGGTTGCGCCATGTGCGCTCGCCGGCATGGGGTTCGCCGGATACGAGCAGCACCCGCAAGTTTTCACGAACGCCGTCGAGAACCGTGAAAACCTGATTGTTCACTGTGGTGATTTCGTCATCAACAGCATCAACCTGAAATTCAATGACGTTTTTGCCCCCGTGCGGCACGGTGAAGAAGAAACTGGTCTCCTCGCCGGGCACGACGTCTTCAATTGAAAGGAACTCTCCATCAATGGAAACGCGCACCTCGACAGAGCTTCCTTGTGACTGGATATTGGTATCGATGACGGAATAGACGATCTCCTGCGTGCCCCCCACGATTCCAAAACGTGGGGCTTTGCGGATCACAATGCGTCGGTCCTTATCGTCCTGCGAACCCGTGAGAAGCGTGTGAACCGGCGCGGTGAAACCGAGCTGTTCGGCGTTTTCCGGCACATCGTGCACCTGACCATCGGTGATCATGATGGCGCCTGCGACACGGTCTGGCGGAACATCACGAAGCGCGGATTTCAGGCGCGAGAACAGGGCGGTCGACGCATCTCCGCTTTCCGCGCCCCCATTGGTCGCTTCAACTTCGCGCAACTCGAACTGAGGAAAGCGTTTGATCAGGTTGGCTATCGCCTGGCTTGCCCTGTCGGTCTGTCCCTTGCGGTCGGCCAGTTTCTGGCTGTCCGAACGGTCAGTCACCACGGCCACGACCGATTGCAATGCCTCGCGTTCCTCCTGCAGCAGGGAAGGGTTCGCCAAAGCGAGCACAAGACTGGCCCATGCCAGAAGACGCAGCCACGCGCCGCGCATACGCCGCAGCAAGCCATACAGCACCAGCAAGCCGGCTATCGCAGCAATAGCAACGATCACGGGCCAACTGAAAAGCGGTGCGAATGCAATATCCCATTGGGTCATTGGCCAAGCCTTTCCAGCAGAGCGGGAATGTGCACCTGATCGGATTTGTAATTGCCGGTGAGGGTGTACATCACAATATTCGCGCCGGTGCGCAGAGCGTAAACCCGCTGTGTCGGGTTGGGTGGTACGATGGGCAGGCTGGGCGAGCCGTCAGCCTCAATGGCCCATGCTCCAGCCATATCATTGGATGTGATCATGATGGATGATACACCATCTCCCGGCCGCGCGGGGCGGTCGGCATCGTCTTCGGTTGGGGTGGATGCTTCCACCCAAAGGCGACCATCGAGATATCGGCCCGGAAACACATTCAGCAGATAGAAGGCTCGGGTCAGAACGTGGTTTTCGGGAACCGGCTCTAGCGGCGGGATGTCCAGTGATGAGAGAATTTCGCGGAGTCTTTGAGTTTCGACGGTGACTCGCGCTCCGCCAAAACCACCGGAAATTTGATCACGTGTATCAAACAACACGCTGCCGCCGCGCTTCATGAAGGCATCAATGCGCGCCATTGTCTCCGCTGGTGGTACGGACACGCCTGAGCTTATCGGCCAGTAGAGCAGGGGATAGAAGGCCAGTTCGTCATTGGCGATATCCACGCCAATCGGCTCACCCGGTTCCAGCGATGTCCGTGTGGAAATAAAACGCGTCAGTCCGATCAGCCCTTTGCGGCTTATTGCGTCGAGACGGTCATCCCCCGTTTTCACATAGGCAAGCCGGGTTTTCAGAGCGCTTTCGAAATCAATGGCAGCGTCTTGAGCGAATGCGGACTGCGGCATCGTGAAGGTAAGAATGGATGCAGTCGCCAGAGCAGCGACAGCAATGCCGGCAGTGCTTGAACTGAGCACCCGCCGTGTTCTCAAGGCGCCCGCCATCCACAGGACAACCAGACAGTCAATCGCCAGCAAAACGAAAGCGAGGGCCAAAAGCCATGGCTTGAATTCCGTGGCAGCGGTTTTCTGATAGTTCAAAAACTGTCCTCCCTGCGGAAGATCGTCACGGGTGAGAGCCGTCAAAGCAGTATCCTTCGAAAACAGATTAACAGCCACATGCGCATCGCTTGTTCCATAAAATCCGGGCGGTGTTTCGCGCGATACTACCACTTCTGTGCCGGGCGCAATTTGCAACGGGCGGGCTTCGCTGTCAGGCGCTCCAAGGCGACCTTCGCCATTGAGAACCTGCCACGGTGCAAGGCTTGCTGTCTCCGTCTGCGCATCTGTGCTGCTTTCGGAAGCCGTTCCGCCTTGTCCGGGAACGGTAACCGCGCCGTTGGAAACCGCCACAATACGGCGCAACATGTCAACGAATGCGCCGGAGAGGGGAAGGTTGGACCAGCTGGCGTCTGCGGTCACATGAAACAGCACGATCCAGCCCTGACCTTGCTGACTGGCTGTCACCAAAGGTGTTCCGTCCTGCAGGCTGGCCCAGGTTTTCGACGCAAGATCGATATCCGGTTCCGCGAGAACCTGCCGCGTAACCGATACATCATCGGGCACTGGAATGCCCCCAAATGGGCTGTTGTCCTCAAACGACGAAAGCGGCTGTGCCTCACCCCAGGTCAGTGTTCCGCCAAGGCTGCGCCCGCCGCGCCGCAGGGAAACTGGCACTAACCGGTCATCGCTTGCAGCGGCCAATCGCGGGCCAGCGAAGCGCACCAGCATGCCGCCCTTGGTCACCCAGTCTTCGAGTTTTCGCGTGGTTTCGTCCGGCAACTGCCCAATATCGGCAAGAATGAAGGTTGATATCCGCTCATTGATCAACTCGTCGACCGCTTCAATGCTGTTGTCGGTTTCCGGTTCCCGCACATCGCTGAATGGCTGTAGTGCGCGCGAGATATAGTAAAGTGGAGACAACAGAGGTTGCGCCCGGTCCGCATTGCCGCCGGAAATCAACCCCACACGGCGCCGTCTGAAGCGCTCATCGATAAGCTGCACCGCGCCCGCGGTCTTTTGATTGTCGAGTTCGACGCGCACAATTTCATTGCGCAGTTCGACGGGAAGTTCGAATTGCGCGCTTGCGGTTGTGGCAGTGCCGGAAAAACTGAAGGGCGCCGTGGCGATTGATTGCCCCTTGTCATCATAAGCGGTGGCCTGCCCCGCACCGGGCGCATCGTTGTCGGCTCTCACGATGGCAACTTCCATCGCGTTTGGAGCGTTGTTAATGGCTGTTGCGGCCAACGCAGTTTCGCCGGGTTGGGTGACAAAAACCTGGCCTGTGACCTTGGCTTCCAGAGCCTGCTTGAGGACGTCATGTCCCGGCGCTTTAAGACCGCCGGTCAGCCACACCAGTGTGGCAAACTCGGGCACATCTGCACTGGCGATCCGTTCGCCAAGTGCGGACCAATGGGTGTTGATAGGCAGGGCACGTGCAGCACTCAGGCGACTGCTCAAACTGTCAGCAGATGCTGTTGCAAGCTCAGCCTGACCCAGTTCACTGGCGAAAACGAGGGCAACAGGGCGGCCTGCTGCAGAAGCTTCCTTAAGGGTCTGCTCCGCCGCATTCATGCGTTCGTTCCAGTTGGCCCCGGATGTCCAGCCATCATCTACGACAAGCAAGATCGGGCCGTCGCCATTCAGTTGCGCCTCATCGGCATTCCATACAGGTTCCGACAAGGCGAGAACAACCAATCCTGCCAACAACAGGCGCAAAAGCGTGAGCCACCAGGGGCTTTGGGCCGGTGTTTCTTCCGGCTTTGCAATCTCCTCCAGAATGCGCGACGGCGGGAAAACCTCCTGCCTTGGTCGCGGCGGCGTGAGACGCAGCAGCCACCAGATGATCGGCAGGGCAAGAAGGCCCAGCAAGACAAGCGGCGAAGCAAAGGAAAGCGCTCCCAGGGTCATGCGCCTTTCACCTCCATCTGCCCGGTCAGGCGTCCATGCAGCGCGACAAGAGCGCCGGAAGCAAGCGTGTCAGTGTGATGCACCAAATGGTTCCACCCCAGTTTCCGGCACTGGTTGGCCAGCATCTCTTTTCGTGCATTGAACAGCCGCATGTAATCCACACTCAAACCCTCGGCACGTCCGAAAGTCTGTCGCACGCCGGTTTCCGGGTCTTCAAACTCCGTGCGCCCGCTGAAGGGAAAACGTTCCTCCGCCGGGTCGATGATCTGGACCAGCGATCCGCGAATGCGCTGTTTGGCGATTTGTTCTGACCATTCCAGAATGTCACTGACGGGTTGCAGAAAGTCGGATACCACTACGAGTTCGCTGCGTGAGCGCATATTGGCGGCGTCCGGCAGGTTGTCCTGGGCCGCACGCGTGTCGACCATCAAAGCGGACGCTATGCGCTCGGCACTGTCGCGATTGGTCATCGCATTGGTGAGGCCAGGCCAGCCGACACGTTCCCCACTCTTTGCCAGCACTTCCGCGATGGCGAGCGACAGAACAAGAGCGCGTGATTGTTTTGATACGGAAGCGGTTTCGGATTGATAGAGCATGGAGGGAGATGGGTCAGCCCAAATCCAGACTGTGTGTGCGGCTTCCCATTCCTGATCGCGTATCGTGATGGCATCGTCGCGCGCCGTCCGGCGCCAGTCGATCCGGGCCATGCTTTCACCCTGATCATAGGGCCGGAATTGCCAGAACGCATCGCCGGTGCCGCGTCGTCTGCGGCCATGCCAACCGCTCGTCAGTGTGTTGGCAATTTTCTGTGCTTCCACCAGCATGTCCGGAATGAGCGCCGCTCGGGCGCGCGCCCGGGCCAGTACTTCGTGAGCACTTTGCGGGGCAACCGATGTTCCAACAGAAACAGCCAACGTGAGGGAACCTATTGCAGCTTTGATTTGAGGGACGCGATGACCTGACGTACGCCAATGCCTTCTGCGCGAGCTGCAAAGTTCAGGGCCATCCTGTGCTGCAACACAGGTTCAGCAAGCGCCAGCACATCATCCACTGACGGTGCCAGCCGACCGTCAAGCAATGCACGGGCCCGAACCGTCAGCATGAGTGCCTGCGATGCGCGGGGGCCAGGACCCCATGCGATATGCTGGGCGGCTTCGTCTTTGTTGTCATCGTCTGGCCGGGCAGACCGAACGAGATTCAAGATGGCATCGACCACGCTTTCGCCCACTGGCATCCGGCGCACCAACGACTGGATTGCAGCCAATGATTCGGTGTCAAACACTTCCCGGGCCGACTGCTCTTCGCTGCCCGTCGTTTCCATCAGGATGCGGCGCTCGGCCTCCATTTCAGGATAAGGCACATCGATCTGCATCAAAAAGCGGTCCAGCTGAGCTTCCGGCAAAGGATAGGTGCCTTCCTGCTCCAGCGGGTTCTGGGTGGCGAGCACGTGGAAAGGCGATGGGAGATCGTGACGCTCGCCGGCAATGGTCACATGATATTCCTGCATCGATTGCAGAAGCGCCGACTGGGTGCGCGGGCTGGCGCGGTTGATCTCATCAGCCATCAGCAGTTGGGCAAAGACCGGCCCTTTGACAAACCGGAAAGTGCGCTTGCCCGCTTCGTCCTGATCGAGAATTTCTGAACCAACGATATCCGAAGGCATCAGATCCGGCGTGAACTGAATGCGGTTGGATGAAAGCCCCAGAACGGTGCCCAGCGTTTCGACCAGTTTGGTTTTCGCAAGCCCTGGAACACCCACCAATAATGCGTGCCCTCCCGCGAACACCGTGATCAGAGCGCTGTCAACGACCTCTTCCTGCCCGAAAATGACCTCGCCGATGGCCGCTTTTGCTTCGGCGGCGCGCACAACAGCAGCCTCCGCCTCGGCAACGATGGCTTTTTCGTCCAGTTCCGGTGTTTTGCTCATATCGCTCATCAGGTCTTATCGCTTTCGAAATCCGGGGCCGTATTTTTTCTGCTATATCTTCAACTGATTGTGGCGCAGATACCAGTGAACAGTTTGTCATGCTGACATTCACCACAATAGCCACTATTTTATGACTTTGCCTATTGGCGCGACAATTGGGAACTGCGTCAACGCAGCGCCCCCGGGAGACGATATGAACAATTCGCAGACCGATAAACCTGCAAATGCGAGCGCATCGGGAGAGGCTGCGCCGCGAGAATTGACGGAAAGTCCGACGGCTGCGCTCGAGGCCATGCTGTCGCGCGCGCATGCCGGTGACGGACGCTTCCCGCCGGTCGACAAATGGAATCCGGACTTCTGCGGCGATCTCGACATGGTCATCAAGCGCGATGGCACATGGTTTTATATGGGTAGTCCCATCGGTCGTGCCCCGCTCGTTCGGCTGTTTTCTACCATTCTGCGCAAGGATGAAGACGGCAAGACCTACCTCGTCACACCTGTTGAAAAGGTGGGAATCACCGTTGAAGATGCACCGTTTGTGGGCGTTGAGATGAATGCTATTGACCGGAATGGAGAGCAGGTGATCACCCTGCGCACCAATGTCGGAGACGTGGTTGAGATTTCGGCCAGCAACCCGTTGCGCTTTGAAATCGTCGGAGAAACCGACCAGCTCAAGCCCTATGTGCTTGTTCGCGGGCGTCTAGAAGCTTTGCTCGCGCGTCCGGTCATGTATGAGTTGATTTCTCATGGAGAAGACATTGAGGTCGACGGTGAGGCGATGTTTGCCGTTCGTTCGGCTGGTAGTGTCTTCCCCATTATGCCAAGCGATACTCTGGCCGAACTCAGCGCATCATAAAGCTGAGGACAACGGGAACACAAATTTTCAACATGGCGTCAACGCATCAGGAATCGGCCGAAAGTGAATATCTGGCACCTGCCTTCATAGAGAGGGCGCGTGAACGATTCGCGAAGCGGGCCGCGCGATTGGCTGAACGATCGGGCGATCAGCGCCTCAACCCCGACTATGAGCCGGAATTCGCAACCCGGACCTACAAACCTGCCGCGGTTTTGTTTGCTGTGCTCGACTACCAGTCGCATGCGACGGTGCTGCTCACACAGCGGTCTTCGGCCCTGTCGAGCCACAGCGGCCAGATCGCATTTCCCGGTGGTAAAATCGATGATGGAGAGACGGCCGAGCAGGCCGCACTGCGCGAGGCTGAAGAGGAAGTTGGTCTGGATCGCAGCAGTGTTGAAGTTCTGGGAACGCTGGGCCCGTATTTCTCCGGCTCCGGTTACGTCATATCGCCAGTGCTCGGCATTGTGCGCGGCAGGCCGCAACTGACCATCAGCCCGGACGAAGTTGACGAGGCTTTTGAGGTGCCGCTGCAATTTCTGATGGATCAAAACGCCCACCGTGTCGAAAGCCTGACATGGAAAGATAAGGAGCGTTTTTTCTTTGCAATGCCATGGCGCGATGAAACGCTCAATCCGCCGGTTGACCGGCGCATTTGGGGAGTGACGGCTGGTATCATCCGAACGGTGCAGGAGCGCCTCTATGAGGATTGATGCTGACTGGCTGAAAGCCGAGCCTTTGCAAACCCTTTTGCTGTTGCTGGAAAAGAATGGGGAAGAGGCGCGTGTGAACGGCGGCGCCGTTCGCAACGCGCTGATGGGCATGCCGGTTGCTGATGTGGATGTTTCGTCCACTCTTGTTCCACGCGATGTCATGCTGCGTCTGAAAGAGGCGGGGCACCGCGCCATTCCAACGGGAGTCGAACACGGCACCGTCACCGCCGTGATTGATGGTGGCAGCTTTGAAGTCACCACGTTGCGGCAGGATATCGAGACAGACGGGCGGCACGCCCGCGTTCTTTATGGCAAGGACTGGGAGGCCGACGCGCGCCGCCGCGATCTGACTATCAACGCGCTTTATGTCGACAGGCACGGAGAGGTATTCGATCCGCTCGATGCGATGCCCGATATCGAACGATCAGTTGTCCGTTTCATTGATGATGCGGAAACGCGTATCCGCGAAGACTATCTGCGTATTTTGCGTTTTTTCAGGTTCTTCGCTTGGTATGGCAAGTTCCGTCCCGACGCTGATGGGCTGAAGGCCTGCGCCCGCTTGAAAGACGGGCTCGATACGCTTTCGGCAGAGCGGGTCTGGCAGGAGCTTTGGAAGACGCTTTCCGCCCCCGATCCGTCACGCGCGATTCTGTGGATGCGTCAGACCAATGTTCTGAGCCGTATTCTGCCGGAAAGCGAAAAGTGGGGCATTGAAAATCTGTCAAAGCTGGTGGAGAGCGACGCGAATGCCGGCCGCGAACCCGACGCGATGCTGCGATTGATGTCGATCATTCCCCCGCAGAATGAACGGGTTGAATCGCTTGCGTCGCGGTTGAGAATTCCCAACAAACAGCGCGACCGTTTACGGGATTGGGCCGAAGCGGTCTTGCCCGATGCGAAACTGTCAAAAACGGAGTTTGCCAGGCTGCTCTATCGCGGCAAACCGAACGCGGTTGCGGACCGGCTGAAACTTGCGATTGCCACCACGCCGGAACCATCTTTGAAGAAGAGTTATATTGAGAAACTGGACATGGCCTTGTCTTGGCAAAGGCCTGAAATTCCTGTGCGTGGGCAGGATTTGCTCGATCATGGGATGGAGCCAGGACCGGGCATCGCGCAGGAACTCGCGAAGCTGGAGGAGGCGTGGATTGAGAGCGATTTCAGCCTTTCACGCGAAGAATTGCTGAAATTGCACGAAGGCCGGTCGTAAGCCGGTTTCCGTCTTGACTGAACAGCTCGATTGCGGAGCACAATCTCGCACTTGCGCGCCGCGCCCGTGCATACAATTGGCAACGCTAGATTGTCGTGAGCGCCAAGAAACAATCTAAGGAAATTTGACCACCGGCGGCATGCTCGACAGAATCGAGTTCACATTGCCACCGGTTTTCAAGCCAAAAATCGTGCCGCGATCCTGCAATAGGTTGAACTCCACATAGCGTCCACGGCGGATGAGCTGTTCCTCGCGCTGCTCTTCGGTCCATGGCGTTTCCATGTTCCGCGCCACGAGCTTGGGGTAAATGTCCGCAAATTCGCGTCCGATGTCCTGAATGAAAGCGAAATTCGCGTCCCATTGATCGAGTTTTTCACCGGAATGCAGGTAATCGCAGAATATGCCGCCAATGCCACGTGGTTCATCGCGGTGGGACAGGTGGAAATATTCATCGCACCAGGCTTTGAATTCTTCGTAGTCAGCGACGTCATGGCCGTCGCAGGCCCGTTTCATGGCATTGTGGAAATCAATCGAATCCGGATCATCCTGCACACGCCGCGCATCCAGAACCGGTGTGAGATCGCCGCCGCCACCAAACCACTGGCGGCTGGTTACCACCATCCGTGTGTTCATGTGAACCGCCGGTACGTTCGGATTGTGCATGTGAGCAATCAGTGAAATGCCAGAGGCCCAGAAGCGAGGGTCTTCATTCCCGCCCGGCATCTGCTTGCGAAATTCTTCGGAGAATTCGCCATAGACGGTGGACACATGAACGCCGACTTTTTCAAACACCCGGCCTTTCATGATGCCCATGACACCGCCGCCGCCTTTGCCTTCTTCGCGTTGCCACGGTGTTTTAACGAAGCGTCCGGGTTTCTGATCGGACAGGGGACCTTCCAGCGCATCTTCCAGCGCTTCAAAGCGGGTGCATATGTCGTCGCGCAGCTGCTCAAACCATGCACGCGCGGTTTCTTTCTTGCCTTCGATATCATCTGGCAAACCGGCTGGTAGATTGTGTCTGTCGCGCATGTTGAGAAGGTCTTTCCAAGGCTGAATTTCGATAGAGACGATGTCTCTCAATGCCATCTTGAATGTGCATTTGACAAGCGCAGGCCATATGACAATTGCAGCGTGCGATCCAAGGCGGCATAAAACCGGAATGGAGATTTCAATTGCTACAACGCAACAGGAACGCGAAGCCTGCTACAGGCTGCGCCATGTGGTCTTTGTTGAAGAACAGGGCGTCCCGGTCGAGCTGGAAATCGATGAGCACGATGAAGCGACGGCCATCCATTTCATGGGTATGATCGGAACGGAACTGGTCGCCACAGCCCGGCTCTGCGTGTTCGGTGAGATGGCCAAAATTCAACGTGTTGCCGTCGCGCGTTCGCAGCGGGGTTGTGGTCTTGGCAAGCAGATCATTGAACACTTGGTTCGTTTTGCGCGCGATGAAAAGCTGGGCGATATCATCACGCTGGATGCTCAAACTCACGCTATCGAATTTTACCGCACGCTTGGCTTTGAAACGCAGGGCGACGTGTTTGACGATGCGGGCATTGACCATATTCGCATGGTTGCCACGGCCAGTCAGCTCTCGTAGTTGACGAGACCAACCTGCCGAACAGCCTCTCCGGCAACGATCGCAGCGCTGATGGCCAGATTGAGCGAACGCCCGGTTGTTGCCATGGGAATGCACAGCCGGGCGTCTGCCTTTTGATGAACATGATCCGGCGCACCCGCTGACTCACGACCAAAAAGCAAAGTGTCCTGTGGTGAATATTCAAAGTCGGTGTAGCTCAGGTCTGCTGTTGTAGTCAGCAGAACCAGACGTCGCCCTTGCCGTTCATGTGATTCCAGAAAATGCGTCCAGTCGGCGTGGCGAACAATCGCGGCGCGCTCCAGATAGTCCAGCCCAGCACGTCGCAGGCTCGCATCGTCAAAGCGAAATCCGGTCGGTTCAATGATATCAAGCGGCAATCCTAAACACGCGCACATGCGCGCGATTGTGCCCGTATTGCCCGGAATGTCTGGCTGATAGAGCGCGATCCGCAAAGTGGCTGTGTCGCCACTGGGCTCCTCCGGGGAGGTTTTGTGCCCTGATCGGCTGATCTGGTCTGTACTTGTGTTCAAGTTGGGAGTATTCCGTTGATGATTGAGAAGATATGTGCCGTATCACGCATTTCGTGAACAGCCCGCGTCGTCTTCTGTAACAAATAAAAAAGATGGAAGAAGCGGCGCTGCCCTTCTGAGCCACACAGCTGCTGCTTACCCGGTCACAGAATGCGGGTGCGAGATGCAGGCTGCAAAGTCACAATTTTTTCCGCATCCGGCCCCGCTTTTCAGGCGTGCTGATGCGCAACGCCTGTCGCCGACGGGCCATGAAGGCATAATGCTATGAACCGCGTTTTAAGTTGGTTTGAAGGGTTAATTGAACCCTTTCCGCAAGAAGAACCCACGCAGCCGCCCAACACGCTGCTCGCGTTCTGCTGGCACTACTCCAAGGGCATCTGGCCCATGCTGGCTATCATGATGGTGCTTGGCATGGTGACGGCGGCACTCGAAATCATGATTTTCAGCTATCTCGGCAACGTGGTGGAATGGCTGTCCAATGCCGACCGCGCGACTTTTCTGGAACAGGAAAGCGGTAAGCTTTGGTGGATGGCAATCGTTGTTTTGCTGCTCGTTCCGGGCATCAAATTTGTCTGGTCCATGGTGCTGCATCAGACCGTTATCGGGAACTATCCCATGATCATCCGTTGGCAGGCGCACCGCTATATGCTGGGCCAGTCGATGGGGTTTTATCAGGATGAGTTTGCAGGCCGTGTGGCGACTAAGGTCATGCAAACAGCACTGGGCGTGCGCGAAACAGTCATGAAAGTGCTGGACGTTTTTGCCTATGTGATTGTCTACTTTCTTGGCGCACTTGTGTTGGTGGCCGCATTCGATGTTCTCCTCATGCTGCCCTTTGTCGTCTGGCTGCTGGCTTATATAGCCGCGCTGCGTTTTTTCCTGCCACGCATGGCGAAAATCTCGCGGCTGCAGGCCGATGCGCGTTCTTTGATGACCGGGCGGATTGTTGACAGCTATACCAATATTTCAACGGTCAAACTGTTTGCCCATGCAGGGCGCGAAATCGGCTATGCAAAGAACAGCATGGAAGGGTTTCTCGATACGGTGCACCCGCAAATGCGCCTTTCAACAGGCATGCATGTTGTCTTGGGAACGATCAACAACGTCCTGCTGTTTGCCGTTGGTGCAATCGCGATTTCGCAATGGCTGAACGGAAGCGCGACCGTTGCCGCCGTTGCGGTGGCCGCTGCACTCGTCACACGCCTTTCCGGCATGTCGCACTGGATCATGTGGGAAATGGCGGGCCTGTTTGAAAATGTCGGCATGGCTATGGACGGTATGAGCACAATTGCCCGCCCACGCGATGTGACGGACGCTAAGGATGCAACCGAGCTTGAAATCAAGGGCGGAGAGGTGCGTTTCGATAACGTCACCTTCCATTATGACAAGCACGGCAGTGTCATCAAGGACATGAGCCTGGTGCTCGCGCCGGGCGAGAAGGTGGGCCTCATCGGGCGCTCAGGTGCAGGCAAAACGACAATGATGAATGTTTTGTTGCGCCTTTACGACATCGACGGCGGTCGCGTTTCTATCGACGGGCAGGACATCTCGAAAGTCACGCAGGAAAGCCTGCGTTCGCGCATTGCCGTGGTCACGCAGGACACGTCTTTGCTGCACCGGTCTGTGCGTGAGAATATCGCTTATGGTCGCCCTGATGCGACGGATGAGCAGATCATTGCCGCCGCCAAAAAAGCCAATGCGCATGATTTCATTATGGACCTTGAGGACAATGCCGGAAACAAGGCCTATGACGCGCAAGTGGGCGAGCGGGGTGTTAAACTCTCCGGTGGCCAGCGCCAACGCATAGCCATCGCGCGGGTTTTCCTGAAAGACGCTCCTATCCTGGTTCTGGACGAGGCGACCTCTGCTCTCGATTCAGAAGTGGAAGCGGTCATTCAGGAACAACTGTTCAACCTGATGGAGGGCAAGACGGTCTTGGCCATCGCGCACAGGCTCTCTACCATCGCCAATCTCGACCGTTTGATCGTGCTGGATCAGGGGCAGATTGTTGAAGAGGGAACCCATGCTGAATTGGTCGACGCCGACGGGCTGTATGCCTCTTTGTGGTCGCGTCAGTCCGGTGGGTTCATCCAGTCCTCCGGTGATGCGCAAGAACACACTGCTGCCGAATGATCCCGCATCTGGCGACATCAGCTTTGCGAAGTATAGGTTGCTAGCGTGATCGAAGCCTTTTTTCGCTTCTTTGAGCGTTTCGCGAAGCCCTTCGAGCGTCCGAATCCCGGCCGTCCACCAGCGGGCGGCATTGCCTATATTCGCCATTTTGCAAGTCAGGTGCGCGGCCCGTTTCTGGCTATGCTGGTGCTTGGTGGACTGACTGCGCTGGTCGAAGCAGCCCTGTTCGTGTTTGTCGGCGTGCTGGTTGATATGATGAACGGGTCGGGTCCGCAGACCTTTCTCAGCGATCACGCAACCACACTTATCATAATGGCACTGCTGGTGGCAGTGGTGCGGTCTGCCATCGCCATTGGTACGGCGGTGGTTGAAGAGCAAATCGTGGTGCCGGATTTCTTTACACTGGTGCGCTGGCAGAGCCATCAGGCCGTCTCGCGTCAGGACGTGACGTTCTTCGATGATGAAATGGCCGGTCGCATCTCCAGCAAAGTCTGGCAGGCTGGGCAGGCGGCGGGCGATGTCATGGTGAGCCTGTTTCAGATCATCTGGTTCATCATGGTTTTCGCCCTAACAACTTTGGTAATCGTCGCCGGTCTGAACTGGGTGATGCTCGCGCCATTGGTGATCTGGTTTGCGCTCGTCGCGGCCATTGCCAACCATTCCGTACGCATGATCCGGGATCGCGGCCGCGCAACCGCAGAGGCTGCTGCCGTCGTAACCGGGCGGATTGTGGACGGTTATTCCAATATACGCACCATCAAACTGCACAGCGCCGACGCGCAAAATGACAGCTACATCATGGCGGCGTGGGATGATCTGTTGCGCCTTTTGCGTCGTTTCACGCGCGCCATCGCCGGCATGCGCATTGCGTTTCAAACGCTGTCCAGCATCATGCTTGTGTTCATTGCGGGATTGGCGCTTTGGCTCTATTCGCGCGAAGGGATATCCGCAGGTGAAGTTGCTGTGGTGCTGACCCTAAGCCTGCGGCTCAATCTGCTGATGGGGCGATTGCTAGGCCTGCTCAATGGGCTTTTCCGCAATTTTGGGACAGTTCAAAACTCCGCGGAATTGATTTCCAAACCGAGGCACATTCTGGATGCGCCCGAGGCCCCGGCTCTTGTTGCGGGTGCGGGAGCGATTGCATATCGCGATGTGGGCTTTCGCTATCCCGGCGGCGGTCCGGTTTTGAAAGACCTGTCCCTGACCATCCCGTCCGGGCAAAAGCTGGGTCTTGTTGGCCAGTCCGGCGTCGGCAAGACCACTTTGATGAACCTGCTGTTGCGGTTTCACGATGTGCAGGAGGGGGAGATCCTGATCAACGGACAGAGTGTGTCTGCGGTGACACAAGACAGCCTGCGCGCCGCGATTGGCGTGGTCCAGCAGGAAACATCGCTTCTGCACCGTTCGATCAAAGACAACATCGCCATCGGCGTCCCCGACGCATCCATGGCAGAAATCGAAGCCGCTGCGCGCCGCGCACAAGCGCATGAATTTATTATTGAAATGCAAGATCATAAGGGGCGCACAGGCTATCAGGCGCAAGTGGGCGAGCGTGGCGTAAAGCTTTCCGGCGGCCAAAGACAGCGCATCGCGCTGGCGCGGGTCTTTCTCAAAGACGCACCGATATTGCTGTTGGATGAGGCGACATCTGCCCTCGATTCCGAAGCTGAAGCGGCGATCCAGGAAAATTTGCAGGACCTGATGGCGGGCAAGACGGTTGTCGCAATCGCCCATCGTCTCTCCACAATCGCCCATATGGACCGTCTGATCGTGATGGAGGACGGTCAGATTGTTGAAGATGGAACGCATGACACGCTTTTGAAAAGCGGTGGCGTCTATGCCCGTCTTTGGAAGCGTCAGTCCGGTGGGTTCCTGCCGACGCAGTGATATGCTCGTCTTCCGGACTAATTTAGCGGTCGCCTAGCGCGCGCTGAAGGTCTTTCAGGGCCGCCAGCAGTTTTCCCATTGCATCTGCACCAAACTGTGCCTCGATGTCGGCATATATCGCTTCGGAATGCGGTGCGACAGCGCGGAAGATATCGTGGCCTTTTTGGGTGAGAACGATTTGCTGGCGTCGTCCATCAGACGATTGTTTTTGCCGTTCCAGAATGCCGTCGGCTTCCAGTGATTTCAGCATGCGCGAGAGGCTGGGCAGCAGGATGCAGCAAACATCTGCCAATCCCGTTGCGTCCTGTGCTTCATCATGATGGATGGCGCGGATCACGCGCCATTGCTGTTCGGTCAGGCCATGATCGGCCAGCATGGGGCGAAAACGGACCATCAGCGCTTCACGGGCGCGCAACATCGCGATGGGCAACGCATCGTCAAAATCGCGCATCACTGATGATGCAGAGGTGTGATTCAGATCAGTTGATTCCCTTGCCAAAAGATTCAGCCCTGTTCCGGAATAACGCTGTTGGAGAGCGTTCCAACGCCCTCGACCGACACTTCCACGGTGTCGCCAGGTTTCAGCCAGATCGGCGGGTCGAACCGCGCGCCCGCGCCGGTTGGTGTACCCGTCGCGATCAGATCGCCCGCCTGCAAGGTCGTGAATGTCGAGACATATTCAATGATCCTGGCAAAGGGGAATGCCATCGAGGCCGTGGTATCACTCTGGCGCACTTCGCCGTTCACACGCGTTTCGATTTCCATATTGCGCACATCGATGCCGGAAAGATCGGTCTGAACCCACGGGCCCAGCCCACCGGTGCGATCAAAATTCTTGCCTTGTGTGACATTGAATTTGGCATGGCGCACCCAGTCGCGAATGGTGCCTTCGTTCATGATGGTGAGACCGGCAATGTGGTCCATTGCCTTTTTCTGTGTGATGCGTCTGCCGGGGCGGCCAATCACCAGAACAATTTCGCCTTCATAATCGAGCTGCTCCGATTCCGGGGGAATGACCAACGGTCTGCCATGGGGCACGAATGACAGCGGACCACGCATGAAGATCGAGGGATTCTTGGGCGCCTCGGTCCCATCCTTATACTCTTCATTGCGGTTCATATAGTTCACGCCAATGCAGAATATGCGACCGGGATCAGGAACCGGCAGATCCAGCTGGAAATCGCTCACGGCCTGCAGTCCACCACTTTCGAAGAGGTTTTCAGCTTCTGCAAGTCGGCCAGCGTTCAGCAATTCACGCGCTGAGCCGGTTCCCAGAGCCTCTGTCAGATCATGAACACCGCCATCTTCGAACGCTCCCAAGCGCAGACCGGGCAAAGTGGAGCAGCGATAGGAAACGAGGCGCATTGATGGTCCTTACACGAAGAGGCTGTTTTAATCGGCAGCCAGAAAAGCTGCGATTGTATGGGGCAGGTCGTCTTGATGCAAAGCAGGGCAGTGACCCTGACCCATTGCGGTGACAGTTTCACCATCTTCCAGAAACTTTACAAGCGTCTGCTCAATCTCCGGCGTCACCAGTTCAGAATGTTCCCCACGCACCAAAAGGCAGCGATGTGTTCTGAACAGTTTGAACACATCCCAAAGGACCGGTTGGCGAATGTCGTAGTCGTCAGCATTGCTCAACCGGATGAGGTTTTTGTGGTGGCCGAGCGCTGGCGTGCCGTCTTTGTCGGCCCAGTGCAAACGGGCCTGTTCGTTCCAATCTTCATCGGTGAAAATTGGAAAAGCCTCTCCGTTCAGTTGCTGCAACAATTGGCTCGCTTCGTCCCAGCTCTTGGGCATCGGCATGCGTTTTGCAGCCGTTGCGAGCCGCGCAATCCCGACATTGTCGAATTCCGGGGCCGCGTCGTTCAGCACCAGTCGTCGAAACAGGGTCGGCCGTTTCGGTGCGGTCAGGATCACGGCGAAAACCGCACGCCCGCTCACCAGCACGTCGATGTCGTGCAGCGAATTTGCGTCGCAGAAGTCGATAATGTCCTGTGCATCATCAACGGTTGTGGTGTCGGCATTCCGACCCATTTCCGATTGCCCGCGCCCGCGCAGGCTCACGCTGTAAATGCGCGATGGCGGGCAATCCGTTTTTGCAAGGGCTTCGATCAGCTTTTCATACTGATCCAGACTGTAAAGTTCAGATGGAATGCAAAGCAGCGGTGTGTTGTTGACGGGGTGCGCTCCGCGTCGTGCCTTCTGATGCCCGCGATGCAGATCGAAACGACATCCGTGCAAACGCGTTCCATCGGTCATCGAAACCGTGAGGTCGCGGCGAATATAGCTGGAGTTCTCGGCGGGCAGGGCGGGGGTGGTCAACAAAGGTCTCTGTTATCAGCAGGTTGCGCAGAAGGGGTGCGAAAAGGCGTATCTCACGCCCCGGCTGCGGCGTCTAGCGCCTTCCTGCCCGTAGATCACGGCCAATGTTCAGCTTGGAGCCGCTCAGACGCGCTTTGTAGATCTGGTAATTCTCCATAACGCGCTGAACATAGCCGCGCGTTTCGCGGTACGGAATTTGTTCAATCCAATCAATGACAGACTCCAGTGACTGCCCACGCGGATCGCCATAACGCTCAACCCATTCCGCCGCGCGCCGCGGCCCGGCATTGTAGGCGACGAAGGTCAAAACATAAGAACCGCCAAAACGCTTCATTTGTTCAGCGAGATAGGCCGTCCCCAAACGGGCATTATAGCTTGCATCCGACGTCAAACGGCTGCGGGAATACCGCATGCCGAGGCTGCGGGCTGTCGCTTTCGCTGTGCCGGGCAGCAGTTGCAGTAAGCCAAGCGCATTGGCAGGGGAACGGGCATCGATTTGAAACGTGCTTTCCTGCCGCGCGATGGCATAGGCAAGGGGCAGGCCCGCTCCGCTTGTGCGTGTATTTCGTGGAATGGCGCCAATCGGCCATGCCAGTGTGTCGGCATCAAAATCACGCGTGAAAGCCGTTTTCCCGACCTGCAGCGAGAGTTGATAGTCGCCACGCTTCTCGGCACGTGCGGCCAGTAGAGCAAGCTCGCCGGGCGTTTGCATACGGCCTGCAAGATGGCGATAGAACGGGCGCGCCTTGCGTGGGTGACCAGCACTCTCAAGCTTCATGATAGCTTGAACGAGTTCATATTTTTCAAACAAGGCACGATCTTGCGCCGTTGGGCGTGGGCGCGAGATCGAAAGAGATTTGCGCCCCAGTGTCAGCGCCGCCATCTGCCCGTAAAATGTGGTGTCATGACGTGCTGCCTGTTCGTATTTCGCAACGGCAGCCGTCTTTTGATTGTCTTTCGCGAGCGCACGGCCCGTCCAGTACAGTCCCCGCGCTTTGCTGACGGGTGTTCCGGCCAGCGCTGTGAGGCGCTCAAAATGCTGCAATGCGGTTTTGGCACGACCAAGCTTTTGCAAGGCCAGCCATCCGGCGTAAAATTCAGCGTCCAGTTTGCGGCGTGTGCTGGTCGCGACATTTCGCGATGCAAGGCGGTACGCTGTCTTCGCATCACCCTTGTCCAACAGGTCGGATGCGAGAATGCGCTGCTCCACCCACAGGGAATCACCGGCGGCAGCAATGACCGAGCGCGTATCGATGCTCAACAGCGTTTTTGCCGCTGAACGAAGCTTGCCGGCCTGTCGCTCATGCATTGCCTTCGACTGCAGATAATTCGGGTGGTTTTTCTGCGATGCCGGTACGGCGGCGAGGAGACGACCGGCATCACGCGTTTTGCGTTCAACGGCAACCCGCGCCGCAATCAAGCGGGTCATACCGGCTGAACCGGCGATGCGCTGCGCACCGCGCAACCGATCCCGGGACAACAGATGCTCAACCCGTGCGCGATGATCATCTCTTTGCAGAACAGCGCCGAGGTGTTGTGCAATCGTTGCTTCCTGTGACCGGCTCAAAGTCGTTTCACGCCAGACCGGCGCGATGACACGGCGCGCGCTTTTTTTGTCCCCTGCGCGCAAATGGGCGCGAGCCACCGAAATGGCGGCGTCTGTATCAACGGGTGCCGTCTGCCTGAAAGCCTGCCGCAACTGGCTGTCATTGCCCGACTTCGCCAAAACCTTTTCAGCATTTCGGCGCATGCTCAGGGCAGAAGGCCAGTCGTTGAGGTCATTGGCGATCGAAATGAGATTCTCAGCGCTCAGCCCGCTGTCGTCGCCACGCATGGCGATGGCCCACGCCAGAACCTTGCGTTCAAGCGTTCCACCACGCATCTGAGAGCGGATTTTAAGTGCTTTTGAAAACTGCCGCTTGTCGAGTGCATCGAGCCCGGCTTTCAATCGCGCAGAGGCCCGTACAGGGCCGTTGCGTCCGGCCAGCTGGCCCACAGAATTGGTGACCTGGCGATCAACGCTGCTATTGGCTTCAGCTTTCAGCGAAGGAGCGCTGAAAATACTCAGCGCAAAGCCTGACGCGAGTAGCATCCTGCTCAACCGGAACCTGGAATGGCGGCTGGAAATCATGAAACGAGATACTGGGTGCATGGACGATACTGCCACTTTGATCGACGCAAAAACAAACGAACGAACTGTGTAGCAACAACAGGTTTAGAGCCCGTTAACGAAAGGTTACCGCACAACCGCGATTTATCCCGTTTTGCGTAAGAAACCATCAGCCCAGTTTCTGGCTTGTTTGTCATCACGTCGCCCCGTATGTTCCGCCGCAATCAAACCGCGCATTTGCGGGCATTTTAAGTTCCGGCTTTCACTTTTTTGGCACGACCGCGCCAAAGCCCGTGATGTTGGCCGATTTGCAGGAGTTTAGTGTTGTGGGCAACGCGTCATTTCATGGTTCAATCACCGCCCTTGTCACCCCGTTCGACACATCAGGTGAGCTTGATGAAAAAGCTTTTGCAGATTTCGTAAACTGGCAGATCGAGTCGGGCTCAAATGGCCTCGTTCCCGTCGGCACGACGGGTGAGTCGCCCACCCTTTCTCATGCAGAGCACAAACGGGTTGTTGAGATATGCATTGAAGTGGCGGCAGGTCGTGTGCCGGTCATGGCAGGTGCAGGTTCCAACAACACCGCTGAAAGCATTGAACTTGCCCAACACGCCGAAAAGGCGGGGGCGGATGCTGTTCTGGTCGTCACACCCTACTACAACAAACCCAATCAGAACGGCCTGAAGGCGCATTTTGCGGCTGTGGCGGAAAGCATGTCCTTGCCGCTGTATATCTACAACATCCCGGGCCGTTCGATTATTGACATGACACCAAAAACCATGGGCGAACTGGCGCATAGCCATGACAACATTGTCGGCGTCAAGGATGCCACCGCCGAGGTTGATCGTGTCTCTGATCAACGCATCACTTGCGGGCCGGATTTCGTGCAGTTGTCAGGTGAAGATTCAACGGCTTTGGGTTTTAACGCTCACGGCGGTACGGGCTGCATTTCGGTCACCGCAAATGTGGCTCCCGCTCTGTGCTCGCAATTTCAAAAAGCGATAGCGGACGGTGACATGAAACAGGCCCTGATTTTGCAGGACCGCCTGATGCCGCTGCATCGCGCGCTGTTTATTGAACCCAATCCTACCGGCGCGAAATACGCGCTTAACCTGATGGGCATTATTGGCGGCACCTTGCGCAAGCCGCTCGTTCCTGTGGAAGCATCGACTGAGGCTGTTCTTCGAGATGCGCTGGTTCATGCCGGATTGCTGAACTGATCGAAACCGGATTGAAAAATGGCAGCTAAAAAGAAGGCCAGCGTTTCCGGCAAGATCATCGCCGAAAACCGTAAGGCACGATACAATTTTGCCATTGATGATACATTCGAAGCGGGACTGGTGCTCACCGGAACCGAGGTGAAATCGCTGCGCAACGGCAAGGCAAACATCGCGGAAAGCTATGTCAGCCATGAAGGCGGCGAACTGTGGCTGATCAACAGTCATGTTCCAGAATATCTTCAGGCCAACCGGTTCAACCACGAACCGCGCCGTCGCCGTAAACTGTTGATGTCAGCGCGCGAGATCGCGCGACTGTCACAGGCCGTCGCCCGCGATGGCATGACGATTGTTCCCCTGAAACTCTATTTCAACGAGCGCGGCCGCGCCAAACTGGAAGTCGCACTGGCTAAGGGCAAGAAGGTGCACGACAAACGCGAGACGGAGAAGCGACGCGACTGGAACCGGGAAAAATCGCGTTTGCTGCGGGATCGCGGTTAGGGTTCAACCTTCGGCAGGGCTTCTATGATGACGAAGGCCTGCGCCAGGGGAAAATCGTCGGTGATCGTCAGATGCACCGCCGGCTGCATCCCCTCCGGAATCATCGCCAACATGCGAGCATGCGCGCCGCCGGTCAGTTCCATGGTCGGCTTGCCTCCGGGCAGGTTGACAACGCCCATGTCGCGCCAGAAAACGCCCCGTGCCAGCCCTGTACCAAGTGCCTTCGCACACGCTTCCTTGGCTGCAAAGCGTTTGGCGTAGGAGGCTGCGCGGAGCTTGCGCCGGTCGGATTTCCTTTGCTCAACTTCAGTGAAAATCCGGTCCGTGAACCGTGATCCAAACCGGTCCAGTGATTTTTCGATGCGGCGGATGTCGATAAGGTCGCTGCCCATTCCTATGATCATGTTTCAGCACCGCTTGTGGAATTGCGCAGTGCCGCTTCTTGAGCGGCCTTCTTGGCGCGATCTCGGATTTCGGATGCCCGTTTGAGCAGCTTGTTGCGCCTGCTTTCGCGAAACAGAATGGCGGCCCGGCGCGTCAGAAAATAAATAGGAATAGCGACCAATGGCCCGCAAAGAAAACCACCAATCGTCATAGGCCAGACGATTGGCGTCCAGATTTGTTCCAGTGCGATGAGTGCGTCGCCGCCATCAAAGCTCCAAAGGGCGCTCAGAACATGTTTCATCGCCTCGCCAAGGGCAGGCGCGCCGTCGGCCATGCTAGTGGAACCAAGTACAAAATGCCCTGTCTGATAGGTTGCAGCCCAGATAAACGGAAAGCTGATCGGGTTACCAAAGAATGTGCCAAGAGCGGATGCAATGAGGTTTCCACGAAAAACCCACGCAATGACCGCCGCAATCAGAAAATGAAAACCCATATAGGGCATGAAGGATGTGAACGCGCCGACAGCAACGCCCGCCGCAACGGCATGAGGGGAGGCGGTCAGCCGCAGAACGCGTTTGGTCACATACTGGCCAGACCGTAACCACGAACGACGCGGCCACAGGCTCACCCGAATAAATTCCAGCCAGGTTGGCGGCGTTCGCCGCTTCATCAACATACGCTAAACCGTCAGTCTCACCGTCCCAAACACCCATCGGATTTTGTGCCAAAACCCGATCATGTTCATCATAGCCCATCGTCTCTTAACATCAGGTTTGTGACGCTTAAGTGGCCAAGCGCACACCAGTCTTGGGTCCAGCTGTCGCAGGCGCATGAAGTGCTGGACAAATCAAATCATTTCTCGCGGGACTTGAGTTGGAACTACGGTTTACGAGGGGCGCGATGGTAGTGAACCGCGTGGTGTGCCAGCGTATAGGCCTCTGCGCTATAGTCATAAGGCGTTATTTTGCGTCTCCACAAGGTCTTGGGTGGAGGGCCATATTGATTGTAACCAATCGTTCCAGGAAGGAAAATTTGAAATGATGTGGCAAACCCAACAACACATCCCAGAATCGTGAGCACCAAGCCTACAACACCTGGAAAAATGAAAAGTCCCAAGAAAGCAACAGCAATGCTTCCAGCTATGATAAAACAATGAGTTGGAAACGATGAACCGCAATCATGAAGACGTCTTGTATACAGAGAAAACACCCCAACGAAGAACGAAAACATGTTTAAGGCACTCACAACGAAGGTTATCATGCGAAAAAGTACATGAACATGTTCATTGACTACCGTTTCTCTAATCATGAAGTCGAGTGCAACTGTCGGAATCACTGTCGCAAAGAAAATGATATAAATTATCGTGAGTCGAAGGATGAACTGACGAAGATTTATCCTTCCCTCGAAAGAGTACATGAAAACAAAAAAATTCTTAAAATTGCCGCGCGATTTTTTTTTAGGGTCTACAATTTCTTCAACAGCTTCACCCATCGCTAATTCTGCCTCTCAGCATGGGTCACTACGGTCAGGCTGCGTATATCGCGCAGGACGCGGTTGAGGTGTTTAAGGTCCCACACTTCGATGCCGAACACGATTTTGGTCAGGCCGGATTCCGGTGAGGCGAGGTAGAGGTTGTCGATATTGGCCGATGCGTTGCCGATCACTTCGGAGATTTCCGCCAGCGTGCCGGGTGCGTTGATGGCCGTGACCTGCAGTTTGGCAGGGAACCGTTCCGGGTTTTCAACATCAATGTCCCAACGCAGGTCGAGCCATTCATCGGCGGAATCCTCGTATTGCTGGAGCGCAGTCGCCTGAATGGGGTAGACCGTCACACCCTCACCGGGCGCCAGGATGCCGACGATCCGGTCTCCCGGCACAGCGCCGCCTTCGGGGTCCAGTTTAACCGGAAGATCGCCAGACGCGCCGCGAATGGGGATCGCGTTGGTCAGTTCCTTTGCCGCTTCCGCATATTTTTCGCGCCGCCGTCCTGGAATGCGGAACATGATGTTGGCAACGCCTGACAGGTTGAACCAGCCTTCGCCCGTCGTGTTCGCTTTTGGTGAACTGCTGCGGCCGCGCTGATAGTCCGGATGAACGGCCGTCAAAACGTCATCGGCGGCCAACTCGCCCCGCCCGACGGCGGCGATGGCCTCGGCCACGGAATTATGGGCGATTTTGCTGAGAACGTTGGAGAGCTGGCTTTCGGAAAATTCGTGCCCTGCGCGTTTGAATGTCGCCGTCAGGATTTTTTCCCCAAGCGCAAAATACTGCTTGGTTCGCGCCTCTCTCGTTGCCCGCCGAATGCCTGAACGGGCTTTGCCGGTTGCAACAACATGCTCCCATGCCGCGGTCGGAACCTGATCGGCACCGCGAATGATGTGAACTTCATCGCCGTTTTTCAGCTTGGCAACCAAGGGGGCCGCCTTACCGTTGATGCGGCAGCCAACCGCGGTATTGCCAACATCCGTATGCACGGCATAGGCGAAATCGATGGCGGTCGCACCTTGGGGCAGGGCGATGAGCCGCCCCTTCGGCGTGAAGCAGAACACCTGGTCGAGAAACAGCTCAAGCCGCGTATGTTCCATCAGATCGTCTGGATGGTCGCCCTCCGAAATGCTTTCAACCGTACGACGCAACCATGCATAGGCGCGGCTTTCCTTCGACATCGTGTCAGCGTTGTTGACGCCAAGCAGGTCGCCCAACAGTTTCGGGCTGTTTTCCGGTGCTGCATAAACACCATCCTTGTAGAGTGTGTGAGCGGCAATGCCGAGTTCGGCAATCTGGTGCATATCGTGGGTGCGGATCTGCAGCTCCACCCGCTGGTGGGATGGTCCGATGATCGTGGTGTGGATCGAGCGGTAATCGTTCTGTTTCGGCGTCGAGATATAGTCTTTGAAGCGTTCGGGCACAGCGGGCCACGTTGTGTGCACGACGCCGAGCGCCCGGTAGCAGTCTTCGGTCGTGTCAACGATCACCCGGAATCCGATCAGGTCCGACAATTGCTCAAAGCTGACCTTGTTGCGATCCATTTTCCGGAACACGGAATAGGGCTTTTTGCTGCGGCTTTTGACTTCTGCGACAATCGAATAATCAGCGAGATTCTGCACAAGGCTCTGCTCGATCTCGATGATCACCTCGGCACTCTGTTTTTCAAGCTCGGCCAGTTTCGAATGAATAAGGGAATAGGCCTCCGGGTGCAGATGGGAAAACGCACGCCCCTCCAGTTCTTCCCGCAATTCCTGCATGCCCATCCGGCCGGCAAGGGGGCCGTAGATATCCATCGTTTCCTGCGCGATGCGCTGCCGCTTTTCTTCCGGCACATGGTGCAGCGTGCGCATGTTGTGCAACCGGTCGGCCAGCTTGACCAGCAACACGCGCACATCGTTGGAGATTGCCAGAAGAAGCCTGCGCAGGTTTTCACCCTGGCGCGATTTTTTCGACACAAGGTCGATCCGCTTCAGCTTGGTCAGGCCGTCAACGAGAGTGCCGATATTGGCACCGAACATCGCGTCGATTTCCTTGCGCGTCGCGTCGGTGTCCTCAATCGTGTCGTGCAAAAGCGCTGCGACCACGCTGTCCTGATCGAGCTTCAGGTCGGTCACGATGGCAGCGACTTCCAGCGGGTGGCTGAAATAGGGATCGCCCGAAGCCCGCACCTGATGGCGGTGCTTGTGCATCGCGTAGACATAGGCCCGGTTCAGCAGGTTCTCGTCGAAGTCCGGGTTGTAGGCCGCAACCCGGTCCACAAGTTCGTTCTGACGCATCATGGGCGGCGCGCCCCGCGCCAACCCAACGCCCGACGCCTTGCACCAAACGCTGAAATTTCACCAAACTTGTCGCCAGCAACCATTCTGTGAGCCGTCATTGTCCCAAAGCCTATTGTGGCTCCGGGCGCGTGTGTTTCAAACCGAAAAATGGGTGCAATTAGCGCCAAGTGCAAGCGCTGCGACGAGCGTAGGGGCCATAAAGACGAAAAAGCCGTCCTGCGCGGGCAGAACGACTTTTCAATACGATGAAATCTGGAAATTTTGCTTCCGAAAATCCGCCGATCAGAAATCGTCGGTTTTTTCCGGTGGCACGAGGCCCTGAATACCGGCAAGCAATTCTTCTTCGGTCAGCGTGTCGAATGTGACACCTTCTTCAACCGGTTCGGCGGGCGGTGCCATGCCATCTTCAAGTTCTGCCATTTCAGCAGGCGCAGGTGTGATGACTTCTTCCGGTTCATCAACTTCAACATGCTTCTGCAGCGAGTGGATGAGGTCTTCTTTCAAATCGCCGGGAGAGAGTTGCTCATCTGCAATTTCACGCAGCGCAACCACAGGGTTCTTGTCGTTATCACGATCAACCGAAATCTGACCGCCAGCGGAAATCTGGCGTGAGCGGTGGCTTGCGAGCAAAACGAGCTCAAAACGATTTGGAACCTTGTCAATGCAATCTTCAACGGTGACGCGTGCCATGCAACGCTCCTGTTCTCGGCCGTAGTAAAAATGGATTGAGTGTCGGTTATTGCATGTTTGCGACAATTTCAAGGAAATAACGCAATTCCACCGTCTTGTTTTGATAGAGATTGTTACAACAAGGTTCGCGCATTCAAAAGTTTGCAAGCGGCACGGGGTGTTTCAGACTGGCTTTGAAAAGCCGATCACGTTCTTGTTTTATCAAGCCGATTTGAACTGAAGCGGCTTGCTTGGCGCAGCCAAATGAGACCAAACCTGATTTGATTGTCAAAATCGGAATTCAGACAGTTTTTGCCGAAATGCATCCGCCGGAACAGTTTTGGTTCAAAGCCGTCAACAAACGAATGGGACACGCTATGTGGTTCCGTTCCGCTTCACGCGGAAAAAGCGAAAGAACTTGAATGTTTGATGAGCGCGAAAAGATCGTTTTGCTGATTGATGGGGCAAATCTTTATGCCACATCAAAAGCCCTTGGCTTTGATGTGGACTACAAGCAGTTGCTGAAGCATTTCCAAAAGAAGGGCTATCTGCTGCGCGCCTACTATTACACCGCGCTGGTGGAGGATCAGGAATATTCCTCCATCCGCCCACTGATCGACTGGCTGGATTACAATGGCTACACGGTCATCACAAAGCCCGCCAAGGAATTCACCGACGCCACCGGGCGGCGCAAGGTCAAAGGCAATATGGACCTTGAGCTTGCCGTCGACGCGCTGGAGCTCGCGCCGGGCGTCGATCATTTCGTCCTGTTTTCCGGCGATGGTGACTTTCGCTATCTGGTTGAAACGCTCCAGCGCAAGGGCAAGAAGGTCAGTGTGGTTTCCACGACAGCCAGCCAGCCGCCCATGATTGCCGACGATTTGCGTCGTCAGGCCGATCATTTCCTTGATCTTAACGTGCTACAGCGCGACATAGGGCGCGAAGCGGTGGACCGCACCGGGCACGATCAGGATCAGGCAGATGACGACGGAGACTACGACTGACGGCAAGATCGTAGGCACGGAGCGCACACGTCCGGTTTTACCGAACGATGCCGAACCTGGCCGCGACTGTGCGCTTTGCCCACGTCTGGTCGAGTTTCGCGAGTTCCATCGCGTCAAGAATCCGGACTTTCACAACGCCCCTGTTGCATCCTGGCTTCCCGATGTCAAAGCGGGTGGTGCTGAAGCGGTGAAGCTGCTTGTTGTGGGTCTTGCACCGGGCTTGAAGGGTGCCAATCGCACAGGGCGGCCGTTCACAGGCGACTGGGCGGGCGATCTGCTTTACGAGACACTCGTGAAATTTGGTTTTGCACAGGGGCGTTACGCCGCAGACCCGAACGACACCCTGCGATTGACCGATTGCGCGATCACCAATGCCGTGCGCTGTGTTCCGCCGCAAAACAAGCCGGTCGGCGCGGAGATCAACACGTGCCGTCCGTTTCTGATCGAAACGCTGGGTGCGCTTCCCAATCTCAGCGCCATGGTGACGCTTGGAAAGATATCGCATGACAGCACAGCCCGATCCCTTGGTGTACGCGTAGCGTCTGTGCCCTTCGCTCACAATCAGGCCCACACGATGCAAGACTACACCGTGTTGTCGAGCTATCATTGCTCCCGATACAACACGAATACCGGACGGCTGACGCAACAGATGTTTCACGATGTGTTCGCGCAGGCCCGTGAACTGGTCGACGCCAGTTGAAAAACCAATAGCTGTCATCGCAGCGATGGATGACAAAACAGGCCGCAATTTCAAACGTCGAACGGCATCACAGCCTCTTTTGCACTTGCTCTAAGACCGGCTGGTCGGCATAAGCGCGCCTAGGGCATGACAAGCCTCTTTTGTAAGAAGGAACATAGCGTTGGCTTCAACGAGTAAAACGAAAGACGAGAACGTTTTTGGCGAAACCGTTTCCGTCGTGATTCAGGCATTGCTGCTGGCACTCGTTTTGCGCACCTTTCTGTTCCAGCCCTTCAACATCCCTTCCGGTAGCATGAAGCCGACCCTGTTGGTGGGCGATTATATTTTCGTGTCAAAGTTCAGCTACGGCTACAGCCGTTATTCGCTGCCATTTGGCCCCGACATTTTTTCCGGGCGTATCTGGTCCGGCGAGCCGGAGCGTGGCGATGTGGTTGTGTTCAAATATCCGCCGGACCCTAGCAAGGACTATATCAAACGCGTGCTGGGCCTGCCGGGTGACAAAGTTCAGCTGAAAGACAGCGTGCTATACGTCAACGGGCAGGCGACTGAGCGTGTCCAGCAAGGAACGTTTTCTGAACGCAATTTCCGCGAAAACGTATCCGTGCCGATTTATGTCGAAAAGCTCGACAACGGAACGAGCCACGAAACAATCGATATCCAGCCGGGCAATCTGCCCGACAACACGCCGGTCTTTGAAGTGCCCGAAGGCCATTATTTCTTCCTGGGCGACAATCGCGACAATTCCGCTGACAGTCGTTTTGATGTTGGCATGGTTCCGGCGGAAAATCTGGTTGGCAAAGCGCAGGTTATTTTTCTGTCGCTCGAAAATGGCACCCCGGCCTGGCAAATCTGGCGCTGGCCGACTGACATGCGCTGGGGCCGCCTGTTTAAAGGCCTGTGATGGCTGGCGTTGCCCTCACTGCTGAGCGGATTGAACAGCTCGAAAAGCGCATTGGTCATCGTTTCATCACCCATGAACGCCTGATCCGCGCACTCACCCATGCTAGTGCGGTGAAAAAGCCCGGCGACATCTCCCACTACGAACGGCTTGAGTTTCTGGGAGACCGCGTGCTGGGAATGTGCATCGCGGAGATGCTGTTTGAAGCCTTTCCCAACGCGCGCGAAGGTGAGCTGTCGGTTCGGTTGAACGCCCTGGTGAGCGGCGAGACCTGCGCCCTGATTTCAGACCAACTTGGTTTGCATGAGTTCATTCATGCCGGCGGTGATGTCAAGCAGATCACAGGAAAGCGCATGCGCAGCGTGCGCGCAGATGTCGTGGAATCTCTCATCGCTGCAATCTATCTCGATGCCGGGCTTGCTGGCGCGAAGGCGTTCGTAACGCGGTTCTGGGCGGATCGGCTTGCCAACGCAAATGGTGCAAACCGGGACAGCAAGACCGCACTGCAGGAATGGGCGCACTCTGTGACGGGCGCCACGCCAACCTATTCGATTGCACGTCGTTCAGGCCCCGATCACGACCCGACTTTCACGATTGAAGTGGTCGTCAACGGACTTGAGCCAGTGCGCGCCAAGGGGCGGTCAAAGCGGGCGGCTGAACAGGCGGCGGCGCTGGAATTGCTGTTGCGCGAAAAAGTCTGGGTCCGCCATGCTAATGGTTCAATTGAGGAAAACAAGCGATGAGCGATGAAGTGACTCAATTGCCCACACGGGCCGGGTTTGTTGCCCTCATAGGCGCACCCAATGCTGGAAAGTCCACCCTGATCAATCGACTTGTCGGCACGAAAGTTTCGATTGTCAGCCACAAGGTGCAGACCACGCGCGCCGTTATTCGCGGCATTGCCATGCGCGGCAAAAGTCAGATCATTTTTGCCGATACGCCCGGCATTTTTCAGCCACGCCGCCGCCTCGACCGGGCGATGGTCGATGCGGCTTGGGGCGGGGCAAAAGACTCCGACATCGTTTCGCTTCTGATCGATGCGGAGCGCGGCATTCGTGGCGACGCCGAGCGCATTCTGGACAGTCTCGGTGATGTCAAATTGCCCAAACTGCTTCTGCTCAACAAGATCGACCGGGTGCCCCGTGAAAATCTGCTTGAGCTGGTCAAACAGGCCAATGAACGGGTCGCCTTTGACCAGACTTTCCTGATTTCCGCGCTCAATGGCGATGGCTGCGAAGATTATATGGACCATCTGGCAGAGGTGCTGCCCGAAAGCCCCTATCTCTATCCGGAAGACCAGATTTCCGATCTCCCACAACGCATTTTGGCGGCTGAAGTTACACGCGAGAAAATCTTTCTGCGCCTGCATCAGGAACTGCCATATTCGGCCCATGTGGAAGTTGAAAGCTGGGAAGAGATGAAGGATGGGAGCGTGAAGATCAATCAGGTCATCTACATCCAGCGCAGCGCGCACAAGAAGATGGTGATTGGTCAAAAAGGCGAAACGATCAAGGCCATTTCAACCGCGGCGCGCAAAGAGCTTTCCGAACTGCTGGACCGGAAAGTGCACCTGTTTCTGTTTGTTAAAGTGCGCGAAAACTGGATTGATGACCCAGCCCGCTATCAGGAAATGGGGCTGGAGTTCCCGACCGGCTGAATGCGGCATTTTGCATCCAGGAGTGATGATAGATCATGGAATGGACTGACGATGCCATTGTTCTGGGTGTCCGCAAACATGGCGAAACCAGCGTTATCGCCGAGTTGATGACACGCTATCGCGGCCGTCACCTCGGTCTTGTGCAGGGCGGGCGGGGGCGTGCAATGCGGCCTTTGTTGCAGCCTGGCAACGCGGTGCGTGCAACCTGGCGCGCCCGGCTGGACGAGCATCTTGGGCAATACAAGCTGGAGATTACAAAGTCGCGGGCCGCTGTGATCATGGAGCAGGCGCATTGCGTTTATGCACTGCAGACCCTGGCGGCACATCTTCGCCTTCTGCCGGAACGCGATGCGCATGAGGCGCTATACAATGCGCTTGATTTCACTCTGGATCATCTGGACCAGTCGGCATTGGCCGGGGAACTTGTCATTCGTTTTGAACTCGCGCTGCTTGAAGAGTTGGGCTTCGGTCTTGATCTTTCCGCCTGCGCTGCGACCGGCACAAAGGCCAATCTGCACTATGTTTCACCACGCACGGGCAGGGCGGTCAGTCGGTCGGCGGGGGAACCATGGGGAGACCGGCTGTTGGTCCTGCCATCTTTTCTCACCTCGAATGAAATGCCGCGCGTGGAAGCCGCTGACAAACCGGCGCTGGAGGCGGGGTTTGAACTGACGACACATTTCTTCGAACGGCATGTCAGTGGTCCGCGCGGTGTGCCATTGCCGAGCGAACGCGCAAGCTTTATCCGTCTGGTCACGCAATCTGAAAGCTGAAAGATGGACACTTTGATGACAGACGTGGAATTGCTCGATGGCCAGCCCGTACCCCAGGGTTTTGGCGTGGCCGACATGGCTGACGTTGCGGCCCTTTCGGGTCTCGACTACTTGCGGGGTATTGTGGAAGGTCGTTTTCCAGCCCCGACCATTGGGCGAGCCCTCAACTTTCGGCTTTACGAAGTAGAAGAAGGCATGGCGGTCTTCACCGGTGTGCCGACGGGCGATTATCTTAATCCGATTGGAACAGTCCATGGTGGCTATGTCGCGACGCTGCTGGATTCAGCGCTCGCCTGTGCGGTTCATTCGATCTGTCCTGTGGGCCATGCAAGCACGTCGGTGGAGTTGAAGCTGAATTTTGTTCGCCCTGTCACACCGCAGACCGGTCGGGTGTTTGCCCGGGGAACGGTTATACATCCAGGTCGGCAGTTGGCAACGAGCGAGGCAAAGCTTGTCGACGAGAACGGCAAGCTCTATGCCCATGGCACTCAGACCTGCTCGATTTTCAGAATTCCAGTTTAGACCGTCGCTGCTTGCAGATCGCGCTCCACCGGCGCTTCCTTGATGGGCCAGTGGACAATCGCTGCAAACAGGCCGAGCGCCACGCCGAGCCACCATACCACGTCGTAGCTGCCATAATTGTCGCGCAGAAAACCGCCCGCATAAACGCCCAAAAACGAACCGATCTGGTGGGAGAAAAACACGATTCCCCCCAGCAGGCCCAGATGTCTTGTGCCGAACATGATCGCGACCAGCGCGTTGGTTGGAGCAACCGTGGACAGCCAAAGCAGGCCCATCACGATGGAAAATATGACGACGCTGGTTGGTGTTTGCGGAAGCAGCAAAAACACGGTGATCGCAATCGAACGCCCGATATAGAGCCACGCCAGAAACATAGGCTTGGAGTATTTTTGCCCGATGATGCCGGATGCAAGCGACCCGAAGATATTGAACAGCCCAATCAGCGAAATCGCGATCACGGCTATGGCCGGTGAAATGCCGATGTCGTCGAGATATTTGGGAAAATGCGCCGTGATAAAAGCGACCTGAAAGCCGCAAACGAAAAAGCCGGAAATCAGCAGCAGGTAGGATTTGTGCGCAATAGCTTCGCTCAAAGCCTGCCCGATTGTCTGGTCAATCACGTCTTGAGACATACGAGCATCGCGCCCACTGCCGAATAGCGGGATCGCCAAAATCGGGATCAGCAACATCAAAGCGGACATGAGAACCAGTGAATGGCTCCAGCCGAATGTATCGATCAGGCCGACTGATAGCGGAGCGAAAAGGAACATGCCGGCAGACCCGGCGGCTGTTCCCATTCCAAAAACAAACGACCGCTGCTCTGCTGAAACGTTGCGGGCAAAGACCGACAGAATAATACCAAAGGAGCCGGCAGCCACGCCAAGACCGACCAGCACACCAGCACCGATATGCAGCCAGAGCGGCGTCTCCGCGATGCCCATGACGTAAAGGCCGAGTGCATAGATGATGCCACCCGCCGCCAGCGATTTGTAAGCGCCGTAACGGTCTGCCAGCGCACCGAAGATCGGTTGCCCTAACCCCCATGCGAGGTTTTGAATGGCGATGGCAAGCCCGAAGGTCGTGCTGCCCCAGCCGCGATCATCCAGAATGGGAACCTGATAGAAACCCATCGCCGAGCGGGGCCCAAAGGCCAGCAGGGCAATGGTGCAACCGCAGGCGATGATCAGCCAGACAGGCGGTTTCCAGCGTGAGGATAATGATTCGGACATGGCTTCAGCGAATTTCATTTCAGTTGCGCCCACCTTATGCGCAAATGAAGGGCTGGACGAATGAAAGTTTTTGTCTACACACATCAGGAAATTTGATCTTTCGACCCCACCGCCCCCGAAAATGAATCTGAACCTGAATTTGAAACGGAGCCGCAAATGAACAAGCAAAACATGGCCAACCAGATTGTTGAAGCCCGCAAAACGGGTGTGCAGACGCAAATGGCTTTGCCGGATCCCGCTCCGAACCTTGATGATGCGATGGAAATTCAGGCTCTGGTTTTCGAGGGCTTCGGTTCCCCCAGCGTTGGCTGGAAGGTGGGGGCGGCTAACGAAGCGGCGCAAAATGCCTTTGGCCTTGATGGACCATTCTACGGACCAATGGCCCAGGCTGGTGTTTTGCAGGATGGTGCGGATTTGAAGAAAACGCCCTGTGTTGGCGCTGTTGAACCGGAATACGCCTTCGCCATGGCGCGCGATTACCCCGCACCCGGCGAAGCCATCAACGCTGATACCGCAGCGAGCGCCGTTGAGCGCGCGCATGTGGCCATCGAGGTTATCGGCCGCTGCATCGGCAATGCCGACTACGCCAATGGCATTGGCGTGACGATGGATTTCGGCGGCAATGCCGCCTTTGTTGTCGGCCCCGCAATCGAAGACTGGGCCACAAAGGATCTGGTCGCTTCACCCGTTGAAGGTCTCGTTGATGGCGAAGTCGTGCAGACCGGCAGTGGCGCGGCTGTCATGGGTGATCCGATCACCTCGCTGGTCTGGATGGCACAGACGCTCGCAGACAATGGTGAGAGCCTGAAAGCGGGCGAATGGGTCTCAACCGGTACCTGCACACCGCCCATTCCTGCAGAAGCGGGCAAAACGGTTTCGGCCCGTTTCGGCCCTGATGGTGCGTTCGGGTCGGTGTCCGTCAATTTCACCTGATGGGCGGGCGCTCAAGGTGTTGAACAACGCTCTGGCTCTCGTTTTGAGTGCTGGTTTTGTATCGGTAAACCTCAACAAACACATACGCCGTTCACAATCTGTTTGAGGAAGAAGAGCCGTTCCGCCTTGCGCCGCTCAGGCCATTCGTTTAATCTCGATTTCAAGTCCGGCACCCACCGGACTTGTTTTGCAGGGTACTTATACTCATATTGAGTATAATGTTTCACCCAGCACAGCTAGGAACCATTATGTCCACTGCCCAAATCGCCCCTCGGAACACCACGGATGCAACAAACACGGCGCATTCCGACAAAATTGTGCTGTCGAGCGGCAAGTCCTACGACCGGCTGGAGCGCCCATCGCTGGAGTTCACCGACGAGGTCGCCCGCAAAACGGCGCCGCTATACGAGAAGGTGAAGCACCATATTCCCGAGATCGAATGGCCGGTCCATGCGCCTTATGTTTTTGCCATCAACCGTTTGAAAAAACAGCGTAACGCGACGATTCTCGCGCATAACTACCAGACACCGGAAATCTATCACTGTGTCGCCGACATTGTTGGCGATTCACTGCAGCTTGCCATGGAAGCAACGCGGGTAGAGACGGACACAATCGTCCAGTGCGGCGTGCATTTCATGGCTGAGACGTCAAAACTGCTGAACCCGTCGAAAACGGTTTTGATTCCAGATATGCGGGCGGGTTGCTCGCTCGCCGATTCGATTACGGGTGAAGATGTGCGCTTGTTGCGCGAGGCCAATCCCGGCGTTCCCATCGTCACCTATGTGAACACATCCGCCGATGTGAAGGCTGAAAGCGACATCTGCTGCACATCGTCCAACGCAGTTCAGGTGGTCGAAAGCTTCGGTACCGACAAGGTTTTGCTGATCCCGGATGAATATCTGGCGCAAAACGTGGCCCAGCAAACGGATGTCAAAATCCGCACATGGAAAGGCCATTGCGAAGTGCATGAGCGCTTCACTGCCGAAGAATTGCTGGCTTACAAGGACGCCGATCCGGCAATCCAGATCATCGCGCATCCTGAATGCCCGACGGAAGTGACGGCGGTTGCTGATTTCACCGGCTCCACCAAGGGCATGATCGACTATGCCTTGGGCCAGAAACCCGGTTCAAAAGTTCTGCTTGTCACAGAATGTTCCATGGCATCGAACATTCAGGAACAGGCGCCAGGCGTCGAGTTCATCAAGCCGTGCAACCTGTGCCCCCACATGAAGCGCATCACCTTGCCGAAAATTCTCGATGCCTTGCTCGAAATGAAAGAGGAAGTCGTGGTTGATCCACTGATGGCTGAAAAAGCCAAACGTGCGGTCGAGCGCATGGTCAATCTGAAAAACTGAACATCAGCACCGGTCTGACCGCAAACCACTTCGAACAGGCGTGAAGCGATGGATATCTATCAGGGTTATTTCAGCCTGAAACCGGGCGTGCAGGATATGGAGTTCTGCAACGATCTTGGTCGTTTCATGGAGCATCTGAAAACCGAGGGTAAAATCGCCGGATGGCGTTTGTTGCGGCGCAAGCTTGGCTTGGGACCAAAGGAAATGGGCGAGTTTCAGATCCATATCGAGGTCGAAAATCTTGCACAGCTGGACGAAGCTTTTTCCATGGCTGCAACCCGGTCAGGTGACATGGAAAAGATGCATTTCAACGTGAACTCGAAAGTGGAAAACATCACTTTCGCACTGTATCGGGATTTCCCCGATTCTGTCCGCAAGACGGGCGAAGAACTGTTTTGATTTTGAGGGCGGCGCATCATGGCTGAACAACTTTCCTTCCTGCGCCCCGTCACGTGGACGGGCACCGACGATGTGATCATCATCGGCGGCGGTCTGGCGGGCCTTTTCTGTGCGCTGAAACTGGCACCAAGACCGGTTACGATTCTGACCGCAGCCTCGCTGGGCAAGGGTGCGTCATCAGCCTGGGCGCAGGCCGGCATTGCGGCTGCTGTTGCGCCGGGCGACACGATTGAAAAACATGTGGCCGACACGGTTGAAGCCGGCGCTGGCATCGTTGACGAAAACATCGCCACGCTCATGGCATCGCAGGCGGCGGACCGGATTACCGATCTCCTGGCCTATGGCGTGCCTTTTGATCGTGATCTTGAAGGCAAGCTCGCGGTTTCCAAAGAAGCGGCCCATTCCGAACATCGCATCGTGCGCGTCAGAGGCGATATGGCTGGACGGGCGATCATGGAGGCTCTTGTGGCGACTGTGCGCGAGACACCCTCCATTCGTGTGCTTGAAGGCTATGTCGCGCAGGACATCATCACATCGGGCAAATATGTGCAGGGTGTTGTCGCGCGGGACGAGGCGGGCAATGGACCCAACAAGCTGCATCTGCCCGCGCGCGCCATCGTCATGGCCGCCGGTGGCGTCGGCCATCTTTATGCGATGACCACCAACCCCGCCGAAGCGCGGGGCGGCGGCATTGGCATGGCCGCGCGTGCCGGTGCGATTGTGGCTGATATGGAGTTTGTCCAGTTTCACCCAACTTCCATTGATGTCGGCAAGGACCCGGCGCCCTTGGCGACAGAAGCGCTGCGCGGCCATGGCGCAACGCTGGTGAATGATGCTGGCGAGCGTTTCATGGTGCCGCTGCACCCCGATGCTGAACTCGCACCGCGCGATATTGTGGCTCGTGGTATCTACAATGAGGTGAAGGCTGGCAGGGGCGCTTATCTCGATTGCCGAGAAGCCGTCGGCGAAAGTTTCAGGCACGAATTCCCAACAGTTTACGGCTATTGCGTCGACGCGAATGTCGATCCGGCAAAGGATCTCATTCCGGTCGTCCCGGCGGCTCACTACTTCATGGGTGGCATTCTCACTGACGCCAATGGCCGCTCGTCGCTCGATGGCCTTTGGGCCTGCGGGGAGGTCACCTCCACCGGTGCCCATGGCGCCAACCGGCTTGCGTCCAATTCACTGCTGGAAGCGGTCGTTTTCGCAGCCCGCATTGCCGAAGACATTCAGGGTCTTCTGCCTGCGCCACGGATCAATCCATGGGACCACGAGCCCCTGCCGCACGACGATGGCGACACGGCAGAAGACACCGAAGCCATGAGCCTGCTGCGCCAAACCATGAGCGCGGAATTTGGTGTTGTGCGTACACCCGAAGGCATGGTCGAAGGGTTGCGGACGATCATGCGGCTGGATGCAGAAAACACCTATCAGCGGTTTGAAAACGCCCTGATCACTGCCAAGCTGATTGCCGTATCAGCAATCACGCGGCACGAAAGCCGGGGCGGGCATTTCCGCAGCGATATCCCGCACGAGGTTCCTGAACTCGCAAGACGCAGCTTCATAACGCTGTCGGAGGCAAATCGCCTGGCGGACGAAATTCTGAACACAAACCGGAAGGCCGCAAGCGCATGATAAACCCTCCTTCATTGCCGCCTCTCGTGATCGAGCAAGCCGTTCGCGCGGCGCTTGAAGAAGACCTGGGACTGGCGGGCGATGTGACGAGCGATGCAACAATCCCTGCTGATGCCACGGCACGGGCTGTCATGAATTGCCGGGAGCAGGGCGTGATCGCCGGTCTGCCCATTGCGCAGGCGGCGTTCGAAGCATTGGGCAGTTCGCTGGAGTTCACACCGCTTACCCGTGATGGCGCGCAGACTGAACCCGGATCGGATATCGCGGTCATTAAAGGCCCCGCGCGGGCCGTGTTGGGCGCAGAACGCGTGGCGCTGAATTACCTTTGCCATCTGTCCGGAATTGCAACCTACACCCACGCATTTGCCAACCGCATTGCGCATACGAAGGCGAAAGTCTGCTGCACTCGCAAGACCATTCCCGGCCTGCGCAGTTTTGAGAAATATGCGGTGAAATGCGGCGGCGGCGCGAACCACCGCTTTGGTCTGGATGATGCGATTTTGATCAAGGACAACCACATTGCCGTCTGCGGCGGTGTGCGCGAGGCAATAGAGGCCGCGCGCGCCTTTGCGGGACACCTGATCAAAATTGAAGTGGAAGTCGATACGCTCGAACAACTTGCCATTGCGCTGGAAGCGAAGCCTGATGTTGTCATGCTCGACAATATGAGCCTTGAGCAATTGCGCGAAGGTGTGGCCATGGTCGATGGCCGCATTCCGGTGGAAGCGTCCGGCAACGTGAATATCGACACCATTCAGGCGATTGCAGAAACCGGCGTGGACATGATTTCCACCAGCAAGATCACGATGAGCGCACCAACGCTCGATATCGGGCTTGATATCAGGATCGATTAAGCGGTCTTAGCCCCTCGCACCAATGCGCAGACCCGGAGCGGGGCGTTCGCGCAGGATGGATCTGCGGAACCTATAATAGGCGGCAGGCCGTCCGCCTGTGTTAGACGATCTCGCGCCGGTCGGTTCGACCAATTGCGCTGTTTCGACCAGCCTTCTGAAATTCTGCTTGTGAATGCCGCGTCCGGAAATGTGTTCGACCGTCTGTTGCAGTTCGGTCAGGGTGAACTGATCCGGCATCAGCTCGAAGACAACCGGCCGGTATTTCAGCTTGGCGCGCAGACGGGCCATTGCAGTTGCGAGAATGCGCCGGTGGTCGTGCAGCATCGGGCGCCCGGTTCCGGCATCAACCTGCCGCGTCCCAAACCGTCCATCGGTCACCGCCTCGTCCACAAATCCGGCCTCGTACATGAGTTCATAACGCTCAAGCACGCGCTCATCGTCCCACTGCTCAACGACCGGAGCGCCGCTGTCCGGCAGGTCGCAGCCGAAGGCGAGCCGAAAACGCACCTGCCGTTCAAGGTTGGAACTGCCGGAACGGTCGAGCGGTGCTGCGCGCACCCAATCAGCCATCTGAGGCAGAATGGCTTGCCCAAGAAGGCTCGGTTGCCCGCCGCGCCAGTCTTCCCAAGGGAAATGGCTGTACCACGAATTCCATTGCAGATTGCGCCCGGTGCCGGTCTCATTCGTCTGGCGCACGAGCGCGAGATAGCCGACGGAAACAAGGTTGGCCTGATCGGTCGGGTCAGCATGCAATCGGCTTCGGTCGCCAAATGTGTAGAGCTGTTCCACGTAACCGAGCTTGAGTTGGGTTTGATTGTCCACCCATTCACGCAAACCCATCTCGAGCGTGCGATGACGCGTCGGATCAAACGGGCCATAAGGCAGGCCAGGGCAGTTGTCGCCGGCTGCATTGGTGCCATCGACGATCAGAATATTGGGATTGCTGTCGTCCACCGCGACCACAACCGCGTGCAGCCCGATCTCAATGCCCAATTGCTGAGTGCCGTTCATGTAGCTGCCATCGCGTCAGACAGTGCCCGCAACTCACCGAGGGCAATGGTGAAGGGCTCACCAAGCATAGCGTCTTGTCCGCGCCCGATGGCGTCCACCGCATCGACCAGTTCGCCTTTGCGCCCCAGAATGGTGTCAGCATGTTCAACCATCAGCCGGTTCGGCGTGGCCATGGGTGATTTTGACCGCAATAACGACGCCAGTCCTTCGGCAGGCGCTTGCGGGTAAAGGGCAGCACTCGCAATAAGGGCTGCCGCTGTAGACCGGCTGATGCCCATCCAGCAATGGATCACAAGTGGGACCTTGCGGTCCCAGATCGTCACAAAATCGATGATCGCTTTGACATGACTTTCATCCGGCGCAATGAGCCCTTCTCTAGGCTCATTAATGTCGTTGAAAACCAGTTGCAGGAAGCCATGCTCCGCATGCGAAGGTGGTGCTGTTTCCTTGCCCGGACCGCAAAGCGTGAGCAAACGACAGGGCCCGCTGATTGCCAAAACGTGGTTCAATTTTTCCAGCGGGCAAACATGAATGGCGCTCATCGCAGCGCCTCAATCTCGGCAAAGCGCTTCAGGAAAGCGGCCTGCGCGTCCAGTGCGGAAAGCGGGGTAATGTCTGTGTCGATCGCCCGTTCCACCGATGGGCGCACGAAAAACTGTTCTGCCTCGGCAACCTCGAACCCCGCCAATTGAGTGGCTTCGAGATAAGCCGCCATATTGTCAGCCTGTTTGATGCGTTTTTTCAACGCCGGTGAAGGCAGCGCAGGCAGGCCAAACCGCAAATGAACGGCGCTCTCCAACCGGGTTTCGACATCTTTATAGTCTCCGCCCATCACCGCCTTGAAAGGCGAGATCATATCACCGATGACGTATTCCGGCGCATCATGAACCAGCGCGAACAATTGCTCATTGGGCGTTGGCGGCTTTTGCGTTGCCGACGAAAAAATCGCCTCGACCAGCACGCAATGTTGGGCGACAGAAAAGGCATGATCGCCATGCGTTTGCCCGTTCCAGCGCGCAACGCGCGCCAGCCCATGGGCAATGTCTTCCATCTCAATATCGAGCGGCGACGGGTCCAGAAGATCGAGCCTGCGTCCTGAAAGCATGCGCTGCCAGGCGCGACTTGTTTTTGAGGCTACCGTGTTCATGGTCTTCATCAGGTCGCGCTCATTGCGGCCATGCGCCGGGAAAATATGCGGGCAATTGCAACTCAACCTGCGTATCGCCCGCCCTTACTGCAAAGTCGTTGGTCTGTGCCGCAGCGGCGCGGTCCAGCCGCACCAGCGCGAGACCGCCCGATCCGGTGGAACTGCCCATGGTTCCGATCGTCTTTCCGTCTGCGGTGGAAACATCCGTCCCTTTTTCTGGCAAGGGCTGTCCGGACGGTGCATGGACATGGATAAACCGGCTGCGCGCAGTCCCGCGGTGTTGCATGCGCGAGACGACCTCCTGTCCGACATAGCAACCCTTTTCAAAATCCACCCCACCATGGGCAAAATGGTCGAACATCGCTTCGTGTGGAAACACCGATGATGGATCATAGTCCTCCACCAGTTCAGCAACGCCAACTTGAATGCGGTGTGTGTTCCACGCTTTGGTCCCATCAACGAGCGATGGATCGTCGCCATATCGGCGCATGCCAAGATCCGCCAGTCGCGGGTCCGCAAACCAACCGTCCTGATTGGGTTGAGTCCGACCAAGGTCGACAAAAACGGATTTGTCCGTCCGCTCAATCGAAACGTCAGCCCGCAATTTGTAGAACGTCAGTCGTTTGATGAAGTCATCTGCAAGATCGGCATGAACATCGATCCAATACCCTTCTTCGCGTCGTTGCAGAATGAACTCGAATAGAATCTTGCCTTGCGGTGTCAGCAGTGCACCGTGGCGCGCTTCAGAAGATGCAAGATTTTCCACATCACAAGTGATGATGTTTTGCAGAAAAGGCGTGCAATCCTTACCCGCCAAACCGACGACAGCGCGATTTTCCAAACGAAATTGGTGAGCCATTTCAGTTATAAAGTCCAGACAGGGAATGGATAAAAAGGTCGGATTGAAGCATCAATCGCCAGCCACGAAAAAGCTCCACTGGCCATCAGGTTTGATGCCAATGCGATAGAAAACGTAGCTGCCGAAACTCTCCGATTCCTCAACATCGCCAGCCGTAAGAATGGTGTAAAGTTCGACGGTCTGCTCCTTCGTCAGTTTGTTGAAGGGTACAGCGAAGAAATAGGGCCACACATAGAGTTCCTCGTCTGTGCCGGGGTCCAGATGGACGTATCCAACACCCAACAGTTCGAGCAGAATGCCCAATATCTCGAAGCCCTCCGCATCGCCGGACGTCTCTTTCAGATGCTCGATGGGATCGCCATCCAGACCGCCGATCGAAAGCGTGGTGGCTGTCTCGCCAAAGCCGACGAGTGGACGCAGGTTTTCAATATCGCCCGTTTTGGCTGCGTTGATGAGCAGTTCCCGCATCCGCTGAACGGGCGCTGGCAGTGCCTCAATGTCCCGCTTGATCTCCGGGATGGCGATTTCCGTTTGTTCGCCTGCTTCTTCCGGCTCCTCAGGCTTTGGGGAGACGGATTCGGGCGCAACAGGAAACTCGCTGCTGGGAATGCCTGAACCGTCGTCGCCCTCTTCTGAGCTTTCGGGTTGCTCGTCCTGTTCAACAGTTTCAGTCTCCAGCGGAACCTGGATTCGTTTGGTCTGAACCTTGTTGGCCGCGTCGGACCATCCGACAAAGCCAAAAGCCATCACGAGTGCGCAAATTGCACCGAAAAACCGCATATTCAGCAGAAGGCTCATCGCTAGGCCCGTTCAAAACGAAGGATCGCGGCACGTGCCGCTGCGCCACAATAGCACGGAAGACTGCGCATGAAAGTGCTCAGACGCCGTTGCGGCAAAACAAGTTTTCGATGATGCCAGAGAAACTCTGGGCGGGGTTATTGAATAACCTTGTTGGCGATGAAACGCCCTGTTTCCTCGTCAGCGGGGAGATCGGCAATCAGATCGGCGACAGCCGTTGCACCATCCGAAATGCCCAATTGCGTTAAAGCAAACTCCACGGCCGAACGGGCGAGAATAGCAGGCTCAATGCCTTCCTGAACGGCGTTGTTCCAGGCTTCCTGAAAAAATTCGGCTGCCACGCGGTGCTTTTCTTCGCGTATCAGCGCATCCAGATTTTCGGAAGGTTCGTACAACATGCTTTTCTCAGGCTGGGAAGCGATTCCCTTTATAAACTGTTAAGAACCTAGCGGTCTGCACAGCGAATTAAAACCGGCTGACCCATGCTGCTTTGTCAAAAGGTTAACGCGCGGAATTCGGGCGCCCTGAGAACGTGAAAATGCGGGTTTGTCAGAGCTTATCGCCCGTATCGGCTGTTGATCTGACTGGCCAGCAACACGCCTTCCTTGCGGTAGCGGTCAGCCGCCAACAGGGCAGATGGGGTGCAGGTTGAGTAGGTTTCATCGAAACCGTTATAGCCGCGGTTGAAACGGGCAATCATCTGCGCCCTTCGGCGCGGCCCGGGCTCTTCGGTCGCAATCAGTTTCCCCATCTGATCGCGCCATTTATTGCCTTCATTGGCCCCACACAAATTTCGCAATTTGTGGATGGAGCCGAGAACTTCGGCCAGCCGCATCAATTTGTCATCATAAGGCGCGCTGGTTTCCACCGGCGTTGTGTCGGGTTCAACGCCGGGCGGCACATCAGGCTGTTGCGCAGCCGCATGGGTCGCAACACCGGCGCACAGGAAACTCAGCAAAATGAAGGATGAAAACCGGCTCATACGCTTTATGTAGGGCAGAGCGTGCGCCGCGCCAAGAAACATTTGCGGGAGCGCGGCATGAAGCGGGCGCAGGCCATGCCACAGAGACCCGGCTTGAGGTTCAGGCCGAGCCGGTGCCGGACTTCAATATCGCAGCGCTTTCACGCACGAAGACAAGCGTATTGCGTGTCAGTTCCACATTCTCAAGCTCAGCTTCGCTGAACCAGCGCACTTGCGCCGCGTCGTCTCCGGCCACTGCTGTGCCTACATTTCTGAGCGCCACAAACATCGCGAGCACGAAATGGCGCTGGGTGCGTCCGGCATCATCGGGAATGATGATTTCGGTGAACCGGTTGAAAACAAGATCATCGACATGCAGGGCGGTTTCTTCCAGCACCTCGCGCCGGGCAGCTTCTTCCAGCGTTTCGCCGACCTCCACTAGCCCGCCAGGCATCGCCCAGGTGCCCGCATTAGGCGGTGCTGCGCGGCAGGCGAGCAGGATACGGTCATCACGCCAGATAGCGGTGCAAACGCCCAGAAGAGGCGTGGGCGGATAGAGGCGATTGCTCATCGTTTCACACTTGGTGTTGTATCCTGTATGTCCGGGTCGTCTTCAATCAGTTTTAAGGCAAAAGCAAATGTGCGGTCGGTTCAGCCTTGAGGCGCAATGGGAAAACCTTCTCAAAGTGATGGGGATCGCCCAGACATCGCGGCTCGAGCCCGAAATGCTGCCGCGCTACAACATTGCGCCAACCCAACCGATTTTCGTTGTGAGAAACGGGCATGACGATGCCCGCGAGGGGGTGCTGGTGCGTTGGGGTTTTGTGCCGGCCTGGGTGAAAAATCCGAAAGACTTTACGCTGCTGATCAACGCGCGCAGCGAAACGGCGGCTGAAAAGCCTTCGTTTCGCAATGCCATCCGCCACCGGCGTGTTCTGATACCTGCCAACGGCTTCTACGAATGGCGGCGTTTTGGAAAAGGGCAAAAGAGCCAGGCCTATTGGGTGCGGCCGCGCGACGGCGGGATCATGGCCTTTGGCGGGTTGATGGAAACCTGGGCTGACCATGACGGCAATGGCAATGAAATCGACACGGCCTGCATCGTCACAACAGCCGCCAATGAGACATTTGCGCCGATTCACCACCGCTTGCCGCTTATCGTTCACCCGAAAGACTCAGACCGCTGGCTCGATTGCAAATCGACAACGGTTGATGAAGTCAAAGACATTATGGTGCCCGCGCCAGACGATTTTTTCGAAGCCGTACCGGTGGGCGATGCGGTCAACAAGGTTGCGAACGCAACAAAAGACATCCAGGCGCCTGTTGACCTGCCGCGGCAGGGTGAGGCAGATGAACCAAAAGACGATGGCCAATTGTCGATGTTCTGAAGGACCACCCGTGTTTCCCTTTATCAATGGATTTTTGCTCGGTGGCGGGTTGATCATCGCCATTGGCGCTCAAAACGCATTCATTCTGCGTCAGGGCCTTTTGCAGCAGCATGTTTTCCTGCTTTGTCTCGTTGCATCCATGGCCGATGCCGCGCTGATCGCGGCTGGAACGGCGGGGATTGGCACTCTGGTGCAGGCCAACCCGACATTGCTGTGGTGGGTAACAATTGGCGGCGGCATCTTTCTGGCCGTCTATGCCATCATGGCGTTGCGGCGGGCATTTCAAAGCGGCGGGCTTGATGCTTCCGGCAATGGCGGTTTGAGCCTGAAGGCCGCGCTACTAACGCTGCTGGCGTTCACCTTTCTCAACCCCCATGTCTATCTCGATACGGTGGTGCTGGTCGGCGGCATTTCGGGTCAATATGCCGGGAATGAACGCTTGTTATTCACTATTGGCGCAATGGCAGCCTCGTTCGTGTGGTTTTTCGCCCTCGGCTATGGCGCAAAGCAACTGGTGCCGGTGTTTCGCAAACCAAGAGCCTGGCAGATTCTCGATCTCCTGATCGCGGCTGTGATGGCCTTCTTGTCGTTTTCGCTGTTCTGGCGCGCGTTTTCTTCAGGCTTACCCGCTTGACCAAATCGCGGTTGAGCGCGATAAGGGCAGCATGACTTTCGAAACAACCAATCCAGCACTTGCCCGTTGCCACAAAGGCAGCATTTGCATTTGCGCGATTATTATTCACTAGCTTCATTGCTGGTCGGGTTGTTTACGTCTTTTTCCTAAAAATTCACGAACGCCGGGCCAGCAGGGCCTGATTGCGCCTGCGTGGCGCTGAACGATGGAAAACGACGTGGTTGAAAAGAGCAAACACCAGCGGGGCGCCCTGCAACTCTACAATACGCTGACGCGCTCAAAAGGGCGGTTCGAGCCGATTGATGCAAACAATGTGCGTCTCTATGTCTGCGGACCAACAGTTTATGATTTCGCCCATATCGGCAATGCGCGACCGGTCATCGTGTTCGATGTCCTGTTCCGCCTGCTGCGCCATATCTATGGCGAAGATCACGTTACCTATGTGCGCAACATCACGGACGTTGATGACAAGATCAACGCGCGGGCCGTGCGCGACTATCCCGACAAGCCGCTGAATGAGGCCATTCGTGCGGTGACGGAAAAAACGGCGGATCAGTTCTTTGCAGACATGAAAGCGCTCGGTTGCCTTGATCCAACGCACCAGCCCCGCGCGACCGATTTTGTTTTGCCGCGCGATGACGGCAAGACGGACATGGTGACGATGATCCAGACCTTGCTCGACAAGGGACATGCCTATGTCGCAACCGGCGGGCAGGGCCGCGAAGTGCTGTTTCGCGTATCGTCCATGCTGGACTATGGGCAACTCTCCAACCGCAAGCTGGACGAACAGCAGGCCGGCGCGCGGGTCGCCGTGGAAGCGCATAAGGAAAATGCAGCGGATTTCGTGCTGTGGAAGGAATCCAGCGCTTCCGAACCGGGATGGGACGCCACGTTCGACGGCCAAACCATCCGTGGCCGACCGGGCTGGCACATCGAATGCTCCGCCATGAGCGAAGCCTATCTGGGGCAAACCTTCGACATCCACGCCGGTGGTCTCGACCTCATTTTCCCGCACCACGAAAACGAAATCGCCCAGTCCCGTTGCTGCCACGGTACCGACGCCATGGCGAACATCTGGATGCACAACGGGTTCCTTCAGGTTGAAGGGCAGAAAATGTCGAAAAGCCTCGGCAATTTTCACACGGTGCACGACGTGCTGGAAACGGAAAAAGTGGGCGGTCGCAAATGGCCGGGCGAAGTTGTGCGCCTCGCCATGCTGATGACCCACTATCGCGAGCCAATTGATTTCAGCGTGCGTCGCCTGGAGGAGGCGGAGGCGATCCTGGTAAAATGGCACCGGCGCGCCGATGGCAAGACAGACGGGGAGGTGCCAGTGGCTGTCCTCAACGCGCTTTCAGATGATCTCGATATGTCTGCCATCTTCGCCCTGTTCAGCGAAAGCGGTTTTTCAGATGAGGACTTGGCGGTTTCGCTAAGCTTGCTGGGCTTTGAAATGGTTGCAGCTGAGGCGCAAGTCGATCCGCAGAATCAGATCAACCAACGCCTAGCCTTCATCGCTAACAAAAACTGGGCGGAAGCGGACCGCATACGCGATGAACTTCTGGGTCAGGGGATTCAGCTAAAGGACTCAAAAGACTCTGAAACCGGCGAGCGGATAACCACCTGGGAGGTTGTTCGGTGATCAGTTCCAACAACCGAAGTTTGCGATATCTGCGGCGACGATATGGACTGCATCTCGGGCGGGACGGCGCGCACGCACGCTTTCGGGAAAAGCGCGATGCACGTTCATCCCGGGTTCGCAAAATCACCATCGCTCTTTTGTGCACGGCAACCCTTGGCCTGATCGGTTGGGCAGGGGTTCAATACGCGGCATTTCACAAAACATCCAAAACTGTCGTCGGTCTGTCCAACCCATCCCACTACAGTTTGGACGCCACCTTCCGCACGCCGAACCTTGATGCATTTGAGCCACCAATGCTGCGCTGGGACACACAATCACTGGAGCGTATGAGGCCGAAGATTGATGAAGCCGCCCGCATTGATTTAGGTGGCAACGTCCAGAGGTTGTCCAACAGATTGGACAACGTATTGAAGGCGCGTCGTGCCCGTTATGAAGCCGAACGAGAAGCCATGGTGGGGGAGTTCTCCCAACCCGAAGCGGGGCTTCAACAGTTGGATCGCGAATTCAATCGCGACCAGAAATCGATAAAGCAGCAATTCCGGGAAATGGAGCGAGAATTGCGAAGCAAAATCGCTCAACGGGAAGCTGAAATCATCACATTCATTCGCAAAAGACGTGGGGCAAGAAACAAGTGACCCGTGAAACCATCACACTTTTCGATACAACACTGCGCGGCCCGTCTCGCCCGCACACGCGCAGCGTGGAGGACGGGCAGTCAAAGAATTGCCGTCACGTAACCGCTGGAGCAAATCGATGACCCGCGAAACCATCACCTTGTTTGACACCACTCTTCGCGACGGCGCGCAGACGCCGGGCGTGGACTTTTCGCTCGAGGACAAGCTGGCCATCTGCAAGATGCTCGATGAATTCGGCATTGACTATGTTGAGGGTGGCTATCCGGGAGCGAACCCGACGGACACGGCGTTTTTCGAAGAAGGGCGCACGAAGTCGGCGATCTTCACCGCATTCGGCATGACCAAACGGGCCGGTGTTTCCGCCTCCAACGACCCGGGCCTTGCGGCACTGACGGCGAGCGCGGCAAGCGCAATCTGTTTCGTCGCCAAAGCATGGGACCTGCACGTGCGTGTCGCGCTTGGCTGCACCAATGAGGAAAATGTCGAGAACATTGAAGCCTCGGTCAAAGCCGCGAAGAATGCCGGCAAGGAGGCGCTCGTCGACTGTGAGCACTTCTTTGACGGCTACAAGGCCAATCCGGAATATGCGCTCGAATGCGCCAAAACGGCCTATGAAACCGGCGCGCGCTGGGTTGTGCTGTGCGACACCAATGGCGGCTCGCAGCCAAGCGAGATCAGCGAAATCGTTGCGGAAGTCTGCAAACACATTCCCGGTGACCATGTCGGCATCCACGCGCATAACGATACCGATCAGGCGGTTGCGAACTCGCTCGCTGCCGTATTGGCCGGTGCGCGGCAAATTCAGGGCACGCTGAACGGTATTGGAGAGCGCTGCGGCAATGCCAATCTGATCAGCCTCATCCCAACGCTCGCGTTGAAGGAACCGTTCAAGAGCCGTTTTGAAATTTCTGTCGATGAAGAAAAGCTGAAAGGCATCACACGCCTGTCGCGCACATTCGACGAATTGCTGAACCGCGCGCCTGCCAGCCAGACGCCCTATGCGGGATCATCGGCCTTCGCCACCAAGGCGGGCATTCATGCGTCAGCCTTGATGAAAGACCCGACGACATATGAGCATGTGTCGCCGGAAAGCGTTGGCAACCGGCGCAATCTCATGGTGTCGGATCAGGGGGGCAAGTCCAATTTCATGGATCAGCTTCAGCGGCGCGGCATCGAGGTTTCCAAGTCCGATCCGCGTCTCGACACGTTGATTGCAGTGGTCAAGGAGCGGGAGGCAAAGGGCTACGCCTATGAGGCGGCGGAGGCGAGTTTTGAACTGCTGGCGCGCCGTACGCTCGGTACTGTTCCCACGTTTTTCGAAGTCGAGAGCTTCCGCACCACGGTTGAGCGGCGCTTCAATGCCGTTGGCGATATCATCACGGTGTCAGAAGCGGTGGTGAAACTCGTGGTGGATGGCGAACGGCTGCTGTCGGTGGCTGAAGGCAACGGGCCGGTCAACGCGCTCGACAAGGCCTTGCGAACCGATCTAGGGAAATACCAAAAGGAGATTTCCGGCCTCGAACTGGTCGACTACAAGGTGCGCATTTTGAACGGTGGCACGGAAGCCATCACCCGCGTGCTGATTGAGTCCATTGACGATCAGGGCGAGCGCTGGTGGACGGTGGGTGTTTCCGACAACATCATAGATGCGAGCTTCCAGGCGCTGACGGACAGTCTCAATTACCGGCTGGTCAGGGCGCAGGCGTGAACGAAACCCAGTCGTCGCGCGCCGGGTTTTTCTACGCGCTCGGGGCCTATGTTTTCTGGGGTGCGCTGCCGCTTTACATGAAAGCGCTGGATCACATTCCGGCGGCCGAAATCGTGGCACATCGCATCGTGTGGTCCGTTCCCGTTGCGGCAATTCTGCTGATCATCCTGCGCCGCACGGGCGACATCAGGGCGGCCTTTTCGCAGCCCAGCGTGTTGGTCCGGATTGGTCTGTCGGCATTTGTCATTACGCTGAACTGGGGTGTTTATGTCTGGGCGGTCCTGAACAATGTCGCCAACGAAGCCGCCCTCGGCTACTACATCAATCCGCTGATATCGATTGTGTTCGGCTATGTTTTGCTCAGTGAACGCCTGACAAAGGCCCAATGGGTGGCCGTTGCGCTGGCTGCGTTTGCCGTCTTGCTGCTCACCGTTCAGGGCGGCCAATTTCCCTGGGTCGCGCTGGTGCTGGCATTCAGTTTCGCGACCTATGGCTATATCCGCAAAACTGTCGCCATTGGCGCCACGCAGGGTTTCCTGCTGGAAGTGATCATGCTGATGCCCTTTGCGCTGTGCTACCTGCTCTATCTGGCGGCGCAGGGCACGGGTCATTTCGGCCTGTCATCGCCTGATCTGTGGTTGCTTTTGGGCTGCGGGCCTGTCACCGCCGTGCCGCTGATCCTCTACGCTTTTGGCGCCCGTGCGCTGCGCCTTTCGACCATCGGCATCATGCAATACATCGCGCCTTCGCTGATTTTCCTGTTGGCATTTTTTGTTTTCAACGAAGACGTAACGGTTCCCAAACTGACCGCTTTCGCGATCATCTGGACCGCGCTTGCAATCTATTCATGGTCGATGTTTCGCGGCTCTAAAACCGCCTGATTGCGCGCAGATGTTGAGTTCTATGCCGACTGGAAGCTGCCCATGGCTGCCATAATGTCTGCCGCATTCGAAACAAATGTCGGTCTGGCGGCGTCAGGGTTGTGCAAAAAGCCAGACGCCTCCATGTGATCAAGCAGTTTCACCATCGGTTCCCAGAAACCGTTGATATCAATCACGAACATCGGCTTGCTATGGCGCTTCAACTGCGACCATGTCATGATCTCGACGATCTCTTCCAGCGTACCGATGCCGCCGGGCAGGGTTACGAAGGCGTCTGCCTTGTCGAACATCATGTGCTTGCGGGTGTGCATGTCCGGCACCACAATGATTTCGGCACCTTCGAGGCCAACGCTGCCGCGCGCCTGTTCGACCTGAACAAGGAACTCCGGAATAATACCCGTCACCCTTCCACCCGCCTGCAACGTTGAGCGGGCCACCATACCCATCAGGCCATTGTCGCCACCGCCATAGACCAGTCCGATATCCGCTGCCGCGAGGCCTTTGCCCAAAGCCTCCGCCTCCGCCAGAAATGCCGGGTCGTCACCAGACGACGATCCGCAATAGACACAAATGTTTCGAATCATGAAGCATCCTCTTCTCAAGGCCCCCATTGGCACGATTTCCCTGTTCAGGGTCAACCATGAGCACCTGTTGCGTCCCCGCATAAGACAAGCTGTCACAAGTGTGATCTCACAATCGCCGACTTTGCGGGCCAAGAGGTGCACTGCGTGCGGGACTTGTGCTACATTCCCACGCAATTGTTCTGGGCGAGGCTTCTGGCCTCGGCGGGCAATTCGGCAGGGGCAATAGGGCAGGGCATGTTATGGCCATTGGAATGATCAAGGCAGCTTTTCTGGCGACCGTCGGAACCGGCGTTGTGGCGGCGGGAGCGGTTTATACGGGTGTCATTCAACCCGCTGCAATCGTTGAGTATTTTCAGGCTGGAAAAGCGCCCATTCAGGTGCTGGCCAATGCCCCGGCGGCTTCTGATGCAAAACAGGCTGAAGTCGAAACGCCCGCTGTTACGCCGCCTGAGCCGGAAACAGCACCGGAACAGCCGGATGCTGCGGTGCCTGTGGCACCTGCTTTTGATGTTTTGCGGGTGGAGAAAGACGGCTCGATTTTGATCGCCGGTCGCGGCCCGAATGATGCTCAGATTGATGTTCTTGACGCCAGTGGTGCGGTGGTCGCTTCCGGCAAAGCCGGTCCCAGCGGCGATTTCGTGGTTCTACCTGATCAGCCCCTGAAGCCGGGAGACCATGTTCTGGCCTTGCGGGCAACCACATCCAAGGGTGTTGTTATTGCTTCTGCGGAAACCGGTATCATTCGCATTCCTGAACGCGGCGACGAAGATGTTCTGGCGCTGGTGACGAAAGACAATGAGGCAACCCGTGTTGTGGTGAAACCGCAATCCCTGCAACCAGAAGCACCAGTGACTGCAGAAACTGAAACTGCCAGTGAGCCAAAGGCGGAACCGGAAGCCAAAGTCGCTGAGGCTCCTGAAGCTTCTGAAACGGAACAGCCCGAGCAGCCACAATCGGCTGAAGGCGAGCCAGCAGCACCGGAGGTAGCAGCAATAGCGCCTGCACCCGCGCCGCAAGCGGAGCCGTTGGTGCCTGAGACCACAGAAGCAGCCAAGGAAGAAGCGGCAGACGAACCAAAGGCCGAAACAGCTCCTGAGCCGGTTGTTGAGCCGCAGCCTGCGCCTGCCGCTCCTCAGGTTCTGGTTGAGGCGGTTGAGGTCGAAAACGGATCGATTTTCGTTGCCGGTTCAGTCAAAAACGGCGTGCCTGTGCGCGTCTATATTGACGGCAAGGTTCTTGGTCTGACGCGCGGCACGCCCAACAACCGCTTTCTGTTGACCCGGAAATTCGCTCTTGAGCCGGGCAACCATACCGTGCGGGCGGATGTTGTTGATCAAAGCACTGGCGAGGTCTTAAGCCGCGCCGAAGTTGCGCTGCTTCACGATCCGCAGCCGGTGGTTGCCGCGGCGGAACCAGAGAAAAAAGAAGAAACAGTTGCTGCCGCTGACGAACCAAAACCAGCGCCCGAAGCTGCTCCTAAAACGGCACCCGCGCCTGCGCCCGAAACCGCGCCCGTTGAACAGGCTGCGGTTGAACCCACGGTTCAAAACGATGCTGCGCCGGAGCCACCCGTTATTCGTACCGGCACCACTGTGATCATCAAACCGGGTGACAATTTGTGGCGCATTTCCCGCAAGAGTTATGGCGAGGGGATTCGTTACACGACGATCTACAACGCCAATAGAGACCAGATACGCGACCCAAATCGCATTTATGTTGGCCAGATTTTCAAAATTCCCGAGAATTCTGAAGCTGAATAGGCGAATTTCGGTGTAAATTCGCCCGATATGGCGCCACGCTCTTGAAACATGTCTTCGGCGAGCATACTTTCATCGTATATTTACGATGAAACGTGAGAGGCGATTGTTTTGGCAGGTTCTGCGTCATCTGTGCGTTCTGAAAAGCAATATATCGATGTGGACGCCGAGGCGAGCCACAGGATTGCAACCATCTTTGCCGCCCTGTCCAACCCGGCCCGCATCGATATTCTCAAACACATTGCCAAGCACCGCCATTGCGGCTGCAAGGACATCACACAGGTTCTGCCGCTGGCACAATCGACCGTTTCTCAGCATCTCAAAGTGCTTATTGAATCCGGGATCATCGTTTCTGAAACGGTTCACCCGCGGTCCCGTTACGTCGTCAATGAAGATCTCATACGCGATCTTTCCGAAACCACATCCGCCTTCTTAAAATCCTGTTGCGGTGGCAATTGCCGCCCGTAAAACCTGTTTCACCGAAAGTCCATTTTGTCTGATACCCAAACCGCGCAGAAGGGCGACGACCGTTCGTCGCTCAAAACCGTTGCCAATCTGTGGCCCTATATGTGGCCATCAGACCGGCCCGACCTCAAACTGCGCGTGCTCTATGCAGCATGTTTCCTGGTTCTGGCAAAGCTGGTCACCGCCATTGTTCCTTTCTTTTTCAAATACGCGACCGACGCGCTTGATGGTGTCGAGCAGGACGTCTGGTGGCTCCCGGCGGCACTGATGACGCCCATTATGCTGGTCGTCGGCTTCAACGTTGCGCGCATTGTGATGACGGGTCTTAACCAGTTGCGCGACGCGCTGTTTGCCCGTGTCGGGCAACACGCGGTGCGCCAGCTCGCCTATCGCACCTTTGTTCACATGCACAAACTGTCACTGCGGTTTCACCTCGCGCGCCGCACGGGCGGCCTTTCGCGCATCATCGAACGGGGCACCAAGGGCATTGAAGTCATCGTTCGATTCACGATTTTGAACACCCTGCCGACGATACTGGAATTTGCTCTTTACGCTGGCATCTTCGCCTATTTCTTCGGCTGGACTTACGTCGCCGTCATCGCGGCAACGGTTTGGGCCTATTCCTGGTTCACCATTCGCGCGAGTGACTGGCGCATTCAGATCCGTCGCGACATGAATGCGTCGGACACCGACGCTAATTCCAAAGCTGTCGACTCCCTGCTGAATTATGAAACCGTCAAGTATTTCGGCAACGAACGCATGGAGTCGGAACGGTTCGATAAATCGATGGCGTCCTACGAAAGGGCGGCCACACGAACCTGGACGTCGCTTGGGTGGCTGAACTTCGGCCAGACGCTCATTTTCTCCATCGGCATGCTCGCATGCATGGTGATGTCGGCGCTTGCCGTTCAGCGCGGTGATCAGACTTTGGGCGATTTCGTTCTGATCAACATGTTCCTGATGCAACTTTCCATACCGCTGAACTTCATCGGTTTTGTCTATCGTGAAATTCGTCAGGGCCTGACCGACATCGAAGCGATGTTTGAGCTTCTGGATGTCGCGCCGGAAGTTGTTGATCAACCAGGCGCCGGGGAGCTTGCGGTTGAAACCGGCGCTATTCGTTTCAACGATGTGCATTTCCGCTACGATCCTGACCGCGCTATTCTGCAGGGCATCAGCTTTGAAGTTCCCGCTGGCAAAACGGTCGCTATCGTCGGCCCGTCAGGTGCGGGAAAGAGCACGATCTCACGGCTGTTGTTCCGTTTCTATGACATTCAGTCGGGTTCGATCACAATTGACGGGCAGGACTTGCGCGAGGTCGATCAGCACAGCCTGCGTGATCAGATCGGCATGGTTCCGCAGGACACCGTGCTGTTCAACGATACGATTGCCTACAACATTCAGTATGGCCGGATTGCTGCTTCGCGCGAAGAGGTTGAGAAGGCCGCCGAGCGCGCCCAGATTGGTGACTTCATTGCCCGTCTGCCACAGGGTTTTGACACCCAGGTGGGCGAGCGCGGGTTGAAACTCTCCGGCGGCGAAAAACAGCGCGTTGCGATTGCGCGTACCCTGTTGAAAGCCCCGCCCATTCTGGTTCTTGACGAGGCAACCTCCGCGCTCGACACGCAAACCGAGCAGGAGATCAAGGCCGCGCTCGACATCGTCTCTGAAAATCGCACAACGGTCGTTATCGCTCACCGCCTATCGACTATCATTGACGCTGATGAAATCATCGTTCTGGAGGCTGGCAAGATCGCTGAGCGCGGAACGCACAAGGCGCTGCTGAAGAAAAAAGGCCTCTATTCCACCATGTGGAGCCGCCAGCGCGAGGCCACCGAGGCGGAACAACGCTTGCGCGCTGCTCAGGAAGCCGATGAACACGGTGTCATCGTGCGCAAGCGCCCATCGGATGAAAGTGCATAATGCATCGCGGTGCATGGCGTGTCTGGGCGGTCGCACTGTCCATGCTCGCCGTCACCATGATGTTCACAGACGAAGCGCGCGCTGAGCGTGTGGAACTCGAACTCGTTCTGGCAATCGATACGTCCACCAGCGTCAATGCTGATGAATACGAACTTCAGCGCAAGGGGATCGCCGAAGCATTGCGGCACCCTTCTGTGCTCAATGCCATCGCCGGGCTGGGTGAGGCGGGAATGGCACTGACCATCGTCCAATGGTCGGGTTCGGGAAAACAAATCACTGCCGTGCCATGGACACGGATCAATTCTACACCGACGGCATTGGCGTTTGCAGCAGGGGTGGACCGCATGCCGCGCCGCCTGAAAGGCTTTACCGATATTGGTGGAGCCATCCAATTTTCAACGGCTTCTCTCCTCACCAATGAATTTGACGGGCGGCGGCTCGTGATTGACGTTTCCGGCGACGGCACGAGCGACCGCAACGACCCGCGCATCGCGCGTGATGCGGCTATCTCGCAGGGCATTGTGATCAATGGACTGATCATTCATTCGATTGACTATGATTTGGGCGATCTGGCCCGTTTTGATCTCCATCAACACTATCTCCATCGCGTGATTGGAGGCCCCGGTGCATTTCTTCTGAATGCGGAAAGCTTCCAAACATTCGCCGAATCGATGCGCGACAAACTCGTCCGCGAAATCACAGGGCCGCTGCTTGCCGCCCGATGAGGTTTAGCAAGGTGTGTTTTGAATTTCAGTGCTATCTCATGTAAGACTCAGGCCGTTATCGGGGCCATTCATCATTCACCAAAAAGAGACAAAACGGATCGCGCGCCGAAGTCTAATTGAGATTTTTGCCGTAATCTCTGGTATTTGCATGATGGCAGGTTGTTGTTGCACGTCACGTTATCGAAATCACACAGCGTGATTGAAGGTTTAGAGGAAACTGAATGTCAGTCGTCAATTCAATCCGGTCAGCCATGGTGCCAATCCATCGCGAGGGCTATCGGTTCATCGCAATATTTGCGGTCGCAACCGTCATACTTGGCTTTGTGTGGGATCCGCTTTTCTGGATTGGCCTGATTTTGACGATCTGGTGTGCGGCGTTTTTTCGTGACCCTGAACGGGTTGTTCCGGTCAGTGACGATCTGATTGTTTCACCAGCCGATGGCGTGGTGTCGTTTGTCGGCCCGGTCGTGCCGCCTGCAGAATTGAAGCTTGGCAATGAGCCGATGATGCGCATTTCCGTCTTCATGAATGTATTCAACTGCCATGTAAACCGCGCACCGGTACGCGGCCCGGTTGCGATTTCGCAGCACAAGGCGGGCAAGTTTCTGGCCGCTGACCTCGACAAGGCATCGCTGGAAAATGAACGTCATTCGCTGCTGATCGATGGTCCGCACGGTGCCGTTGGCGTGGTGCAGATTGCCGGCCTCGTGGCGCGGCGCATCCTTTGCTGGACCAAAGAATCAGACGCTCTCGCGCAGGGAGAGCGGTTTGGCCTGATCCGTTTCGGTTCGCGTGTTGATGTTTTTTTGCCTGATGGCGCTTCACCGCGTGTGGCATTAGGGCAAACCATGGTGGCGGGCGAAACGGTCATCGCAGCCCATGGCGACACGAACGCGACAAGTGCAACGCCGAGAACCGTTTGATGAAGCCTCCGTTTCCAGAATTCGATCCGGAAGGCGAAATTGACAAGGCCGCAACGCCGGAAATCGCTGCGCAGGAACCACCGGAACTTTTTTCGGAAGCCGATGACCCGAAGGATGAAGTCGCTATCTCGCGCCTGCGCGATGTGCCGTTTCGAATGCTGGTTCCCAATCTGATCACCCTTGGAGCCATCTGTTCGGGCCTCACGGCCATTCGTTTTGCTTTCGAAGGCCGCTTCGGGTTTGCCGTCGTCGCCATCGTTTTTGCAGCTCTTCTGGATGCTCTCGACGGGCGGGTTGCACGGATATTGAAATCGACGACCTCGTTTGGCGAGCAGATGGACTCGCTCGCCGATTTCGTGAATTTCGGCGTTACCCCGGCCATAGTGCTGTATCTTTGGACGCTGAACGAAGCCAAGGCGCTGGGCTGGAGCGTAGCGCTGGTATTCGCGATATGCGGGTGTCTGCGGCTGGCGCGGTTTAACGTCATGCTCGACAATCCCGACCGACCTGACTGGCATGTCGATTTCTTCACCGGCGTTCCGGCACCAGCAGGCGCGCTGCTTTCGCTTTTGCCGGTCTATCTGGGGCTGCTCGGGCTTGAAAGTGGCGGATGGGTCACCGTTTTTACAGCGCTTTACATCCTGACCATCGGTTTTCTCATGGTGTCCAATCTGCCCACATGGTCCGCCAAGCGGGCAGGGCAGCGGGTATCACGCAACATGGTCCTGCCCGTGATGATCGGCATGATGATGATCGTCGTCATCCTGTTCAGCTATCCTTGGGAGACGCTGGCGTTTTTCAGCTTCGTTTATCTGGCCACACTGCCTCTGAGCTACTTCCAGTGGCAAAAACGAGAGGCTGCTGAGGCGTCGAACAAGACGCCTCAGGCCTGACTTTATTACTCAGCCGCGTCGGTGAACGCGGCATCGTCATTGTCCGCAGCCTTCGGTATCGGCATGACGCTGGTATCTTCAGGATGGCGGGACGATCCGCCGCTTGCCGCCGCAGCCGTTCCAGCGGGCGTTTGGCCTGATGCCCGGGCGCTTCTGAACATTGAGTTCAGCCCGTCCTGCGTCTGCGCAACGGCCTGACTGCTTGCTCCGGCGGTGGCCATCGCCGGTTGCTGCTCTCCGACAATCCACTTGAACGCGGCTACAATATTGGCAGGCATTGCCAGCATGCTCGGGATCATGACCAGGGTCAGGATCGTCGAGAAGGCAAGGCCTGCTATGATGGCCGTTGAAAGCTGAACCCACCAAACGGACGTAATGCCACCATAGGAAACCACGCGCTCGAAGAAATTCACATTGATCTGCAACGCCATGGGGATGAGGCCCAGGATCGTCGTGATGGTTGTGAGCATGATGGGGCGGATGCGCTGCGCGGAGGTTTTAAGCACCGCTTCACGCGTTTCCACACCCTCAGCGCGCAACCGGTTGAACGTGTCGATCAACACGATTGCGTTGTTCACCACGATGCCCGCAAGCGCCACAACGCCCGTTCCCGTCATGATGATCGAGAACTTCTGGCCCGTAACCATCAGCCCGATTAAAACACCGCCGATGGCAAGAACCACCGTCGAGAGGGTGAGCACCGTCTGGTAAAACGAATTGAACTGCGTCACCAGAATGATGAACATCATGAAGAGTGCGATACCTGCAGCCTTGGCGAGAAACTCACCCGATTCTTTCTGCTCTTCATCACCACCACGGAATTTGAACGTAACAGAACTTGGCCATTGCTGGGTGTCCAGCCAGGCTTGAATTTCCGCAACCTTGTCGTCGGGCGTGATGCCCTTTCCGTTTTCTTCAAAACCCTCAATCAGATTGGCCTTCACTTCCATTGTGTAGAAGCCATCTTTGCGGGTGATCGACGCGACCTTGGGTTGCGCGGACCGGGTGATGAAATTCGCCAGCGGCACCTGACCGTTCTGCGTTGGCAGTTTCAGCCGGTCGAGCGATTCAAACGTGCGCTGCTCCGGCGCAAGGCGCACACGGATGTCCAACTCATCTTCTGAGTCGTTGGGCCGGTATTTGCCGATGGGAACGCCGGTCGCGACCAGTTGCACCATCGAGCCGATGGAAACGATGCCCGCGTTATAGCGTCCGGCTTCTTCGCGATTGACCTTCAACTCCCACTCGATGCCGGGCAGGGGGCGCCCGTCTTCAAGATCCTGAAGCCCGGTCATGCCGTTCACGAATTCCCGTGCCCGCGCAACCACGCCAACCATTTCATCATAGTCTGTCGAGGAAACCTGCAGTCGCACATCCTTGCCGGTCGGTGGTCCGCCTTCGATTTTTCGGACCTCGACAACAACGCCGGGAATGCTGGCAGTGGATGTGCGGATGTCGTTGAAAATCTCAACAGCACGTCTGCGGCAGCAGAAATCATTCAACTCGATCTGAATTTCACCGATGACATCAGCTGGCTTATCCTGAACACCGCCCAACGGGCTGTCAGGACCGCCACCGCCCGGCGCCGTGGCGGTTGCGACTGAGTTTTCAATGCCGGGCACACGCAGAATTCGCGCGTCGACCTCTTGCACAAGATCGCGCACCTGCGTTGCTGAAAGATTGCCGCGTGCAGAAACCAGCACAATCGCGACATCGGGCTCTTCATTAACGAAGAACTCAACGCCATTGTTGTTTTCGCCAAACGTGCTGAAAATATAGACCGTGGCAAATCCGATCGCGAGAATGACGGCGATATTTCCGAAGACATTGCCGGACGCAAATTTCAGGAAGCGAAGATATCCCCCCATCGCACCGCCGACCCTGGAGATTTCCAAAGGCTTTTGGCTGGTGAACATGAGAGTCGTCGGGTCCTGAGTCTCCTCCGAGCTCTTGCGCATCGCGCGCTTGGCGATGAAGCCCTTAATCGGACCGATCACCAGACGCAGGGCCAGGGCGAACGCAACGATCATTGCGATTGGCAGCATGTAATCGCGGGTCGGCTCAAATCCGTTTTTCAGGATCGCGTCCAGCGAGAGAATTTTTGCAAGATCGAGCACGAGAGCGGCGGCGAGAGCCGCACCCACAGCGAGAAGAATTGAAACGATCCATGGTTTCACCCACCCGATGCGCGCGCCGACCCATGCCGTTGCAACGCCTGTAACGGCACCTGCCGTTGGCAGGAAGATCAGCGCGGTCATCAGCGAGGCTGACAGGACGATGATCACCATAATCGGCAGATAAGACATAAACTCGCCGGGAACGCCGGGCCACAAAAGCAGCGGCAGGAAGGCGGCCAGCGTGGTGCCTGTGGATGAGACCACCGGCCAGAACATCAGTTGCGCCGCGCGGGTGTAGGCCTGTTGGGCCGGGACGCCTTCGGCCAGCTTTCGGTCGGCATATTCCGTCACAACAATCGCACCGTCGACCAGCATGCCCACCGTCAACACCATGCCGAACAGCACCATCATGTTGATGGTCATGCCCGCAAGGCCAACGATCATGAAGCCAACCGCGAAAGATACAGGCACGGAGAGGCCGACCAGAAGACCGGAACGCAGGCCGAGCGAAGCCACAACGACGACGAGAACCAGCGCGATGGCGGTCATGATTGACGCCTGAAGCGAGCCCTGCACTTCACCGATGAAGCTCGACTGGTCGAGCAGATAATTGATCTTGATGCTCGATGGCCAGTCTTCGGAGAAGTTGGCGACAACTTCCCGGACGGCCTTGTTGTTCTCAATGATGTTGGTGCCGATGCGTTTCACGACCTGAAGGGAAATCGCGGGTTCGCCATTCACCGTGGTGAAACTTGACGGATCTTTGAACGTTCGGCGGATTTCGGCCACATCGCCCAGTTGCACGACAGCTTCGCCGTTCTGCTTGATGGGAATGGAATAGACATCACGCGCGGTTTCGACGAGGCCTGGCACTTTCAGGTTGAAGCGGCCCGTCCCGTTGTCGAGAAAACCCGCCGCAACCAGTTGGTTGTTCTGCGTGAGGGCATCCAGCAACTCGGCCTGATTGATGTTGTAGGATTCAAGCAAAGCGAGATCGAGAATGACCTCCAGCTGTTCCTCGCGATTGCCACCAAGGGTCGCCTCGCGAACCGTGCCGATGGCCTCCAGCTCATCTTTCAAACGGCGGGCATAGCGGAACAGGGTGCGCTCAGGCACCTGGCCTGAAAGCGTGACGATAATAGTGGGCTGAAGCGCAAAGTTCGTTTCCGATATCTGCGGCTCGTCCGCATCATCTGGAAACTCCGCCTTGGCCTGATCAACCTTGTCGCGGATATCGGCAAGGACAATGTCCTTGTCGGTTTCGATGTTGAATTCAAGCACCGCCGTGGCGCTGCCTTGCGCGGAGATCGTGGTGATTTCTTTCAACCCGTCAAGACCGCGCAACTTGCTTTCCAGCGGTCGCACGAGCAATCGCTCAGCATCTTCAGGCGAAACGCCCTGCTGCGTCACGTTGACGAAATATACCGGAACATCAATGTCCGGCTGCGCCTCTTTGGGCACACTGATATAGGAGGCAGCGCCTGCGATCACCATCACAAGCATCATCAGCAGAACCGTTTTGGGGCGGCTCAGTATGACAGAGAGTGCAGATGTCATGAATTGGTCTCCTGCGCAGCCGCAGCCGGCGTGTCTTGTATGTTTCCGGCTTGCTCAGCCGTCACCGGCTCCACAACTTCACCGGCCTTTACGTAATTCTGGCCAAGGGTGATGACCCGCTGCCCGGTCGAAAGGCCGGTGACCCAGATATGGCTTGTGTCCTGCGCCAGGATTTTGACAGGCACAAAAGCGACCTTGTTTTCCGCGTCAACCACACGAACGCCAATCTGGCCATCGTCAGCCAAAGTCACCCAGCTGGAATCGAGCCGGTAGGCGTCCACCGGTTCCAGTGTCATGTTGGCGAAAGCCGTCATACCGTCGCGCAGGCGGCCATCCTCATTGGGCATGGCAACTTCGATTGCAAACGTTCTGGTCTGGGCGTCCGCTGCCGGAGCAATGAAGCGAAGTTCGCCCGTAACGGTTTCGCCCGTCACCAATCGCACGTCGGCCTTCATGCCAAGCGAAATCTTGGCGACATCCCGTTCAGACACCTGACCGGTAAACAGCATCGGGTTTGTGTTCATCAGTGTGACACAAACATCCCCCGCCCGCAGATTGTCGCCCGGTTCCGCGAAAGGTTTTTGAACGGTCCCCGCAGCCGTTGCCACAATGCGGGTGCGTTTCATGTCCTGCTCTGCCGCGGCAAGGGCAGCCCGCGCGCTATCAAGGGCTGTTTTCAGCGCCCGCATCTGGGATTTGGTGGTAAAGCCTCTGTCCGCAAGCGTTTCATTGGCCGCAAAATCAGCTTCCGCCTGGCTCAGCGCAGCACGGGCCTGATCGACGGTTGTGTTGCGCACGCCATCGTCAATCACGCACAACAGGTCACCCGGTTTAACATCATCACCCTTGGCCACGGGGCGCTGTCGCACCGTGCCGCCTGTTTCGGCGCGAACGCTGACGATTGAATCCGCCTGCGTGCGTCCCCGAATGTCCAATGTCGCCTTGCGCTGGACAGGTTGAATATCCGTTACCCGAACCCGGAACAATTGGGCCGTGCGGGATTCCTCGCGCTGCTCGATTGTCTGCGCATCAGGGTCGGCACGACCGCCAACCACAACATTTCCTGTCAGCATCCATCCGCCGATGGCGGCCAGAATCCCAATTGCGACGAGGTGAGAACCTTGTAGTCTCATGACAGAGCTACTCCTATTCTGCTGCTTCGAGCGTCTGAGCCGTGGCCGCGCCCTTTGTCAGCCGACTGCCCGCAATGCGTTCAAGTTCGGCCCGGTTCTGTTCGATATATTGCAGGCCCATGCCAATGCAGGCCCGTCCGTACCCGCCAACCCACTCAGCGCCTTCCATATCCACCTGTTTGACATCGGCATCGATGGAGGCCATTTCGGCGTGCAAAAATTCGATCTGGCGATCAATCGCCTGTTTCATGACATGCGGCTCAATCAGCTCGGCACACATGGCAAGCAGCAGAAAACCGCTTTTGAAATTGTCCTTGGGGGCTGGCTGGGTCAGTGCCTCCAAAAAGGCTTTGCGGCCTTCATCATTGATGGAATAGATCTTGCGATTTGGCTTTCCTGCCTGCGCTTCTTCACGACAGGTCACCAGCCCATCATCTTCCATCGATTTCAGGGCCGGATATATCGAACCAAAACTGGCGTCCACGAAATGGCTGAAGTGGCCATCGCTCACCATTTTCCGGATTTCATATCCGGTGCTGTCACCGCAGTTCAGAATGGCCAGACACAGCGTGCGAACGTTCATAATCCTGCTCCCGACAGCCCAATCCACAAGGCCTTTCGTTTCACATATATATTCATCGAGCATATATCAATCATGAATATGATGAAAAAGCATATAAACGACGCATATATGCAATGATTGTGGTCAGGACATGCAACTGGCCTGTTATGAACTGTGTTTATCGAACAAGTTATTCAGCAAGGGTTGCAGCTTTTCAGCGCATTTTAGGCATCTAAAAGGGACCATTTGCCAGTTACAAAATTGTAACACCCGCCATTGTGGGTATTGGACGGGGCAACCAGCCGCACCATAGTGTCGGCAATCGCGGCCGGTTCCGTCACGGTCGTCGGGTCTTCACCGGGTTTGTAAAGCGCGCGCATCTTGGTGCGCAAAGTGCCCGGATCAATCAGATTGGCATTCACGGATGTCTGTTTGTTCTCGCGCGCATAGGCTTCGATCATCCGCTCCAACGCTGCTTTCGAGGCGGCATAGGGTCCAAGGTAGGCACGGCTTCGCTTTGCTGCTCCGGACGTTACGAAGAGCGCGCGCCCGGCGTCTGATGCTTTGAGCAAAGGGTCAAGCGAACGCAGCAGGCGGAAATTGGCGGTCACATTCACCGCGAACACCTCTTCAAAAACGCTGGGCTTGAGCTGCGCGAGTGGTGTGGCAACACCCAGTTCGCCCGCGTTGCCGATCAGAATGTCCAGTCTACCCCACCGTTCGTGAATGCTGGCACCCAAACGATCAAGGGCGTCAAAATCGGTGATGTCGACGGGAACCAGTGTGGCGCTGCCGCCGATTGCGTTGATTTCATCGTCCAGTTCTTCCAGCCCACCAACCGTGCGGGCGAGCGCGATAACATGGGCACCGGCTTTCGCAAGGCCCAAAGCCGTTTGGTAGCCAATACCACGTGAAGCGCCGGTCACGAGCGCGATGCGTCCATCAAGAACTTTCGTCATGGGTCAGCGTCCGCCAGACAACAGGGAAAGGGGGCGCACATTGTCTCCCGCGTTGGCGCCATCGCCATCGCGGTCGGTCAGGCTGGTCGGGTATTCGCCGGTAAAACAGGCGTCACAGAACTGCGGCAACTCGTTGTTGCGCGCGCTTTCGCCAGCGGCACGATAAAGACCATCGATTGTCAGAAAGGCGAGGGAATCGACCTTGATAAAGTCTGCCATTTCCTCGGTGCTCATGCGCGACGCGAGCAGTTTCTGTTTCTGTGGCGTGTCGACACCGTAATAGCAGCCGGAAACGGTGGGCGGGCTGGCAATGCGCATATGCACTTCGCGTGCACCGGCATCCCGCACCATCGCGACGATTTTCTGGCTGGTTGTGCCGCGAACGATGGAATCGTCCACCAAAATAACCCGCTTGCCTTCAATCAGCTTGCGGTTGGCATTGTGTTTTAGCTTAACGCCCATGTGACGGATATTGTCGGTCGGCGCGATGAAGGTGCGGCCAACATAATGGTTGCGGATGATGCCGAGCTCAAACGGCAGGTTTGCGCCTTGCGCAAATCCGATGGCGGCTGGCGTGCCGGAATCCGGCACCGGAACCACGAGATCACCATCGACCGGCGCTTCGCGGGCCAGTTCTTCGCCGATACGCTTGCGCACAGTATAGACATTCTCGCCGCCAACGGTTGAATCCGGACGGGCGAAATAAACATATTCGAAAACGCAAAAGCGGGACGGGGCCTTTTCGAGCGGAAAGTGGCTTTCAAGGCCATTTTCAGTCACCACCACCAGTTCGCCCGGTTCAACATCGCGCACATAGCGCGCGCCGATGATATCGAGCGCGCATGTTTCGGAAGCAAACACATAACTGCCATCGATATCGCCGAGCACAAGCGGGCGAACGCCCAGGGCATCGCGACAACCGATGAGCTTTTTGCCAGACAGGGCAACCAGCGAAAACGCGCCCTCCAGGCGCTTGACGGAATCGATCAGCTTGCCGATCAGCCGCTGCTCAGCGCTCGTCGCAATCAGGTGCAGAATGACTTCGGTGTCAGAGGTTGACTGGAAGATAGCGCCCTTGCGCTGCAATTCATCGCGAATGGCGCTGGCGTTGGTGATGTTACCATTATGCGCAACCGCAAAACCACCACCGGCAAAATCAGCAAAAAACGGCTGCACATTGCGCATGCCTTCGCCGCCCGTGGTCGAATACCGGTTGTGACCAATCGCTGATGTGCCGGGCAGGCGCGCAATCACACTTGGCTTGGTGAAATTATCGCCAATCAGCCCAACGTGGCGTTCGGCGTGAAAGGTTGAGCCATCGAGCGTGACGATGCCCGAGGCTTCCTGCCCACGGTGCTGCAGGGCGTGAAGCCCCAGGGTCGTCAGTGCAGCAGCATCCTTATGGCCGTAAATGCCAAACACGCCACATTCTTCCTGAAACTTGTCCGCGTCCATCAGCCCGGTCCCTGCATGGTTGCTATGCCCCCTGTTTTCCTGGTGCGCCGTATGGGCGTACAGGCTTAAACAGTTCAATAAAAACGCCGGTCAGGTTTTCTGCTCGGTGTCCTCGATGCCTTCGTTATTCTCATTTCCTTCCTCACCGAAATAACCTTTGATCACATCTTCAAGGTTTTCGGGCAGGGAATCTCGAATATTGGTGCCAATCGATTCCAGCATCGGTCTCGATTTGGCGTTGGCGACCCATTCCGGCTCGTTGTCATTGGCCAGCCAGAGAAAACCCATCAGCGTGATGATCACCAGCAGCGCCCCGCGCGCGGCACCGAAAATGAAACCAAGCGTGCGATCAAGAACGCCGATGCGGCTGTCGATGATAAAATCCGCGATCAGCATTGTCAGATAGCTGACAATGATCAGGACGATGAGGAAGATGACCGCCGCCGCAATCGCGTCTGCAACAAGCGTGTTCGACGCAATGCTGGGCACCAGGTTTGTCACCGTTGGCGACAGGGATTTAAAGAACGTTGCCGCAGCGATGGCCGCCACGACCCATGACACGATCGACAGCACTTCGCGAGAGAAGCCCCGGATCATGGCGAGTATGGCGGATATCAACATGATGACCAGCAAAATGCCGTCAAGAAGCGTAATGGGCATGATGTTCTAATGCTCCGTGAGGATCGCGCCACTATGTGCCAGCATCGTCCGCGCCCTGCAAGCTTTCTGGTGACCCGGCAGCCAATTCAACCACAAGATCTGCCAGCGTTGAGATCATGTTCAACCGTAAACCGGGCTGCTTTATGGATTCACTGCCGCCGGCAAAGGTTGCCTGTTCGAAACCGAGCTTGCCCGCCTCTTTCAAACGACCGGCAGCCTGAGACACCGGACGCAGGTGGCCGGACAGGCTAACCTCTCCAAAATAAACGGAATTCTCAGCCAGTGGTTTGTTCACGAGCGATGAAACAAGCGCCGCCGCCACCGCCAGGTCTGCGGCTGGTTCCGCGATCCGATAACCGCCTGCAACATTGAGATAGACATCGTGACCGCCCAGCCGCACGCCGCAATGTGCTTCTAGCACAGCGAGGATCATTGCAAGGCGCGCGCTGTCCCAACCTACGACGGCACGACGGGGCGTGCCCAGCGACGATTCGGCAACCAATGCCTGAATTTCCACCAGCACGGGTCGCTTGCCTTCCATTCCGGCAAACACGGCAGCACCGGGCGCTGCCTTGTGGCGCTCGCCGAGAAACAGCTCGGACGGATTGCTCACCTCGCGCAACCCGGCGTCCGACATTTCAAACACGCCGATTTCGTCCGTCGGGCCAAACCGGTTTTTGACCGTGCGCATGATGCGGAAATGGTGACCGCCTTCGCCTTCGAAATACATCACCGCATCGACCATGTGTTCCACCACGCGTGGCCCGGCAATCTGCCCTTCCTTAGTGACATGGCCAACGAGCACCACGGTTGCACCGCTTTGCTTGGCATAGCGGATCATGGCCTGCGCTGAATTGCGCACCTGCGAAACCGTGCCGGGCGCGGATTCGGTCTGGTCGGTCCATAGCGTCTGGATGGAATCAACCACCACCAGGGCAGGGGCCTTTCCGGCTTCAAGCGTGGTGATGATGTTTTCGACATTGGTTTCCGCGATCAATTGCACTGGCGATTGCGCAACACCAAGCCGTTGAGCCCGCAGCCGCACCTGTGCCACCGCCTCCTCGCCGGAAACATAGATGACGCCGTGCCCGCTTTTTGCCAGCGCGGCTGAAGCCTGCATCAACAATGTTGACTTGCCGATGCCCGGATCGCCGCCAACCAGCAGGGCCGAGCCGCGCACGAACCCACCGCCGGTCACGCGGTCGAGTTCGGAAATCCCGGTTGGGATGCGTGGCGAGTCTTCCGTGGTGCCGTCGAGCGGTTCAGCCGCAATCACCCGCCCGGTTTTCAGCGGACGGCCGGGACCGCTGGCAACACCCGTAGACGGTGTTTCTTCAACCAGCGTGTTCCACTCTCCGCAAGCGTCGCATCGGCCAGACCACTTGGCATGAACGCCGCCGCAATTCTGGCAAACAAAAGTCGTGCGCAGTTTCGCCATGGCTACCGCTCGCCTTCATAGATGCGGTGATAGCGATGGCCGAGACCGGTGAGCAATTCATAGCCAATCGTTCCGGCGGCGCGCGCAACGTCATCCACGGGAATGGTTGGACCAAACAATTCGATCCAGTCACCCGGGCCGATTTCGTCGTCTGGGATATCGGTCACATCGAAGGCCGACATGTCCATCGATATGCGCCCAATCCCATTGATCAGGCGGCCGTTGTAAGCTCCCTGAACAGCAGGCGCGACAGCGCGCATCGGAACGCCCATATGGCTGGCCGCGCGGTGATAGCCGTCGGCATAACCCACCGAGACATAGGCAATGCGCGATTTGCGTTTGAGCGTTTCGCTGGCACCATAGCCAACCGCTTCACCCGCCGCGCTGGTGCGGATTTGGATGATCCGGCCTTCAAGTTTTGCGACCGGCTGGCAGGGGTTGCTGACATGGTTCAGCGCTTCGCCGCCATAAAGCGCAATGCCCGCCCGCACCATTTCGAATTCGAGGCCAGCCATCTGTAAATCGGCAGCCGAGTTGGCTGCCGAGCGCGGTACACCGGGCAATAGGGCGCTTGCCTGTTCAAACGCCTCGCGTTGTGCAGCGGTCTTAGGGTGGTCGACATCATCAGCACAGGCGAAATGCGTTGCGAACAGGCGGACATCGAGATGATCCATAAAAGCTGGACGACCGGTCACCATGCGTAGCTCAGCAAGGGTTAGCCCGAGCCTGTTCATGCCGCTGTCCATATGCAGCGCGCAGGGCAGGGCGCGCCCCGCCTGTTGGGCGGCTGCAACCCACAGTTCAATCTCACGTACGCTGCCAAGCACTGGCATGAGATTGGTTTCGATCAGATGCGCCTCGGCCCCTTCAAACAGCCCGTTCAGAACATGGATCGCAGCATCGGGCGCAACTGCGCGGACGCGCATACCCTCAGTGGGCAGAGCCACAAAAAACGTTTTGCATCCCTCGTTCAGCAAGGCGTGGACCACCGGCTCAATGCCGCAGCCATAGGCATCAGCCTTTACAACGGCGGCGCATTCAGCCGCGCCAGCGCGCTGGCGCAGCAAGCGATAGTTTGCCCGCAGCGCCGCAAGGTCAATCGTCAGCCGCCCACCGGCGAGGTCAGGATGGATCGTTGTGAGAGACGTCAAGCAGGCTACTCAAAGGCTTCGGGAAGATGGGAATCATCCACAAGGTCGGTAAAGCGGGTGTATTCCGCCTGGAAAGCAAGGCCTGCTGTCCCCGTGGGGCCATGACGTTGCTTGGCGATGATCACGTCGGCCTTGCCCCGCGCGAAATCCAGCTTGGTCTGCCACGCTTCATATTCCGGGGTGCCCATTTCGGGCTCCTTGTTCTGCAGATAATATTCGTCGCGATAGACGAACAACACCACGTCTGCATCCTGCTCAATCGAGCCTGATTCACGAAGGTCGGCGAGCTGAGGACGCTTGTCTTCCCGGTTTTCCACCTGACGCGACAACTGGGAGAGGGCGATTATGGGGACATTCAATTCCTTGCCCAGCGCTTTCAACCCGGTGGTGATCTCGGTGATCTCCTGAACCCGGTTATCCGTGCGCTTATTGCCCTGCATCAACTGAATATAGTCGATGATCATCAGGTCCAGCCCGCGCTGGCGCTTCAGCCGCCGGGCACGTGCCGCAAGCTGTGCAATCGAAATGCCACCCGTTTGATCGATATAGAGCGGAATGCGGTGAATGGTCTGTGAACAGGCCACCAGCTTTTCAAACTCCGCATCGTTGATTTCACCGCGCCGAATTTTTGACGACGAAATTTCGGTCTGCTCGGCAATGATGCGCGTTGCCAGCTGCTCCGCTGCCATTTCCAGCGAGAAAAATCCGACAATCCCACCGTTCACCGCTTTGGATGTCCCGTCCGGTTGGATTTCCGGCTCGTATTTTTCAGCAACGTTATAGGCAATGTTGGTTGCGAGCGACGTCTTGCCCATCGCCGGACGACCGGCCAAAACGATGAGGTCTGACGGCTGCAGGCCACCCATTTTGGAATCGAGAGCATGAAGCCCCGTTGCGATACCCGAGAGGTGCCCGTCGCGCTGAAAGGCGGCGCTCGCCATGTCGATTGCGTTGCCGACAGCACTGCCAAAATCTGCAAAGCCGCCTTCGTAATTGCCGGTCTCCGCCAGCTCAAACAACCGTCGTTCGGCATCTTCGATCTGCACATTGGGCGACATGTCAACCGGCGCATCATAGGCGATATTGACCATGTCTTCGCCGATGCCGATGAGATTGCGCCGCGTCGCCAGTTCATAGATAGAACGACCATAGTCTTCCGCGTTGATGATCGTTGTCGCCTCTGCCGCCAGTCGGGCCAGATAGGTGGCAACCGGCATGCCGTCGACCTCGCGGTCGGCTGGCATGAAGGTTTTCAGTGTCACGGGGTTGGCGCGCTTGGCGCTGCGGATCATTTCTGCGGCGACCTGATAGATCAGCCGGTGCACGGGTTCAAAGAAATGGTCGGCATCGAGAAAATCCGAAACGCGGTAAAACGCATCATTGTTGACCAGAATCGCACCCAGCAATGCCTGTTCAGCTTCAATATTGTTGGGTGCAGCGCGATAGGGCGCACCGGCTCGCCCGCCCGGGCCCTGAACAACTTTGTCTGCAGTTTCTGCCATGGATTGGATGCCGGTCTGTGGTCGCGTTCGGCGGCAAAATGTCATGCCGTTTGAACGGTGAATATGAAAAACTGGAAACTTTGATTCCCTTTATTTTTTCTATCACAGATACTGGTGATAGCGGGGAAAAAAGAGGAAAAAATCGCCCGGGGCTGTTGACTCGTTCTCGCGGTTTTCACGCCGCTGCGTCAGAATCACCTCTCGCAGGCTCGCTCGAATTTGCGTAAGAATAATCACCATCGATAAATGAGGATTCAGCGCCATGACCACACTTCCATCAATGTTGCCGCGCTTCGGTGTCGCCGTTCTGGGCGGTCTGGTTGTGGCCGCGCTGGCGACCGCACCCGCCGACGCACAGCGCCGCCCCTCAACGCTGAACTTCACCTGTGAGCAAGCCAAGGCTTTCGTGAAAAAGCGTGGCAGTGTGACGATGTATATTGGCCGCGGCCAGGCCTATGACAAGTTCATTTTCAACAAGTCGCAGTGTCAGACCGGGGACAATCCCTATCCCAAAAAGGTGCAGACCAAGGATGGCGGCTGCATCCTGCGTATTTGCTTCTCACCAAGCCTTGGCAACAGCGGCGGGTAGTGGCCATCACGGGCGTGTTTGATTGAGCCGAAAGAATTTCGACATGGAGTAAGCTGCGCTGAAGTCTTGAGCAGCGTTGAGCTTTGATTAGATGTTCAACGGTTCCGCCGGTACCCGTCACTTCGGCCCAGGAAGTTGGCCATCAACCCGCAAACACATCAGCAATTTTCTCGCAAAGCGGATTTTCTGCTTTCGTGGGAAACGGGGGCAGATCATTTGATCAGTTGACCGCCGTTCACTTCCAGAACCTGACCGGTGATGTATCCTGATAAATCGGGGCTGGCGAGAAACAGATATGCTGGCGCGCAGTCTTCCGGCGTGCCTAGTCGTTGTAGCGGGATCGACTTTCGTGTGCCCTCCAACTTCTCGCTGGTGGAATAGCGATCGTGGAAATCGGTTGTGATTGTTCCCGGTGACACTGCATTGGCCCGTATTCCGGATGGGGCCAGTTCACGGGCCAGCGCCTTTGTGTAGGTCGCAACAAAAGCTTTGGTCGCGCTGTAGATCGACGAACCCGGACTGCCGCCGGTATTGGCGGAAATGGAGACGGTGTTGACGATCGCGCCATCTCCGCTTTGCTCCAAAAGAGGCAGCAGACCGCGCGTTATTTTGACCACGCTGGTTTGATTGAGCATGACCAGATTATCATACTGCTCGTCCGTCAAAGATGCTGCGGGGAACCGGCCCAGCATCGTGCCGGCATTGTTGATGAGAACATCAAGACGCGGCGTCACGGCTTTCACTGACGCAACAAATTCCGCGATATCCTGATCCTGCGCGAAGTCAGCTTCGAAAACGTGTTGAGCGACATCTTCGAGGTTTTTCTGCGTACCCTTGCGGCCGCTATGGGCGATGACGGTTGCGCCGCAATCGGCAAAGGCACGTGCTACCGCAAGCCCTATTCCGCGCCCTGCGCCGGTTATGGCAATTGTCCTGCCTGCGAACAGCGTTTCAGAAAATCGATTGTCCACTGTGCAGGGTCCCATTTTCATTTCGGATCGAGTTCAACCTATCCACAATCCGCGCAACTTGAAAACAAGGCTTGCAGCTTTTCCATTCATGCTAAACACTGAGGTCGTGATTGTGCAGATCACAAGCCGTGAGAAACGTTAGGCTGAGGGTACTCGGTGTCTTTCTCCTACAGGCAGTCGCCCCATCTTGGGCGAAGTATCGGGTATTGCGGGCGGAGGAAAAATTGGAATTTGGTTCGATAGCGTTCGGTTTCTGCCGCTTCACACCATCGCAGATGGTCAGGATACATCAGAGCCTTTCGTTGTGGAGTGACTGCTAAGCGATGCTGGATCTGCGCAACGTCAGCAAACGGGTTGGAAACAGCACCCACATCGATTCCATTTCGATGCAGATGGAAAAAGGCTCGCTGAACGTTCTTCTGGGGCCAACGCTTTCTGGAAAAACCACTCTGATGCGCCTCATGGCGGGGCTGGATAGGCCCACATCCGGCGACATATTGATGGACGGCAAAAGCGTGGTCGATGTCGCCGTGCAGAAGCGCAACGTCGCTATGGTCTATCAGCAGTTCATCAATTATCCGGCGATGACTGTTTACGAAAACATCGCTTCGCCCATGCGCGTGGCGAAGGTTGATGATACGACCATCGACAGGCGCGTGCGCGAAGCGGCGGCGCTGATGAAACTTGAGCCGTATCTTGATCGCACGCCGCTCAATCTCTCCGGTGGCCAACAGCAGCGCACAGCGCTGGCGAGAGCTCTGGTTAAGGACGCCGAACTGGTGTTGCTGGATGAGCCGCTGGCCAATCTCGACTACAAGCTGCGCGAGGAACTGCGTGCCGAACTGCCAAAACTGTTTGCCGAAACAGGTGCGGTTTTCGTTTATGCAACCACCGAACCGCAGGAAGCTCTGCTGCTGGGAGGCAAAACCGCCACTTTGCATGAGGGACGGGTAACCCAATTCGACGAAACCATCCGCGCTTACAATCAGCCCTGTGATCTGCAAACCGCACAAACCTTTTCCGACCCGCCGATGAACATCGTTCCGGTGCAGAAACAGGGCAGGCAGTTCGTTTTTGGAAATACGAAAGTCGCCGCAGCAAATGGTGCAGGCGCATTGGCAGACGGCGACTACAAACTTGGTATCCGCCCACACCACATGGCGCTCGAAAAGCCGACCGGTGCGGCCATGAAGCTTGATTGCACAGTCTCGACCACGGAAATTACGGGGTCGGAAACCTTCGTTCATCTAAAAAGCGCAGACGTGGGATTGGTGGCCCTGACCCATGGAGTTCACCGCGTCGAGATCGGGCAGCCAATAACAGCTTATCTCGATCAGAGCCGGCTTTTCGTGTTTGACAGTGATGACCGGCTGGTCGCTGCGCCCGTTTCAGGCGCCGGGGGCGAGGGATAACATGGCCCGTATCACGCTCGATAAGATTGCGCATTCCTACGACCCGCATCCGAAGACTGATGCTGATTTCGCGCTGAAGCAACTGGACTACGATTGGGAGGATGGCGGCGCTTACGCCCTGCTTGGACCGTCCGGCTGTGGCAAGACAACGCTTCTCAATATCATTTCCGGCCTGCTTGTTCCTTCGCAAGGGCACATCCTCTTTGACGGCGCTGACGTTACGCAATTGCAGCCGGAGGAGCGGAATATTGCGCAGGTTTTCCAGTTTCCGGTGATCTACGACACGATGACGGTTCGCCAGAACCTTGCCTTTCCGCTCGTAAACAGGCGCGTGGCGGGTGACGAGATTTCCAAACGCGTCAATGAAATGATCGAGGTGCTGGACTTGGCCGACAAGGCTGATCGCAAGGCGCGTGGCCTGACGGCGGACGAAAAGCAGAAAATATCGCTGGGTCGGGGACTTGTGCGCTATGACGTGAACGCGATCCTGTTCGACGAACCGTTGACTGTGATCGACCCGCATATGAAATGGCAATTGCGCACCAAGCTGAAAGACCTGCACCGCCAACTTGGCCACACCATGATCTACGTCACCCACGATCAGACCGAAGCGCTGACTTTCGCTGACAAGGTTGTCGTTATGTATGAAGGCGAGGTTGTGCAGATCGGCACGCCGGAAGAGCTGTTTGACGAGCCCGCCCATACGTTTGTCGGCTATTTCATCGGCTCGCCCGGAATGAACGTCATTCCGTGTGAGGTCGAGGGAAAGAAGGCGCGGATTGGCGCGACGGAAGTGAAACTCAACAAGTCGTATCGTCCTTCAGACAAGAGCACTGATCTTGGCATTCGCCCGGAATTCATCACACTGAAAAGTGGCAGGACGGGCATCCCCGCTCATGTCGAGGCGGTGGAAGATATCGGGCGCTTCAAGATCGTGCGTACCAATCTTGAAGGCAATCAGGTCAACGTTGTTCTTCAAGAGGGCGAGCCCGTGCCGGCAGACCCGAAACTGGTGTTCGATGCGAGCCGCATCAACATCTATCAGGATTCCCATCTCGTGCAGGGTGAGGCTTGATCATGGACCGGCCATTCAACAACAGAGCCTGGTTGCTCGTTCTTCCGGTCGTCGTGCTTGTAGCACTCAGCGCCATCATCCCGATCATGACCGTAGTGAACTACTCGGTGCAGGACACGTTCGGGAACAACCAATTCTTCTGGGCCGGATTGGAATGGTTCGAGGATGTTTTGAAGTCCGACCGGTTCTGGAATGCGCTCCAGCGCAATCTGCTTTTTTCCTTCATAATTCTTTTGATCGAAATTCCTCTTGGCATCGCAATCGCGCTAACCATGCCGCGAAAGGGCCCGTGGGTTCCTGTTTGTCTTGTGCTGATGGCTTTGCCTTTGCTCATCCCCTGGAATGTTGTGGGAACGATCTGGCAGATTTTCGGCCGTGCTGACATCGGACTTCTTGGCTACACGCTCGATCAGTTGGGCATCAGTTACAATTATGCCAACAACATTATCGACGCCTGGGTGACCATAGTCCTCATGGATGTTTGGCACTGGACGAGCCTTGTTGTCCTGCTTTGCTATGCTGGATTGGTGTCCATTCCGGAAGCCTATTATCAGGCAGCGAAAATCGATGGCGCATCCCGCTGGTCGGTGTTTCGCTACATCCAGCTGCCGAAGCTGAGAGGCGTGCTGATCATCGCCTTCCTGCTTAGGTTCATGGATTCCTTCATGATATACACCGAGCCGTTTGTTCTGACCGGCGGCGGGCCGGGCAATTCCACGACCTTCATGTCAATCGATCTGGTGAAGCAGGCAATCGGCCAGTTCGATCTTGGTCCGGCTGCTGCCATGTCCCTGATCTACCAACTGATCGTGATAACCGTCTGCTACGTCTTCTTCACGGTGATGAGCAATGTCGGTGTCGATAAACCGGATGCACGGGTGGAAGACTGATGAGCCAAGCAAGCGCCCCAACAATCGAACCCGCAAAACTCGACACAGCCAGCGTTCGCTCAACAAACCGGTTCGCGAAGAAGAGCATCACGCGTTGGCTGGTCCCGACCCTCTACATCTTCTTTCTGATGTTGCCGATTTATTGGCTCATCAACATGAGCTTCAAGACCAATCAGGAAATCCTGTCGAGTTTCACCCTGTTTCCCGCCAATCCGACCCTCGACAACTACATCGTGATTTTGACCGACAGCTCCTGGTATCGGGGCTATATCAATTCGATGATCTACGTTTCGATGAATGTTGTGATCTCCATTCTCGTTGCGCTGCCCGCCGCATATGCTTTTTCGCGCTATCGGTTTCTTGGCGACAAGCACATGTTCTTCTGGCTGCTGTCCAACCGCATGGCGCCGGCTGCAGTTTTCGTTTTGCCTTTCTTTCAATTGTATTCCGCCTTCGGCCTGATCGATACGCACATCGCGGTTGCCTTGGCCCACTGCCTGTTCAACGTGCCGCTGGCGGTTTGGATTCTCGAAGGTTTCATGTCGGGCGTACCGAAGGAAATCGATGAGACGGCCTATATTGATGGCTATTCATTCCCGAAATTCTTCGTGAAGATTTTCATGCCTTTGATCGCTTCCGGCATCGGCGTGGCTGCGTTTTTCTGTTTCATGTTTTCGTGGGTGGAACTGCTGATCGCGCGCACGCTGACGACTACGGACGCAAAGCCAATCGCCGCCATCATGACCCGCACCGTTGGTGCTTCCGGCGTCGATTGGGGCGTATTGGCAGCTGCGGGAGCCTTGACAATCATCCCGGGAGCGCTCGTGATCTACTTCGTGCGCAACTACATCGCCAAGGGCTTTGCCCTCGGCAGGGTTTAGGGGAGGTCGGCTATGGATCTGTCATGGATGGCATGGACGGTCCCGACAGCGCTCTTCTGGGTGGCGATTGTCGGCTCGCTCTGTGCGATGGGCGTTTGGGAATACTTATCGCCGGGCGGCAATCCGCGCGTTGGCATTTTGCGCTTTGAGACGACGCGCGGCGACCGTCTCTTCATATCGCTTCTGGGAAGCGCTTTTATCAATCTCGCATGGCTTGGTCTTGTCGGACCGAACCTGTGGTGGGCTCTGGGGATCTGCGTAGTCTACGCCTTTGGCGTTTTCAGACTGGTTTGATCTCATGGGAAAGGGAGTTGGCGCATAGCTCCAACTCTGAAACTGCATATTCTCTAAGGGAGGAAATATTGTGCGAAAATATCTGAAAACAACCTGCGCGCTGGCCGTGCTCATGATGGCTTCGGGCCAGGCATATGCCGATATGGCAGCGGCCGAGAAGTTCTTGAGCGAGGAGATCAGCGGGCTTTCGGTGCTCTCCGAAGATCAGCAGAAAAGCGAAATGCAATGGTTCATCGATGCCGCAAAGCCCTTTGCCGGAATGGAGATCAAGGTCGTCTCTGAGACAATCGGCACGCATGAATATGAATCAAAGGTTTTGGCGCCCGCGTTCACGGCCATCACCGGCATCAAGGTCACACATGACCTGATCGGCGAAGGCGATGTGGTCGAAAAACTCCAGACCCAGATGCAATCCGGCGAAAACATCTATGACGGTTATGTCAACGACTCTGACCTGATCGGCACACACTGGCGCTACCAGCAGGTGCGCAACCTGACGGATTGGATGGCCGGTGAAGGCAAGGATGTCACCAATCCCGGTCTCGATGTGGCCGATTTCATCGGTACGTCTTTCACCACCGCACCTGACGGCAAGCTCTATCAGCTGCCAGACCAGCAGTTCGCGAACCTGTATTGGTTCCGCTACGACTGGTTCAACGACGAGCAGAACAAGGCCGATTTCAAAGCCAAATATGGCTACGATCTCGGCGTGCCGATCAACTGGTCGGCTTATGAAGACATCGCTGAATTCTTCACCGGTCGCGATCTTTCGCGCCTCGGCGTCAGCGGCAAGGTCTATGGGAACATGGACTATGGTAAGAAGGACCCATCACTCGGCTGGCGCTACACGGATGCCTGGATGTCCATGGCGGGCATGGGCGACGCCGGTGAACCAAATGGACTTCCCGTTGACGAATGGGGCATCCGCGTGAACGACAAATCTCAGCCGACTGGCTCCTGCGTTGCACGTGGTGGTGCCACGAATTCGCCAGCCGCTGTCTACGCGGTGGAAAAGGCCATTGACTGGCTGAAGAAATACTCGCCACCGGAAGCCGCAGGCATGACCTTTGGTGAAGCCGGGCCGATCCCCGCTCAGGGCAACGTTGCTCAGCAGATGTTCTGGTACACGGCCTTTACGGCTGCAACCGTGGAACCCGGCCTGCCGGTGATGAATGAAGACGGCACGCCGAAATGGCGCATGGCCCCTTCACCACATGGCGTTTACTGGAAAGACGGCCAGAAGGTCGGTTATCAGGATGCCGGTTCATGGACCCTCATGAAGTCCACCCCGGTTGACCGCGCCAAAGCCGCATGGCTCTACGCGCAGTTCGTCACGTCCAAGACGGTGGACCTGAAGAAGTCTGATGTTGGCCTGACCTTCATTCGTGAATCGACAGTCAATTCGCAGCACTTCACGGATCGTGCCGACAAACTGGGCGGTCTGATCGAGTTCTATCGCTCACCGGCACGCGTACGGTGGTCTCCAACGGGCACGAATGTTCCTGACTATCCGAAACTGGCGCAGCTCTGGTGGCAGAATATCGGTGATGCGATGTCGGGTGCCAAAACAGCACAAGGTGCGCTTGATGCACTTTGCGAAGCTCAGGAGAAAGTTCTTGAGCGTCTGGAGCGTGCAGGAGTGCAGGGCGAGATCGGTCCGAAAATGAACGAGCCTCAGGATGCATCCTACTGGCTTTCGCAACCCGGCGCGCCCTACGCAAAGGTAGAAAACGAAAAGCCTAAGGGTGAGACGGTCGCCTATGACGAGCTGATCAAAAGCTGGCAGTAGGTGTCTCGTGTTCGTCTGAACACTTGAACCAAGATTGAGAAAAGGGCCGAAACAGCAATGTTTTGGCCCTTTTCAACACGCCACTCAGCCGGTGTTGATCCCCGTCATCATATAGTCAGGCGGCTTTTGCCAGAATATCTTGACCATCCCGCCAACGCGATAAAACGTGCCCGCCCGGCCACCCGGGTGCGAACAATTTTGCCTACAGTTTTTGCCAAGTACCGGATGCCGGCATGTGGTCGCATTCGACGACAAAAAATTCGATGCCCGGTGTCAGGCCTGGGACAATCCCTATCCCAAAAGGGTGCAGACCAAAGACGGCAGCATCATCCTGCGCATCTGCTTCTCACCAAGCGTTGGCAATAGTGGCGGGTAGTGACTGCAAAGCGTGTGTTTGATGGGAAAAGGCATGGCTGAGCCAGCATAGTGGTGATCTGTCACTAACCTGAAAAATCGCTTTGGTCTGCTGGGACACAAAATTAGACCGAATGTTTGAACATGTCGCAGATGACAGCTAAACACGTCGTCAGAATATCAGTTCAGCATCAGTAAAAGGCACAAAGTGAACAAACTTGCAGATGGTCTGATTTCAATCAATCGATCCAAAACAAAGCTGTCCGGCCTCACCATTGGCGGTGTGCTCTTCGTGTGGGCGGGTGTGTGGCTTGCCAATGGCGGCGCTGTTGAGTCGAAATTGGGGGAAGTCAGCATATATGTTGGTTGGTTTGGGGGGGCGTTTTTGGGACTCTGCTTGGTAGTCAGTATTCAGCGTTTGCTTTTTGGGTGCCGAACTCCCGTCGTGTTGTCGCCCAGCGGTTTCGTGGATAAGCGAACGCTTCGAAACGAAATTGCTTGGAAGTCCGTTTCTCGAATGACCGTGTGGACATTCAAAGGCAATTCGATAATATGCTTGTATTTAACAAGTGACGCTCGTCGCAATCTTCAATTGAATTGGATCGGGACAGTCACTCGGTTGTTCAACAAATGGGACGACACGGGTGATGTTTATGTAGCTTCGACTGATCTTGACATCTCGTTTCCAGACCTGCTGAGCCATTTCCGCCAATACTTGATGCAATATCAACCCAATGCACTTGCAGACGGTCAATCACCGAAAAAAAAGCTGATATTTCCATAGCTTTTAGAGCAATAAGACTGCAAATTTTGGTGACCGGTGCGGCCAAGTCTCTCGTAACAAGAAAATCAAAATAGCCTCAACAAAAAAGGCCAGCCTCGTTCGAAGCTGGCCTTTTGACTTTTGACAGTTGATCGCGCTGCGATCAGGCGGTGTTTTCGTCGCTTTCCGCTTCTTCTGCAACAGCGTCTTCGTTTGATGTTTCGGCGTCGTCGCCGTCTACATCGAGAGCCTCAAGATCGACATCGTCGGCATTTTCGAAGACGTCTTCGATGGACAGTTCGTCCTCTTCAGCCGCATCATCATCTTCGAAGGCGTCACGGCTGGTCAGGTCTTCACCGGCGGCCTGGCGGACAGCTTCGTCGGCGGAACGTGCGACGTTCATCACGACTTCCACTTCCACTTCCGGGTGCAGCATGATGGTGACGGTGTGCAGGCCGATGATCTTGATCGGCGCGCGCAGCTCAACCTGGCTGCGGCCAATGGTGAAGCCGTTTTCATCGAGCGTGGCAACGATATCGCGGGCCGCGACCGAACCGTAAAGCTGGCCGGTTTCACCAGCCGAACGCACGGCCACATAGGTGTTGCCATTCAGTTTTTCCGCGACGGCTTCGGCTTCGGATTTGCGCTCGGCATTGCGCTCTTCAAGCTGCGCACGCTGGGCTTCGAAATGCGCCATATTGGCCTTGTTGGCGCGCAGCGCCTTGCCCTGCGGCAGCAGGAAGTTGCGGGCATAACCGTCTTTCACGGTAACGGTTTCGCCCATGTGGCCGAGCTTGGCCACGCGTTCGAGAAGAATAACATCCATGGTTTTGTCCTTTCAGGAAGACTTACGTATTTGAATTGTTGGAATTGGAAGGTGGGGCCGCACGCCGGGCGCGCAGCTGAAAAAGCGTTTCGGCAACGCCGAGAAGCGCCATGGCGAGCGCCAGAAAACGTGAAAACGTGAGCAGTACATACATGGCGACAAGCATCATGCCGCGCGCGGGAACCTGCATGGTCAGCGTGTGAGCCGTAGCGAGACCAACAAGCAGGAAAGCACCGGCCATCGCGCCGGCAACAACCTTGGCCACCAGCCCGACAGAGCCCGGCACAAAACTGCCCACCACGGCCGCTGCGAAGACCGCGACCGCAATTTGCGGCAGGGCGGTTTCGCTGGGCAGATGCGTTTTGGGCCGCAGCATCCAGCCCTGGGCGCGGGCAATGCGCGCACCAAGTAGCAGGTTGATGATCATCAGCAACAGCAACGACACGGGCGCGACAAACGGAACGATCCGCACCAGGCTTTGTGCCATGCGTTCCTGTTGCTCTTCCGTTTGCGCCAATTCGCTCGCGTCGGCGGCAAACTGTTTGAGAATTTCGCGGGTCTGTTCCAGCGTGCGTTCATCGGAATAGCCCGCAATCACCCCGATAAGAATTGTGATCACGGCGGCCATCAGCGCCATGCGGAACAAAATGGTGGAAACGGGGAACCATTCGGTGGTTCCCGTGTCGTCCCGCGACAGGCCCACCATATGGCCGATCCAGAGCGCAGGCAGCAGTGTTGCAAGCCCGACGCCCATCGCGCCGTAAATCCCGGTGAAGCCTGCAACCACGACAGCGCCCACCACGCCGGAAATAATACCGGCGACCGTGCCGAAGCCAAGCGCGCTGACAAACAGGGGAAGGGCGGTGAAGGTCGACATCGCCATGCCGAGCGAGCCGAGTGTGAGGGGCGCAAGGAAAAACAGCGCCGTCAACAGGCCGCATACAATCGCAATAAGGGTCGATCGGTTGTTCATCGGTCTCGCTGTCCTGCCGCTTTGGCAGTTAGGCCCGCGCAAACCATTTCGCGCGGGCCAGCTTCATATTTTTAAGCCACCACGCCACCGGGAAGGTGACGCGTGGCCGGGTCAGTTCACTTACTTGATGACGTAAGGAATCAGCGCCAGGAAACGCGCGCGCTTGATGGCTTTCGCCAGTTCGCGCTGCTTTTTCAGGCTTACCGCGGTGATGCGCGACGGCACGATCTTGCCGCGTTCGGAGATATAACGCTGCAGCAGTTTGACGTCCTTGTAGTCAATCGTCTGCGCGTTTTCACCGGTGAAAGGGCATGTTTTGCGACGGCGCTGAAACGGACGGCGCGTTGGCATTTGTTCAATAGCAACCATGGTTGTGTTCCTTGATCCTTAAGCGTCGTTGCGTTCGGGGCGTGGGCCGCGCGGGCGATCACCGCCGCCACCGCGTGGTCCGCGACGGTCGTCACGGTCGCTCTTGCGCAGCATCGCAGACGGGCCGTCTTCATGCTCTTCCACGCGCACGGTCATGTAGCGCAGCACGTCTTCGTGGATGCGCATCTGGCGCTCCATTTCGGAAATCGCCGCCGATGGCGCATCAACATTCATCAGCGCATAATGCGCCTTGCGGTTTTTGTTGACGCGGTAGGGCAGGGTTTTCAGACCCCAGTTTTCAATTTTGCCGACGGAGCCGCCGTTGGCTTCCAGCACGCCTTTGAAATGCTCAACAAGCGCGTCAACCTGCTGGGACGACACGTCCTGACGTGCCATGAAAATATGTTCGTAGAGGGCCATTCAGCCACCTTTCCTATGTGTTACGCGAGCTTCCAGCGCCAAGCCTCACCGACGCTTTTCTGAAAAAGGCCCCATGTGAGGGCCCGGAAAGGCGTGGTCTGCGAAGTGTCGAGAGCGGAGACACGGGAGGACGGCTTATCTTCAAAGCCTGGGTTTAAAACCCCCATCCGTTCAGCCACCAGCCGGAAGCCCGACCTTCAGTGCGAGGCGGTGTATAAAGGAAGGCGATGGGAATGCAAGGGGAAAGTGGGGAGGGGCGGACAAGAAGTGGAAACTGATAAAATCCTCTTTTGCAGGTGCCGCACTCCACAAGGAAAATATTGTGTCGGGTATTCAAAAAAAGCTGTGGTCGCAGTGATCACCTGTGGAAATCAGAGATGGTAGATCTGCATCAGAAAAGTTTTCCGCAACCAAGGAAGCTTTCCCCTGTTCCAAAGAATCTTTGATGGACTGTCCGTTTCCCAATGCGGAATAAAATCGAGAGGAGAAAAATGCTGCGGCCGCATCGTCTATAGTTGCTGTCATTGCTACCACTGCCCCAACGCTTTCCAAGAAGACTTCCGCGCCTTCAAATGTGCTACAAGCATTGAATACTAAAAGAACAGGAGGTGACTTTGTGGCTTTGATAAACCGGTTTATTAGTTCGAAGTTCAGCTCCACTCCGCCGTCATCGTAAACTTTTTGGTTGTCGAAAAGGACCGCAGAGTCGCCACCATGTCCGGAAAAGTGGATGATATTTGGGGCAAATTCATTCAGAGCATCTAACAAGTCAGCCCATTCTGCAGCAGGTATATGGCGTAAATCCACTTGATCCCGGTAAATAGCTTGCCGCAACACTCTCTGAACGTTTCTTGCTTCGATGTCGGTTCGCAATGCTGCCTCCTCAACTGGATTTGTTGACAAAAAGGCGATCTTGAGACGAGCTGAATGCAATTTTCGTCTTGTTCGTTTCACGACTGGCGAACGTTTGGCCTGTTTTTCAAAAACAACGGAATTAGAAGCGTATGTTTGAGGGATACGTTTCGTCGCTACTTTTGATATCTTCGCCGAATTACCAGCCAACGCCAGTATTTTGGCCTTGTTAGTTTGGAAGAACGGGATTTGCTTGTAACAAATTCCGACCTTTTCCTTATGTTGAATAGCCAGTCCTGACTTCGCCAAGTGACCGCCGTTTTGAAGCACCTGCATCCGCGAAAGACCAGTAATACCAATTATGTCATCAACCGACTTTGAACGCTTCTTATGATGATATATTGCTTCAAAAACGCTTCGTTTGAGCTTTGATCGGCCAATTATCTTGGCTGCCTCAACAATTTGTTCAGGCCGATTTGAAAG
>JBCDDX010000007.1:0-120950 GCA_039180085.1 Pseudomonadota bacterium
CCAAAGATTGAGATCTTCCGAAAAGAAGAACCACGCCGCCACCGCCACGGCCACATAGGCCAGGCTTAGGAACGGGTAAGCAAAAGAGAGCTCCACCTTCGACAAAACGTAGAGATGGGAAGCCATTGAAATCACAAAGGTGCAGAGGCCGAAAAACACCCAAGGGTGAAATATGACCTTCAACACCATTAAAACCAAAGAGATCGCTGTGGTCGGCCCTGCGGCGCTCACAGATCCCAATGTCAGCATGCCTTGTTTCAACATCAGCTGTGCGGCTGCGTTGGTGAAGACCGTGAACAATATGAATGGCAAGTAATTCATGAGGCTTTCGGAAATTCTGATATTCGTGCGGGTGTGCACGGTGCCCTCAGGTTAGATGGGGTTCCTGAAATCGAGGTTTAGGATTCTGGTTAACAGGTTGGTTTAAATGGCCGTTGTTTGACGGTGTTTCGAGCGATGGGGGACTGACAGTTACGCGCCCGCTGACCCGCTCCCAAAAATCGGATGTAATTGCGGGGTCTCGCCATTGCTCCAGACTCTCGTAATCAGGGAAAGATCGTTTAAACGTCTCTGCGCTCATCCTCGCGTCTTTGTATGGGTTGATACGGCCGCCAGCAGCGAGAACAATTGCATCCAGTTTTTCCAGCAGAGCCAGCGTTTTCGCGCCGCGATTGGGGAAGTCGAGTGTCAACGTGTATCCGCGCATTGGAAACGACATCGGCGAAGGTGAGGGGATTTCGCCAAAGCGCTTGAGCACTGTCAGGAAGGAGCCCTGACCGGCATTTTGGCTCGTTGCGATCAGGTTTTTGAGTGTCACCAAAGCATTTTCGTCGGGCACCACGCTTTGATGTTGAAACAAGCCTTTGGGCCCGTACAGCCGGTTCCAGCCGCCAATGGCATCCAGAGGAAAGAAGAAACCGGCGGGCGTCGAAAGCGTTGCCCCGGATTTTCGACTTTTGCTGGTCCGGTATGCCCAATTGAATGCCCTAAGCGGAACGCCTGCGACCAGCGGAAACGGCGGCGTTACCGGCACGTTCAATATGGGAGGTGCGTATTTGGGCATTGCATCGCTTGCGACATGATTGCCCGTAATCAGAAGTCCCCTTCCAAAATTTTTATCTTTTGCAAGAGAGTCTACCCAAGCGACGCAATATTCATTTTCGCTTTCGAGTTCTGCGTTACGTTCAACAAATTCTTCAAGTGATGCGAAGGGGTGTATTTGCTCTTCGACATAGTGGGAAGGAACCTGCATCAGTTGTATTTTTGCGTCGGTGATGAAGCCCGTCAGCCCCATTCCGCCGATAGTGCTGCAGAACAATTCAGCGTTTTGCTGGGGCGAACAGGTTAGGGCGGCGTGATCTGAGCGTGCCAGACCGAACTCCAGAACGTGAGCCCCAAAGGTTCCCTGATGCATATGGTTCTTGCCGTGAATATCATTGGCTATTGCGCCACCCAGCGTTACGAAACGCGTTCCGGGAACCACGGGCAGGAACCAGCCTTCACTGGCAATTCGTGTCAGAATATCGCCAAGCAGAACGCCTGATTGCGCATGGAGAACGCCTGTTTCCGGATCGAAATCCAGTATTTCTTCAGTGGGCCGTGATGCGAGGAGGGTGCCTTGGTCATTGAGGCATGAATCGCCATAAGAACGTCCGTTGCCAAACGGCAAGACGCTTTCGGGGCGGGCACTTAACAACAAGTCCTGCGCGTAGGGTCGAAGACTGCGCGGAACACGTTTCAACCGGCCCCAACTGTTTGTGTTGCGGTTCATCATGTTACACGAACTGCGATACCAGCATGACTATTGCACCGGCACCGATCATGAACTGGCTGCGCCAGTCGGTCATCAAGAACACCACCGGATCATCATGCATTTGTTTGCGCCGCGCCAGAATCCAGATGCGCAAAATCAGATAGAGAACCAGAGGGCAAACCAGCCAGATTAATTGCGGATTGGTGTAGTTCTGCGCCACCTCCGGGCTGTCGATGAACAATGCCAGTACAACAACTGCCGCAAAGCCGGACGCCATGCCTCCCTGCGACAAGGTTTCAAGGTCAGAGCCCTGATAGCCGCGGCCAGTCACTTCGCGCCCGCCGTCGTCATTTCGCATGGTGAGTTCGACGAAGCGTTTCACCAGAGCGAGGCTCAGGAAGAAGAAAACACAGAACGCAAGAAGCCAGGCGGAGACTTCACCACCGATTGCCGCTGCGCCCGCCACCACGCGAATTGTGAACAGGCCAGCCAGGGTCAGAACATCAATCAGCAGCAGTCGTTTCAACAGGAATGAATAGGCACATGTGACAGCAAAATATGTTGCCAAAACAAGGCTGAAGACAGTTGGAAGCCAAAGTGACATTGCAAAACCGGCAACCAAAAGCACAAACGCTGCAACCGACGCGCTGACGATATTCAGATGGCCGGCTGCGATTGGACGCTTACGCTTGGTGGGGTGTTTGCGATCGACCTCGATGTCTGTGAGATCGTTCAAGAGATAGACAGAGGATGCGCACAGACCAAAGGAAATGAAGGCTATGATGAGCGACACGATTGTCGTTGGGTCGAAATACCTGAAGCCCAAAATCGCGGGCACGAACAACAGGGAATTTTTCAGCCATTGATGGATGCGTATGGCCTTCAGCCAGACCTTCCAACGGGGCGGGGTCTCCTCGCTGTCGACGAGGACGGATGATGAATCGAGTTTATGGTATCCGCGCGCCGCGCGATCCGGATCAACGATAAATGCGCGTCTTGCGCGTTGCCAGACCTTCACATCAGCTTTTGAGTTGCCTGCGTAGTCGAAACCTGTGTGCCCATAAGCGTCGCTCAGGCGCTGTGCCTTCCGGGCAGATGACAGGTTCACAGTGCTTGATGAGGCTTCCACACGGTCAAACAGCCCCAGATGCCTTGCAACAGCCTCCGCATAGGTCTTGTGGGACGCGGTTGCCAAAACGAGCGGGGTACCGCTTGCCTTTTCGCGTCGCAACCATTGCAGGACGGACTGGTTGTAGGGGAGTTGCGATGCGTCCGGTTGAACAATCTCAGCCAGTTTCGACTTCAGATTCGCTTTACCCTTCAACAACCATATGGGAAGCAAAAACACTAAAAGCGGATGCTTGCGCAAGAACAGCCACACCGCCTCAAACAGCAGGTCTGAGCGGATGAGCGTTCCGTCCAGATCCACGCAGAGCGGTGTTTTCCCAGATATGTCTGGTGTGTTGAATGAGGTGTCCGTCACGTCGAGCTCCCAGCCAAGTTGGCTCGATTGTGGCGGAAATTGTTTCTTTTCAAGTTGATGAGTGCAGTTAAGTTTCTGTGAATGATATGCCCTTGGGGCACATTCTCATCCTGTGGTCGCGGGCATTTCTTGTGATGTCGCAAACGGAGTGGTGGCGTTGCGCCATTGACGCGGTATCTTGCGCCTCAACCGCGTGGGCTGGCCACGCGAATTTGCGAGCAGACGGGCCAAAGACATGAGCAGCAAAGTGCGTGCAGTCGTTATCGGCGGGGGCGTTGTAGGCGTTTCCACTCTTTATCATCTTGCCAAAAAAGGCTGGACCGATTCCATCCTGTTGGAACGTCGCGAATTGACGTCAGGCTCTACATGGCACGCCGCTGGCCTGCTTCCATTATTCAACATGTCGTATTCCGTTGGGCAGCTGCACAAATATTCCGTACGCTTCTACCAGGAACTCGCCGAAGAAACCGGTATGGACACCGGTTTTCGCAACGTTTCGAACGTGCGACTTGCGCGTTCGCAGGAGCGCTGGGACGAATATGAATATTATATGGGCGTCGCTGAAACGATTGGCATCAATGTCGTCAAATTGACGCCAGACGAGATCAAGGCGCGCTGGCCCTATGTCAATACAGACGGGCTTTTGGGCGCGATCCAGCATCCCGATGATGGTTATATCCAGCCTGCGGATCTGACGCAGGCTCTGGCCAAGGCAGCCCGCGATCGCGGCGCTACAATCAAGCGCAACACGACGGTTACTGCAATCACGCAGCAAGCGGACGACAGCTGGATCGTTACCACCGATCAGGGAGACATTCACTGCGACCACGTTATTTCCTGCACCGGCAACTTCGCCCGCAAGACAGGCGAAATGGTCGGGCTTAACGTGCCCGTCATTCCTGTTGAGCACCAATATATCGTGACCGAAGCGCATCCGGAAATTCAGAAGTTCCGGGCCGAAGGCGGCGATGAATTGTGCGTTCTGCGTGAAAGCGACAGCGCCTGGTATATGCGCGAGGAAGCCGGCGGTCTCATTCTTGGGCCATACGAAAAGGGTGCGCCGGTCTGTTATGTCGATGGCCCGGATGACGACAGCGAATATGAACTGTTTCAGGAAGATCTGGATCGCCTGATGCCGCATATCGAAACGGCGGTCGAGCGCGTACCCTATTTCGGGGAGGCGGGTATCAAGAAAGTCTACAACGGCGCGATTGCTTACACACCGGATGGCAACCCGATCATCGGTCCGGCGCCGGGTCTGAAGGGGTTCTGGCTCAACGAGGGGCATTCCTTTGGCATCACCGCGGCCGGTGGGGCAGGGTGGCAGTTGGCGGAATGGATAGTCGATGGCGAGCCGACCATTGATATGATGGGCGTCGATCCACGTCGCTACGGTCCCTATGCCACGGAAGGTTATCTTAAAGAAAAGAACGAAGAGGCCTACGCCAACGTTTTCACATTGCACTACCCTGATGAAGAGCGGGCTGCGGCACGCCCACTGAAAACCACCCCCGCTTACGAGCGCCAGAAAGCGCTTGGTGGCGTGTTCGGTTCTGTCTATGGCTGGGAGCGCGCCAACTGGTACGCTCCTGAAGGTTATGAACTTCCTGAAAGTGAGCGTGGAGTTGGCGCAGATTTGTTGATCCATGAGAACCATGCACCAGCGGATCACACAGGCCGTGTGCGCGAAAAATGGTCATTCCGTCGTTCGAATTACTTCGAGCATGTCGGCAACGAGGTGCAGGCCGTTACCAACACTTGCGGACTGCTCGATATGTCCGCTTTTGCTAAAATCGAAGTCACCGGTCCGGGTGCACGTGACTGGCTGAACTCCATTTTTGCTAACAAAATTCCGATGAAGCGTGGCCGCATCGCGCTTTGTCATGTTTTGACCAAACATGGTGGCGTAAAGTCGGAGTTCACCGTTTATGAATGGAAGCCAGGCCGGTTCTATCTCGTTTCCGCCGGGGCCTACGAAGCGCACGACCATGACGTGCTTTTCCGGCACTTGCCGTCCGACGGCTCGGTGACGCTGAAGCCCATGACGCAGATGTATGGCGTGCTGGTGCTGGCGGGCCCGAACAGTCGCAAAGTACTGTCCAAACTCACACGCGCGTCTCTCAGCAATGCCGATTTCCCCTGGCTGTCAGGCAAGGAAATTTCGGTTGGCACGGCAACGGCCCATGCGCTGCGTGTCAACTTTGTTGGCGAGCTTGGCTGGGAACTGCATCACCCCATCGAACAGCAGAATCAGATCTGGGACGCTGTGATGGAGGCTGGGGCCGAGTTCGACATCAGGCCGTTCGGCATTCGCGCGATGACAGCAATGGCCATTGAAAAATCCTATCGCCTGATCCCTCGTGAATTGTCGATTGAGTATTCAGCCTATGAATCCGCACTCGATCGTTTCATCAAACTGGACAAGGATTTTATCGGTAAGGAAGCGCTGGTGGCGCGTCATGAGGCGGGTGATGAATGGTCTTTCGTCACGCTGGAAGTGCATGATGTGACTGATTGCGACGCGCGTGGTTCGGAAGCGATCTATCGTGACGGGCAGTTGGTTGGTCGCGCGACGCATGGCGGGTTTGGCTACCGTATTGGGAAATCCATTGCGCTTGCCATGGTCAAGCCTGGCCACCATGCCCCGGGCACGGAATTGGAAATCAAACTGCTCGGCAAATTGCACAAGGCCACAGTGATAGAAGAAAGCCCCTTCGATAGCAAAAACGAACGACTGCGCGCCGATGGGTAGGGTGTGCCGTCGGTCTGAGATCCGTCATTTGCGCAACTGCAAAGTCATGAATGTTGAGTGCGGGTCTTCAGCGTAGCTGCCAAACGGTCCGCATTCATCGAAACCGAAACTCGAGTACAAGCGCCTTGCCGGGGCGAATTGCGGTTGGGAGCCGGTCTCGAGGCTCAGGCGCTGGTATTGTCTCGCGTTTGCCTCTGTCAGTACCGTTCGCACCAGCGCTGCGGCAACGCCCTGGCCGCGTGCTGTGTCGCGCACGTGCATGGATTTGATCTCACCATGTGTTGCGCCAATTTCTTTGAGAGCACCGCATCCTACCAGTGTGCCGGTTTGGCGTGCCGTCCAAAACGTTATCTCCGAACTGCGAAGGCCGTCCAGGTCGAGCGCGTGAACGCTATCGGGTGGTGATATGGAACGCATTAGCGACAGATGAATTTCAAGCAATTCGATAATGTCCGGTTGCGCCGGATCTTCCACTGAGATGTAAAGGCTCATTTCAGCAGTTCCTGACGGTCTGCCCGCTCTTGTTGTGGTGATCGTCCGTAAAGCTCGCGATAGCATTTTGAAAAATGCGAAGCTGAGACGAAGCCGCATGCTACTGCAACTTCAACAACCGGCAAGGCCGATTGCAGCAACAAATGTCTGGCGCGATCGAGCCGGATTTCGAGATAGTAACGGGCGGGAGAGCGGCCCATGTGGTGGCGAAAAAGGCGCTCGATCTGGCGTCGTGAAAGGCCAGCGTGATCGGCTATTTCAACCAGTGTCAGAGTTTCAGACAGGTTGGCTTCCATCATTTCTATGATGGAAAGAATGCGAACGTTTTGAACGCCAAGCCGTGCACGCAGCGGCAGCCTTTGGCGGTCATGAGGGCCGCGAACGCGATCCGTTAGCGCCTGTTCGCAGATTGAGTTGATCAGATTTTCGTCATGGTCTTCCGCAATCAGCGACAACATCATGTCGAGCGCGGCCGTGCCACCGGCGCAGGTGTAGATATTGCCGTCGGCTTCAAAAAGGTCGGCATAAACGTCCGCCTTGGGAAAAGCCTCGGAGAAACCCGGCAGGTTTTCCCAGTGAATGGCGCATCGGCGATTTTCCAGTAATCCGGCAGAGGCCAGAATGTGCGCGCCTGTGCACAGCCCACCAATAGCGACCCCTCGCTTGTACTCCTCGCGCAGCCAGCCATGCACGCTTTTGCTGTCAAAACGCTCGACATTTACGCCGGAGCAGACAAACAGCATCGACGGGCGGTCCTTGCCAGACAGCAGCTTGCGCTCTTCCGCCAATGATGTGTTGACGCTGACCACCACACCGTTGGACGCAGCGACCGGTTCACCATCAATCGATGCCAGACGCCATTTATAGCTGTCGTAGGTGAGCATGCGGTTTGCCAATCGAAGCGCCTCAATCGCAGTCGAAAAGGCAATCATCGAAAAGTCGGGAACAAGAAAAAACACAAAACTGCGCGAAACTTCCGGCGCCGTATTGCTGCTCAGGCTGGCTTTTTCATTCGATCCTGACACGGTCACTCCCCCCGAATTGGATCTTAAGACAATCCGCTCTATCACAGAAGGGTGGTGTCGCAAAGAGGATAGTATTGTCCTGTTCATCACATTGCGCGCTTGATCGGGCGAGGTGGATTCAATGGTTTACTGCGGATTCACCATGTCGCTTCATGTGCTGGCAAATTTTTCGACCTAGCTTTTGCCCAAGATGGTGGCCCGACGGGTTTGGGCAAATGGGCAGGCAAGCATGTCAGAATCAAAAGCATTGGTTATTCGTAATCTTGAGAAAAGCTTCGACCGGCCAGCGGTCCGTGGGCTGGACCTCACGATCGAGGGTGGAGAGTTTTATGCTCTGCTTGGGCCGAATGGGGCTGGTAAAACCACAACGCTGCGCATGGTTGCCGGGCTGCTGAAACCCGACAATGGATCGATCAGCGTGTTCGGCCACGACGTCATTGCTGATCCCATCGCTGCTAAACGTATGGTGGCGTGGGTTTCTGACGAGCCCATGATTTACGACAAGCTCACGCCGATGGAATATCTGGAATTCGTTTCCGGCCTCTGGAGCGTTCCGTCCGATATTGCCGAACGTCGCGCGCTCGAGCTTGTGAGCTGGCTCGGACTCGAAGCTCATGCAGGCGAACGCTGCAGCGGATTTTCGAAAGGCATGCGCCAGAAAGTGGCATTGGCCGGAGCGCTGGTGCACGAACCAAAGCTCATCATTCTGGACGAACCGCTCACCGGGCTTGATGCCGGTTCCGCACGGCAGGTGAAAGACGTTCTTCTGTCCAAGGTGAGGCAGGGCACGACGATCATCATGACCACCCACATTCTGGAGGTCGCCGAGCGGATGGCTGAAAGGATCGGCGTGATTGCACAGGGGCGGCTGATTGCCCAGGGCAGTTTGGATGAACTGCGCCGGAATGCCGGGAAACAGGATTCGACATTGGAAGAAGTTTTCCTCAATCTTGTTGAGACCGACGACGCGGACATGGAGTTTGCTGCGTGAGCGCGTATCAAACGAGCGTTGCGGCAGCGCACGGGCCGCTTTCATCCGGCCCTGAACGTTCCACACTTCTGTGGTTTGCGCGGCATGAGTTTCGTCTCATCTGGCGCGATTTCGTTTCGCTGATGACTGGCGGAAAGCCGCAACGAACGGCGATCGTGGCAACAATCATCGTGACGTTCATCGCAGGTATGCATTGGTTCGCGGGCGTTCTTATTGCGCCCGCTGTAGCTGACGGTCTTGGAAAAACTATTCCGGTCTTGCTGGCAACATCCGGCGCGCTGGTGATGCTGTTTTCGCTGATGTTCTCGCAAGCAATCGAGTCTGTGACACGTGCTTACTACGCGCGTTCTGATCTGGATCTCATTTTGTCGTCTCCGGCACCGTCGCACCGCTTGTTTCAGGTGCGAACGCTGGTCCTTTGCGCGCAAACGGTTTCCCTGTCGATGCTAATTTCCTCGCCAGTCATCAATGTTCTTGCATTTCTGGACGGCGCTCACTGGCTTGCGGCCTATGGAGTGCTTGTAGCGCTCGGTGTTTTGGCGACATGCCTTGCGATTGGCCTGACCCTGCTTCTGTTCCGTTGGGTCGGCACCCAACGAACACGGCTGTTTGCACAGATTATGGCCGCTGTTGTGGGTGCGGGGTTTGTCATAGCGCTTCAGGTGATTGGCATTCTTCTTGGTCAGGGATACTCCCGTTTCAGCCTGTTCGTGTCGGACGATACCGTGGCTGCAATGCCGGATATTTCCAGCATGGTCTGGCTCCCGGCATCCGCAGTCATGGGCCAGATTGGAACGCTGTTCTGGCTGCTTGGCGTGTCATCCTTGCTACTGGCGCTGGTTGCCAGTGCCTCTTCCCGCAGGTTTGCAGATGATGCCCTGGCAGCATCGTCTCATGGAGAAGTGGCTGTCGCGAGCACTTTGTTCAAAGGCTTCAAACCGTCCCGCACCGTGCGAAGCGGATTGCGACGCAAGGAGTGGGCTCTTTTGAAACGTGACCCATGGTTGATGTCGCAGACACTACAGCAGATTCTTTATCTGCTGCCACCTGCGGTACTGTTGTGGATGAACTATGGCGAAAGCTCAGGTGCGTTTTATGTCATTGTGCCAGTGGTCGTGATGGCCGCCGGGCAACTGGCAGGGGGGCTAGCCTGGATCACCATCTCAGGCGAGGATGCACATGAGTTGATCGACACTGCGCCCGTGGCGTCGGGCACGATATTGCGTGCCAAGGTTGAGGCCGTATTTGTCGTCATCGGGGTCATTCTCGCGCCGTTCGTTTTTGCAATTGGCGTCTTTTCCATAAGAGCCGCGATTGCCCTTGCGCTGGGCGGTGCAATGGCATCAGCATCGGCTGTTATGATCCAGCTTTGGTTCCGCAGTCAGGCCAATCGCAGTCTGTTCCGCAGGCGTCAGGTTTCGTCCCGCGCTGCAACCATCTGCGAAGCGCTCGTGTCCATTCTATGGGCTGCTGCTGCCGGTGTTGGCCTGCTCTTTGCACCATTCGCTATCGCGCCAATCGTGCTGATCCTGATCGTGCTGGGCATCGCGCTGCTTATTCGTCCGCAGCGGGAAGCTTAGGTCTTCTGGTAAGGTGCGGAGGCAGTCACCCAGAGTGATGTTGTTTCATTTCAATTGTGCTTGGCCGCTGCGAAACCGTTACCCAGTGGCCGCCACGAAAATGCGGTGAGCAGCAGGGCACCGAATGTTGCTGCCAGAAATGGCATGGTTAGGGACAGGCTGCGCGTCATCAAAGGTTCTGCGATGCTGACAATGATCCCGGAGAGCAGCAGGCCGATTGGCATCATGCCCCAGGCCAACAGCCGGTAGACACTGTTGACCCGGCCTAACAGTTCATCGGGAATGAACCTCTGACGATAGGACACGGATACGGTGTTCCAGATCAGCCCGGTGAACTCAAAAGCTGCAAGGATGATGGCCAGTACAAACCCATTCGGCGCGAATGGAATGGCGCAAAAAGCCACCGCTGATGCAAATGTCATCCACTGAGCGGCAGCTCCCTGTCCCATGAACCTTACGATTTTTTCAGCAGCAAAACCGCCTGCAATTCCTCCCAAGGCTCCAGCTGCAAGTATCAAACCATATCCCGTTGCTTCCAGCCCCAGATTTTCCTGAACGTGCAAAACCAGCGCGATGACGACCATCTGGTGTAATAGGTTCCAAACGCCCGTTATGATGGCTAGGGTGCGCAACAGGGGAGCGTCCCGAAGAAAGCGGATTCCCTCAATCAGTTCCTGACGCCAGTCTTGGGTTTCTTTTTGAGGCGCGCAATCTGCTCTGTATTGTCCTTTCATTCCCAAGATCAACAATGCCGCCAGAGCGAAGGCGGCGGCGTTGAGCGCGAATGGTAACCAGACCGCAGATGCTATAAGAAATGCACCGACCGCGGGACCCAGAAGTGCGTTGCCCACCAGCTCAACGCTCCACAGCCTTCCGTTGGCCCGCTCGAGCTGATCGTGCGGAACAATTGCCGGAAGCATTGTCTGCGCGGCGTTGTCGCGAAAGACTTCGGCAGTTCCCACCAATAGTGCGCACCCCATGAGGGTAAAAAACAATCCCGGTAACTCGGCCCCCGTCTGGCCCGCTGGTGCCAGTGGTGTTGAGTTCCATATGACAATTGCCGCGACGGCAAACGCCGCTGCTCTCACAAAATCCATGGTGAGGATCAGCTGGCGCCGATCGATTCGGTCGGTAACAATGCCTGCTGGCAGGGCGAACAGAAACCAGGGCAGGCGCAAAGCGACCGGCATTAACGCGATTAAAAACGGGTCACGGGTCAGAAGCGTGGCAATCCAGACCCAAACGACAACTGCTATTCCGTCAGCCAGATTGGTGATACCGCTCGCCGCGATGAATCTTGGCAGGTAGCCCGATTTCGGGGGTTTATCCATATTGCTGTTGGCTTTCGGGCTGTCGGTGCTCCACAAGCTCTACGACCTCAAGCGCACTTGAGGTCAATACGGAAACGAGAAATTGTTGGTGTTTGATGTCGCTTTTAGCGTGGTCAGGCTCGACGACGGCCACCTCGACGTCTGGGGGCTGACGCATTGCCGCCCTCGGCGGAAGCCAGCACGCGCTTTTCAGGGAGTTTGACTTCTGCCTCAAGACGCGGGAATGGATCGACCTTGTTAGGAAACGCCATTGCATTGACGAAATGTTCCTGAAATTTCGGTTCAAGCGCTGTTTCAATTTTGTCGATCTTACGTACGGTGTCTTCAATCTCGCGACGATGATCACGGTTCAGCAACGCCATCCGCGCGCCGGTTCCAGCGGCATTGCCAACGGCTTTAACGTTTGCGATCTCGCAATCCGGAACGAGACCCAACACCAGAGCATATTTCGGATCGATGAATGTTCCAAATGCACCCGCAAGGCTGATCTTGCTGACGGTTGCAGAGCCATGTTTTTCCATCAGCAGCTTTACTCCGGCATAAAGCGCCGCTTTCGCCATCTGGATGGCGCGCACATCGGTCTGGCTGACCGTGATATCCGGGCCGCCTTCAGTTTCCCAAAGACGATAGGAGAATGTGCGGTTGCTTTCGAAAATCCGCGCGGATGTATTCGCCTTTGAGCCGTCAATGACACCGTCTTCGTCAATGATACCGGCCAGGAACATTTCGGCCATCACTTCGATAATGCCGGAGCCACAAATGCCGGTCACGCCGATGGCCTTGGCGGCTTCTTCAAAGCCAGGTTCATCAGACCAGCTTTCAACACCGATGATGCGGATGCGTGGCTCCAGTGTCACCGGATCGATGCGGACGCGCTCGATTGCGCCAGGTGCGGCGCGTTGGCCACAGGAAATTTCCGCCCCTTCGAAGGCCGGGCCTGTGGGAGACGAGCAGGCGAGGGCGTGGCCATTCTGGCCAAGAACGATTTCTGCATTTGTGCCGACATCGACGAGCAGGGATAATTCGGCCTCATTTTGTGGTGCTTCCGAGAGAGTAGCCGCTGCCGCGTCAGCGCCAACATGGCCAGCGATGCAGGGCAGCACATAAACGCGCGTGCCTTCATTCATGGCCAGATCAATTTCAGATGCCCAGGTATGCACCGCGCCGGACACGGCAAGCGCAAACGGCGCGCCACCCAGTTCGGTCGGATCAATCCCCAGGAACAGATGGTGCATGATCGGATTGCCAACGAACACGCTGTCAAGAATGTCCGTTGGTTCCACCCCGGCCTGAGTGCACACATCTTCGATCAGGCCGTTGACGGCGTTGCGAACCGCCTTGGTCATGGCCTCGCGGCCATCCGGGTTCATCATCACATACGACACCCGGCTCATGACATCTTCGCCGAAGCGGATTTGTGGGTTGGACGTCCCGGCAGAGGCCAGTGTGTGGCCTGAGAGAAGCGACGACAGGTGCATGGCGATTGTTGTCGAGCCAATATCGCAGGCGATGCCATAGGCTTCATTCTTGAGGCCAGGATAAAGCGCGATCAGGGTTGGGCGTGAGGTTTCAAGATCCTGATGGATCGCTGCTGTAACGGCCCATTTGCCAGTGCGGAGTGTTTTTTGAACCTCCGGCAGAATTTGCTGGGCCACCAGTATGTCTTCAAAACCCCAGTCGTTTTCGAGCGCCAGTTTCAGTCGGTCGAGGTCACCGAGCGGTTTGTGCATGTCAGGCTCTTCAACCTCAACATAGCACATCTGGATCGCGGGATTGCGTTCGATGATGCGTGTGTCCGCAGCCTTGCGAATTGTCTGACGGTTAACCACCGTATCGGATGGAATGTCGACAACCAGTGGCCCCTGAACTGTGGTCGAGCAGGACAGGCGGCGACCTTCCTTCAGAGGCCCACGTTTTTCAGTGTAACGCGCCTCTTTTGGCGACCAGTCAGAGGCATTTTCTGCTGTGCTTTCAATGCCGTGTTTAGCAAACTTGCCAGTTTGAATCTCCACCTGACACCGCCCGCAAATCCCGCGCCCACCGCAGACAGATTCAACGTAGACACCAAGGTCCCGCGCGGCCTCCAGAACGGGCGTGCCAATCGGAAAGCGGCCACGCTTGCCCGAAGGCATGAACAGGACGAGGGGGTCGCTCGACATTATCTGGCTGTTTCCCTAACTGCCCGTTCGGGCCGCACGGCCGCCGCGGCGGCGGCCTGCGCCGGCGGGCTTGACGTCCGGTGTGGCTCCGGGTCCACCCATTGTGGCGGGCATGGTGCCCTGGGGGGCGACGCGGTCGCGATAGGTCATGATCCACTCCGTGCAGTCCTGATCATTGCCTGCCAGCACATTGGCGGCATGAACCATTTCCATTTCCTGCGGGCGGCAGGGGTTCATGATCGCGCTGGTCATGCCAGCGGTTATGCACATGGGAATGAAGGCTGCGTTGATGCCGTGACGATGGGGCAGGCCAAAGGAAATGTTGGAGAGACCGCAGGTCGTGTTAACACCGAGTTCCTCCCGCAAGCGACGCACAAGGGCAAAAACCTGTTTGCCCGCAGTCCCCATGGCGCCGATGGGCATGACAAGCGGGTCAACCACGATGTCATGGGCCGGAATGCTGTAATCCGCCGCGTGCTGAACGATCTTTTTGGCCACTTCAAAGCGCACATCAGGGTCTTCTGAAATGCCGGTCTCGTCGTTGGAAATGGCAACGACCGGCACGTTGTATTTCTTGATGAGCGGGAGAATTGCTTCAAGCTTTTCCATCTCGCCGGTGACGGAGTTTACCAGCGGACGACCCTTGGCGACTTTAAGACCGGCTTCAATGGCAGCTGTCACAGAAGAATCGATGGAAAGGGGGACGTCAACCAGTTCCTGTACCATTTCCAGCGTCTGAACCAACAAAGGCGGCTCGGTTTCGTTGGGGTTCACAGCCGTGACGCCTGCATTCACGTCGAGCATGGTTGCGCCTGCGGCCACTTGCGCCAGCGCATCAGCGCGGACCGTGTCAAAATTCCCGGCCTGCATTTCCGCGGCAAGTTTCTTGCGGCCTGTCGGGTTGATGCGCTCACCGATCACACAGAACTTTTCTTCAAAACCGATGACCACTTCTTTTGTGGCTGATGCAACGATTGTTTTGGTCACGTTGTGTCTTTCTCACTGATGTCGATGCGTCCGGAATGATTAGGACCACCAAGCCTTCGATTTGTCCAACTATTGTCGCGCGAAGCGATCACACGACATGCCAAAAACGACATTCTTCAATGCTCAGATGACGCGGGTAAGTCAGTTTCGTCAAGGGTTTTCTGAAATTGAATAACAATATAAAGATATTTTTATGCTACGCTTGATTTTGAAACCTCCTTACGGTAGTCAGGTATTGAAAGCGACAACGGATGTCGTGAATGCGCCATCTTCTGGATTGCTTCGTTTGTCCAAAAGGAGTCATTGCAATGCGGTCTCACCGAGAAATCGAAACGGAAACATCCGGTCGGGTCAGCGTGGAGTACTTCCCTCCGAGGGGGCTGAGCGGTGAACGGGGCTTGATGACGGGTGCCCATGCTCTGCGCCGGTTTTCTCCGCGTTTTCAGTCGATCACCTTTGGTGCTGGTGGTGACGGCGCGATGAACAGCGCGGACTGGGCTTTTCAACTGCAGCAATTCACTGAAATTGATACGGCCTGCCATGTGCCTCTGGCTCGTTTTGAACAGGCTGAGCTTTTCGACTTTTGCGAAAACCTCGTTGAAAGCGGCATAGTCCGCATTGTCCTCATTCGGGGTGACGCGGGAGAGGGGCTTTCGGGTTTTGCGAGCGTGGCAGATGCGGCCCGCGTTCTGAAAAGGCGTTTTTCTTTCGACATCAGTGTCAGCGCATATCCCGAAACTCATCCCAAAGCGGCGTCAGCCCAAGCGGATTTGGACGCTCTAAAGGCGAAACAGGATGCCGGGTGTGACCGTGCGATTACGCAATTCTTTTTCGACAATGCCGTGTTCTATCGGTTTGCAGAACGGGCGCGTGCAGCAGGTATTACATTTGAGCTCGTTCCGGGCATTATGCCGATTGCCAATTTCTCAAAGGTAGAGCGTTTCGCTGAACAGTGTGGCACGCATATTCCGGAGTCGATCCGGAAACAATTCGCAGCACTTAGTGATGACCGCTCGACGCATAGCGACCTTGCACGATCAATTGTGCAAGACCAGGTGCGAGAGCTGGCGAAGAATGAGGTTTCCGCCATTCACATATATGGTCTCAATCGCGTCGATCTGACTGCGGACACTATACGTGCGTTTCAGGCAGCTTCACCGCTTATTGAGGAGCCGGTGCCCTTGCGGGCAATTGCCAGCTAGTTGCGCTGTGACTGGCAGACTGTCAGGCGATGGCTGCTGATGATGCTGGTTGCGGAGCGAAGGTGAAACTGCCCCGTTCTGCGAGCCAGTCGGCTGAAGACTGCAGCCCTCCAAACGGAAACACGTGCAACTGAGCGATAAGGCTATCGTTGCTGCGCCATGCTTTTTCAATTGGATCGACAACATCTTCCGGCGAGTGCTTCGTTGCCAATTGGGCAATCGCGCTTGTGCGTTTTTTGAAGAAGTTCAGCGAGTTTCCGACACCACACATCGCTGCATATTTGATCAGCGTCGTTATTTTAGCAGGGCCAGCGACTCCGAGGTGGATAGGCGCTTCAATGCCAGCGTTGGCGAGAGCCTGCGTCCATTCCACGAATTTTGAGCCATCAAATCCAAACTGGGTGACGATCCGGAATTCAGCATCACTGTTGGCACCGAAATCCAGTTTTTCTTTCAGGATAGCGGTAACATCCTGCTTGCCATAAGCCGGATTTCCTTCCGGATGTCCGCCAATGCCAACATGCGTGATGCCCAGTTTGTCGATCAGGCCGGTTTGCAGCACATCAAGGCTTTGAGAGTAGGGCCCCATTTGTGAGTCTGCTTCGCCAGCAATCACAAGAACGTCGCGGGCGCCGCCTTCCTGCACGAGACCAGCCAGCCTTGCTTCGAGCGCTGACTGGGATTCAATGCGCCGCGCCGGGATATGTGGGACGGCCGCATAACCCATGTCGGTGATTTTGCGTGTGGAGAGAATGATGTCGGCGAGGGGATCAACACCGACATCTGTAAGATAGACCCGGGTGCCCTTGGGCAGCATTTCATCATGCAGTTTCCCGTCGAGTACGTGCTTGGCCGAGACTTCGATAGATGCACCAATCTTGTTCATGCCTCACGACCTCCGTTTTTCACCAACGCGACAAGCCGGTCCTTGTCGTAGTCCTTTTCAATCGCATCCATGGCAGCCTGTGCTTCAGCTTCGAGGTCATCGCCGACTTCGACAGGCTCACCACGTCGCCATTCGGCCAGGTAGCCGTCTGTTTCGGCTGCACCCGTGCGCATGGCGGCCATGTCTATCGCTTCCGTAAAGCGCAGTGGAAGTTCTCGTTTGGCCTGATTGCGACGCCCAGCCTTGACCATGACCTGCGCAGGGATATCGCGCCAATAGACTACTTGAAGTTGTGCCAAATCGCGAACCTCCAACCGATTTTGCGACAAGATGCGCTTTTGTGCGTTCGTTCCCTGCCACGCCGGCGACAGCATACCATTCAAAAAGCGACTTTGATTGCGCGGCAATGACGAAGCGACGTCTCTTGCCGAAGCGCGACTTCAAAAGCCGTCGCGCAATACTAAGCAGCCATAATCATATCGGCGCACTTCTCGCCAATCATGATGGTGGGAGCATTGGTATTGCCCCCAATGAGTTTAGGCATGATGGAGGCGTCTGCGATGCGCAGACCTTCTACGCCACGCACACGCAATTGCGGATCGACGACCGCATCATCATCACTGCCCATACGGCAGGTGCCAACGGGATGATACACTGTGTCAGCCCGATTGCGGATGATCTGCTCCAGTTCTGCATCGTCTGTCACGCCCGCAGTATAAAGCTCTTTGCCACGCCATGGGGCGAGGGGGGCAGCTTCAAGCAGTTGGCGCATGGAGTGGAAGCCTTTGAGGAGCAGGTCCATATCTTCACGCTCAGTAAGAAAGCCCATATCGATCAGAGGCTTGTCGGTCGGTTTGCTGCTCGCCAGGCGAACCGAGCCGCGGCTTTTGGGGCGCAGTACGCAAACATGGCAGGAAAAGCCGTGGCCGAAATGCAGTTTGCGGTTGTGATCGTCCACAATGCCGACAACGAAGTGATATTGCAGATCGGGTCGCTCAACATCCTGGCGCGATTTCACAAAGCCACCGGTTTCAGCAAATGTCGTGGTGAGCTTGCCTGTTCGCCGGTTGCGCCAGTCAAATATTCCTTTGATGAGATCAACCGTACCGCTGGCTGACAGTCCAAACACGTCCTTTCTGGGTGATTTGTAGGCTGTGATATAGTCGATATGATCCTGCAGATTTTCGCCCACGGTTGAGCGGTCCTGAACAACATCGATACCGTGTTCCTTTAGATGGTCAGCAGGACCAATGCCTGACAGCATTAGCAGTTGCGGCGTGTTGAATGCACCGCCCGCCAGAATGATCTCCTTGTTGGCGCGCAATTCACCGGCGTGCTTGCCGCGCAGTTTGACCCCGACTGCGCGCTTGCCCTCCCAGATGATGTGCTCCGCCATGGTGCGTGTCAGCACAGTCAGATTAGGGCGATCTTCGTTTGGGTGAATGTAGGCTGCCGCTGCGCTGCATCGCTCACCGTCTTTTTGTGTCACCTGATAAAAGCCCAGGCCCTCCTGGGTGGGGCCATTGAAATCCGGGTTGATCGGAATTTGCGTTTCGCGACCGGCATCCAGAAATGCGTTGCTGATGTCATGCGGTGCGCGATGTTCGGTTACGCTTAATGGTCCATCGGCGCCATGCAGGTCGTCGGCACCACGGGTATTGCCTTCCGATCGTTTGAAATAGGGGAGGACATCATCCCAACCCCAACCGGGATTTCCCAAATCGCGCCATTCATCATAGTCCTGCGGCACACCGCGAATATACAACATGGCATTGATGGCGCTGGAGCCGCCGAGTGCCTTGCCTCTGGGCTGAAATCCGCGTCGGCCGTTCAGGCCTTTTTGAGGTGTGGTCTTGTAAGCCCAGTTTAAAATTGGCGTTGGAAGCACAGCAGCAATGCCGGCAGGCATGCGAATAATCGCATTTTTGCCGTCGCCGCCAGCTTCAATGAGGCATACGGAGTTGTTTGGGTCTTCACTCAGACGCCCTGCGACCGCGCATCCTCCAGAACCGCCACCGATGACAATGTAGTCGAAATTTTTCATGAAACTGCTCCCTTTCCGCGACAGTGCAAAGAGATCGCTGTCTCGTCAACCAAGTGTGGCCAGCGCGGTGGTCAAATCGCCGTAACCGCTGGGCCGCCGCTCGTATTTAAGCCCTAGAAACTGTGCTGCTGTTTGCGCATTTGTGTTGAGCTCGTCGTCATCGGTTTGGGGAATGTAGATCAGTTTCTCATAGTTGGCGAAATACATGTCCCGCAATTCTGGGTGCCGGTCGAGGCCGAGTGGTTTGACCAGAAACGTCTCAAAATGACGGGCCAGAAAGTCGGTCATGAAAAAACTGGTTATGAGCCCATCAGCCTCGCCAGCGAATTGCTCGTTGCCTATGTAAAATGAGAAACAATGAGGACCTGCAATGCGTTCAACGCCCTGTCTTTGGCAAACTTCATCCAGCAACCCGCCTGTTCCACAGTCGGCATAAGCGACAAATATCTTGTCAAAACCTTCAGCTCTTGCTTGATCAATCGCTTTGTCAACACCAGGCGCTATCCTTTCGGGATGGTGGTGCCACATGGCTGGCAAACATTTCAGGTCGATGTGTGAAAGACCGAGCTGGCTTGTGACCGCCAGAATTTCCCTGGCGATCATTCCGCATCCTATCACTCGTATTTGACTGGTGTTTTGTATCACTGGGAACCAAACACTGTGTTGAACCTTATGGTACATAAGAATTGTGCTTCAACGGAGAACCACCATGCCCAAAATGTTTGTTACTTGCAAAAGCGCGTTGCTGATATCAGCTCTCGTGATGACATCAATCACCGTATCAGGATGCGCCAACACCATTCGCGGCGTGGGCAAGGACGCATCCAACACCGTTGATGCGACACAAGGCGCTGTAAGACGCACCGGACGCGCTGTCGCCAACTAATCTGCGCTTTTTGGCGATTTGACCCAAGAGCTAAAGAGACGTCAGCGCGAGTGATTTTCACGCGCGCTGATTGTGTTTTCGCGTCATGTAGTCCTTTGCCGTTTCGACAGCGACCGCCGCATCCCGACAATACGCATCTGCGCCGATTGCAGCACCAAACTCCTCGTTGAGGGGAGCACCGCCTACCAGCACCGTGTAGTCATCGCGCATGCCTTTTTCCTTCAGCGTGTCGATGACAACTTTCATGTAGGGCATGGTGGTGGTCAAAAGCGCCGACATGCCCAGAATGTCCGGTTCATGTTCCGCAATGGCGTCGAGATAGTTTTCGACCGGGTTGTTGATACCGATGTCTATGACATCGAAGCCCGCGCCTTCCATCATCATACCAACGAGATTTTTGCCAATATCGTGGATATCACCTTTCACGGTGCCGATAACCATTTTGCCCTGTTTGGGAGCGCCGGTTTCAGCAAGCAGCGGGCGAAGGATGGTCATACCCGCTTTCATAGCGTTTGCTGACAACAGCACCTCAGGCACGAACAAGATACCGTCGCGGAAGTCTTCGCCCACGATTCGCATGCCTTCGACGAGGGCTTCGGTCAAAACCTTGTAGGGCGTCCAACCACGCTCAAGAAGGATGTTCGTTCCTTCTTCGATTTCTTCCTTGAGGCCATCGTAGAGGTCATCATGCATTTGCAGCACGAGATCTTCTGTCGCCAGTTCGGACAGGATGATTTCTTCTTCATCGGACATGCGGCAATTCCTCCAGCGACCTATCCTTGAATGTCACAGACTATCTATCACGTAAATTTCCTACCGCTTCCTAAAACGACTCGTTGAGAGAATTTTGCGACCATTTTATACATGAGTTGGTGTGTTTGCGACTGCGTCATGCTCGAAGTGATGAAGCCTCGCAATGCCATTGGCTATAAGGCTTTCTTTCTCTCTTTGCTCCCGCACTGACTCCCGCGATGGCCTGTCCCCATTGCGACAACCTATTTCGCTGTCAGGCTTATGTCATTTATGCAAGTGGTCATAGTAGATCAGACATTCTAAAGTCCGACGGGCTAAGCTTGCGCGTGGCTGGTCAAGTTGATCGTGGGTTGGAGAGACGACATGAGCGAAGCAGAGGGCAGGCGATCAGGACGAAGCGGTCGTTCGGGCGGTGGAGCCGCTGCCCGCAGGGCGGCAAGGTCGAGCTCCGTCCCGGAACATCTCACCTATATCACCCGAAAAATTCCTGAGTATGAAATTCTCGATGAAGATGCCCTGAGCATTATCGAGCGCAATGCTGACATCATCCTGGAAGAAGTGGGCATTGAATTCCGCGACGATGCGGAAGCGATTGCGATGTTGAAAGACGCGGGCGCTGATGTGAAAGGCGAGCGCGTTCATTTCCCTGTGGGGCTTTGCCGCGAGCTGATGAAAACTGCTCCTTCGAGTTTCACTCAGCACGCCCGCAATCCGGAACGCAGTGTCGTCATCGGAGGAAAAACAACCGTCTTTGCTCCGGTTTACGGACCACCTTTTGTGCGCGACCTGGAGGGCGAGCGTCGATATGCGACAATGGAGGACTTCAGGAATTTCGTGAAGATGGCCTATATGGCTCCCGCAATGCATCACTCCGGTGGCACTGTGTGCGAACCGGTCGATGTTGCTGTCAACAAGCGCCATCTCGACATGGTTCATGCCCACATGACGTTGTCCGACAAGCCCTATATGGGCTCTGTGACTGCGCCGGAACGTGCGCAGGATACTGTTGAGATGTCCAAAATTTTGTTTGGCGACGAGTTTGTTGACAAGAATTGCGTTGTCACATCACTGATCAACATCAACTCGCCAATGGTCATGGACGACACGATGCTTGGCGCGTTGAAAGTCTATGCCAGGGCAGGGCAGGCTTGCATTATTTCGCCGTTCATCGTGGGCGGGGCCATGTCGCCCGTTACAGTCGCGGGAACGCTGACGCAGGTTTTGGCGGAAGCCCAGGCTGCAATCGCATTTTCCCAACTGTGCAGGCCCGGCGCTCCGGTCATATTCGGGACATTTGCGACATCTATTTCCATGCAATCCGGCGCGCCCGCATTTGGGACACCCGAACCCGCACAGGTTCTGTTTGGTGCGGCACAATTCGCGCGCAAATACGGGATTCCATTCCGGTCTGGAGGGTCTTTGACCGGCTCCAAACTTGCCGATGCACAGGCAGCGTATGAAAGCGCCAATACATTGGGGCCGGCTTTGTTGGGTGGGGTCAATTTCATGCTTCATGCGGCAGGCTGGCTCGAAGGCGGGCTGGTCAGTTCTTATGAAAAGTTTGTCATGGATTGCGATCAACTGGCTGCTCAGCAAAAGATGGCGCAAGGGATCGACGTGAGCGACAAAGGGCAGGCGATGGACGCCATCCGGGAAGTTGGACCCGGCAGCCATTATCTGGGCTGTGATCACACTCAGGAAAATTTCAAAACCGCATTTTATCGTTCGACGGTCGCCGACAACAACTCTTTCGAACAATGGGAAGTTGAAGGACAGAAATCAGCGCCGGAGCGGGCCAATGCCATTGCCCGCAAGTGGATATCGGAGCATCAGGCTCCTGCAATGGAACCGGCTGTTCGGGAAGCGTTGGATGCCTATGTGACTCAAAAGAAGGAGTCCATGCCGGACGCCTTCACCTGAACACGCGAGGTCAGGGCACCAAATAATCGGGAAGTTAAGGGGCGGGAGCTCATTGCTGACTTCATTCACAGCGAGGTCTGGCGCTCCGCGATGAAAGGTCACTAATGCCGGGTCTTTCGCCACCACGCGCAGAAATTGACGGCAAAGTCATCGATTTGCTTGCTGACACGGGTTTGCAGCCTCTCGGCTGGTTCTCAATTTGCGATGAGGCGGCTACCAAACGTGCGGGTCTTTTAATTGGCAATTGCGGCGGCAGTATTTGGCCGACGTTTCAACGGTCCGATGAGTGTTTGGATGGAAAACCCGATCCACTGAACCGCTGGACGCAACGTGTTATCGATCCCATGGCAAAGATGCTTGGTGCGCAGGCCCGGTATCCCTTTGGCGACCGCGTTTGGCCGTTTCAGCGCTGGGCGAGGGCGGCGATGGGCGTACAGTCCTCACCATTGGGCCTGCTCATTCATCCTGAATATGGTTTGTGGGTCGCGTTTCGGGCGGCCTTAGTTTTTGACGTGGATGAAACGGACACGATTCCTAACGAAAACACGGCATTGGTAGAGCATCCGTGCGATACTTGTATCGACAAACCTTGCTTAAACACGTGCCCGGTGAACGCGTTTTCAGCCGAAGGCTTTCTCGTCGCGACATGCCGTTCTTTTTTGGAAACAGAAGAAGGGCAGGCTTGCCGCTTAAAAGGATGTAAGGCCCGTCTTGCTTGCCCGGTTGGGCAACAATTTGCCTACACAAACGCGCAGCAGGCTTTTCATATGGCTCATTTTTTAAAATGAAACGACCGTGATCCGCAGGGGCGGAGCGGACCACGGTCGACATATTGCGCGCTGTATGAGGGGCCGCGCGCAACGTCCGTCAGAGCAGACAAGTCTATTTCAGGCTTGCAGCTCCAAGGGGAACGGCGAATTTCTCACACCAGATGAACACCTGGGAATATTTCCCGGGGTTCACGGAAGGTGGGACGGCATAGCTCTGGGCACCTCTGTTGGATTTCAGAAGCGGCATGAGCGTTGCCGTATCCGCTTTATCGTTGTCTCCAAAGGCGACTTTCGGGTCCGGCGCACCGTCTAAAAAGAAGTCTTCGCCGAGATCGACACGGTAGGTGCCGTTGGCGAGTTGCACGACCGCAACATTGCCTTTAACGACATGATTGCTGCGTCCTTCAAAGGAGCTTTTGTGGACGACGCTGTCGGCTATCGCCAGCGTCGCAGAGAACAAGGCCACGACAAGCGCAACAGCGATTGCACCTGGGGCAAATAATGGACTTTTGTTCATTGGGGCGATCCAGTTCTGTAATATTTTCTCTCAAAGTCGGCCGGTTTGCGAGGCTTTTTTGGGGGCTGTTGCCGACTTGGAAACAAGGCTAACACCAGTTTTGGCGCTTGAGTATCACGTTTTTTAGAATTGCCGCTCACCATCGCGTTACAGGCGGCAGGCGTCCAAATCGTGAATCGGTTAGGACGATCCAAAGCAGGATTTTTAAGCTTCTGTATCAACGGCGTCGGCCAGACCGGCGTCGGCCTGTGCTTGTTTTTGCGCCCGCTGGCTCTGCAGAAGAAATTGGGTTCACCAGTTCTCCCGTGGCCGCGATTATGTCTTGATGGGCGGGGCGATCGCCTTTTTTATGACTATCAATGGCAGCGCGCATGGCGGCCAGATGGTCAGCGCTTGTGCCGCAACATCCACCAATGATTCGCGCGCCGGCATCAATCGCCAGCCGGGCGTAGCTGGCCATCAAATCCGGTGTTCCCGTGTACACGACCTCATCGCCAGCAATGCGTGGCACGCCGCAGTTCGCCTTTGCGATGACTGCAATATTTGATTTCGCATCGGCGGTCATATCGAGGATGGAATAGAGCAGATCAGTCGCGCCAACCCCGCAGTTGGCGCCGACAGCCAAAGGCGGAGACGCCATTTCGCTGGCGATGTCCTGAAGCTCGGACGGCGCAATACCCATCATGGTGCGTCCCGCAGTGTCAAAACTTGCGGTGAACACGTAGTCCATTCCCGATTCCTGAGCGGCTTGGGCTGCGGCGAGAATCTCTTCTTTGGCCGACATGGTTTCGATCCATAGAAGGTCAGCGCCACCATCTTTAAGGCCAGCCATTTGCTCTTTGAAGGAAGCGACGGCTTCTTCGTGCGATAGTTCGCCAAGAGGTTCAAAAAGCTCTCCTGTCGGTCCGACTGATCCAGCTACGAGAACCTTGCGCTCGGCCTCTTCCGCAACGCCTCGCGCAATCTGTGCCGCTTTGCGGTTGATGTCCTGCGCCCGTTCCTGTGCGTGGTGAAGTTTGAGGCGATTGCGGTTTCCGCCGAAAGTGTTGGTCAGGATAATATCCGCGCCGGCTTTCACAAAGCTCCGGTGCAATTCGGCCACCTTCTCTGGCTGCTCTTCATTCCAGAGCTCTGGTGCATCGCCGGACATGAGGCCCATATTGAAAAAATTGGTTCCGGTGGCGCAGTCTGCAAGCAATACGTGTTTTTGGGCGAGAAGTTGGGTGAGGGGAGAGGTCATAAAAATCTCAACAAATAACGATATAATATTTTCTTTATATTGTTATTCACGGCGCGACAAGAACTGCATACGAATGCATTTGGAAATTGCATTTTTTTGAGAAACTCAGCACATTCGAAAAGGGCATCGTTGGCTTGTTCACTTTGGTTGGTTGCCATCGTTGAAACGGTTTCGGGGAATGTTCATGAAAAACGGTTCTGGAATTGAGTGGCGGACACTGTTCTTGCTGTTTGTGTGTATGATTGCCTGGTTTGCAGCAGGCCTGATGTGGCAAACGGATTTTTGGTGGATATCTCTTGTTGTTTTTCCATACACCGTCGCCTTTCATACCTCATTGCAACACGAAACCATTCACGGGCATCCCACAGGCTGGTCGTGGTTCAATGAACTGCTGGTTTCGCTCCCACTGGTTCTGCTTTTTCCCTATCGACGCTACAGGGCGTTGCACCTTCAGCATCACAATGATCTTAACCTGACGGACCCGTATGAAGATCCGGAAAGCTATTTCTGGCCGGAATCGATGGTGGTTCGAAGAAGCTGGATCTGGCGCACCATTTTTCGCTGGAACAACACATTGGCGGGTCGCCTGGTAATCGGGCCGGCGCTGTCGATTGTTGGGTTCGTACGTACGGAGGCGTTACGCATTTGGCGAGGTGAACCTGGTGTGCGCTTAGCCTGGCTTTTGCACGGCGCAGGGGCGGCTTTTGTTGTCTGGATCGTTCTATATCTCTTTGAAATGCCGCTGTGGACTTATCTGGCGATCGCGGTTTACCCAGCGCTTTCTCTGACGTCGTTGCGTTCTTACGCTGAGCATCAGGCGGCTGAAAATGTCGGCGCGCGGTCGGCTATTGTCGAAACCAATGTGCTTTTCTCGTTGCTGTTTTTGAACAACAACCTTCATATCGTGCACCATGCCAACCCCCATGTGGCCTGGTATGACTTGCCGGAACTTTACCGAGAGCGTCGGCGCCAGTTTCTCGCCGCTAACGATCACACACTGTTTGACGGCTATGGAGACATTGCGCGTCGATTTGCATTTCGGGTGAAGCAGCCCGTCGATCATCCTTTTCTGGCGCGAGACAGTTCCATGCTGGTTCAAAGCGAGCAGAAGGTTTGAAGCTGGCATCCTTGCCCATGTATGATTGGCCGGAACAGGCAGCTTTTCATGACGAGTTCTGGCAGTCGGTTTGCAAGCTGGCAGATCAACAGCAATTGGGTTTGCCTGTTTCTTTATCCCGACCTGACGTCTTGCGTGATCATTGGCTATCTCCTGAAATGCTGACAAGTCAGACCTGCGGATACCCCTATGCGCGGTGGTTGTCCGATCAGGTGGATGTCATTGCCGCCCCGGTTTATGATGTCGAGGGTTGCGGCGTAAGCGAGCAGGACGATGAATGGCTGCGTATGGACCAACCTTATTACAGCAGCGTTTTCATTGTGAGGGCATCAAGCGATTTTGCAAAGCTTGAAGATACCGCTGGCAAAAGGCTTGCCCTTAATGGATATGATTCCCTGTCAGGTTTCCGATGTCTGGTTCCCCTGATCGGTGACCCGAAACACTGGTTTGGCGCTTGCCGTATCAGCGGTTCGCATCGGGCATCCGCGCGGATGGTTTTTGATGAAGTGGCCGATGTCGCGGCTATAGACGCCGTCTGCTGGGCTTTGTTGAAGAAACATGAACCTAATGTTGTCAGTGCGTTGCGCGTGGTCGGATGGTCAAATCGCTACCCCGCTCCACCGTTCATCATTGGCAGGGCGCGCACGAATGAGATGAAGAACAAGTTGCCATCCGTCCTGCAAAAAGCGGTATCGAACGCCTCAGAGACGCAGGCTATCAAGTCTTTATTTTTAAAAGACATTTTGCCTGCAAACAATTCAGAATATCTGTCGTTGTCCAATTTATGAAAACACGGGCTATCATCATCGCTCGCCGATTTGCGCAATTGCGATGATGATCACACAAGTCCTTGCCATTGGCCGGTAGACATGCGAAATCATCGTCTCGTATTCCGACGGCCCTTGAGGTTGTCGGCAGTCCGCCCTTCGGGTGTGACGAGCGCTGCGCGGGCGGGAGGACTACCGCGCGGCGCTCCCTAATCGGCTTCACACGGTGATTTTTCGATACCAGTGGTTCGACGCAACCGGGGTCAGGCACGCCCGAGAAGGCGCTCGTCATAAGGGTAGCTGGACAACTTCTGGTAGCCAGTCTCCGTGATCACGTACTGGTCTTCCAGCTTCACGCCTTCGCCGCCGCCATGGCGCCCGATGTAGGTTTCGACACAAACACACATGCCAGGTTCGAGAACACCATCATAGCCGTGGTGTTCATAATCGACTGCATAGCGGATGGAGGGATACTCGTCGCATAGGCCAACGCCGTGATAGAGCACACCATAGCGCGTTGGCATATAGTCCGGCGGCAGTTGACGGGCGGTCATCGACAGCTCCTTGAAAGTGACACCCGGTTTGAGCAGTGTTTCGTTCGCTTCGATGTGCTCCAGCGCCATGGTGTACAGACTGCGCTGTTCGTTGGTGGCTTTGCCGTCACCAGCCAGCCATGTTCGAGAGATGTCGCAGCAAAAGCCATATGGGCCAACAAGATCCGTGTCGAAGGCAACGATATCGCCATTTTCGATGACGCGGGCCGACGATTCCTGAAACCAAGGATTAGTGCGCGGACCGGAGGATAAGAGACGCGTTTCGATCCATTCTCCACCGCGGCGAATGTTTTCCGCATGAAGGACGGCCCACAGATCGTTTTCGGTCATGCCCGGCCTCATTGCAGCCTCCATTTCAGCCATCGCCGCCTCGCATGACACGATGGCCCGGCGCATGCACAACAGTTCGTCGGGCGATTTGATTTTACGGGCTTCCTCCATCATCACTTCGCCGTAGACAACCTCGACGCCAGCCTTTTCGAGGCAAGGGACACCATGGCTGTCGATCTGGTCGAAGGCGCAACGCATATTGCCGCCGCCGTATTCGCGCAAAAGGGCAGCAATATCGTCGGCCCAGTTCTGGGCGAATTCGAACACACGGTGTCCGCCTTCGAAATAAAACCAGGCGGTACATCCGCGAATTTCATCCACCACGCCTGTATGGTCAGACAGGTGTTCGCAATTGTGAAACTCAAACAGGATCACTGGCCCATCGGTCGCGATGAACGCTGAACGGGCGGGATTGTGAGTGGTCCAGAGCTGCATATTGGTGCTGTCGGTCGCGTAGCGGATGTTCAGCGGGTCGTAGAGATGGATACCAGCGAGGTTATGTTTGCGAAGTTCGGCGCGCAGGCGGTCCAGCCGGTAGCGGCGCATCCGGTCCAGATCAGGTTCCGCAATTCCGGCCATCTGCCACTCGCGTTCTGCAAGTGCGCCGTATCCGATCAGGTGCTGGTTCATGGAAGCCGCCTTGGCGCGGGCATAGGCCTCGAGCGCCTCATATCCTGCACCGTTGCCCGGGTGCTCCGGCAGCACGAAGGGTTCAATCTTGCGTTGATGGCGACCAAATCTGGCTTGAATGTTCATCGACCAGCACCCTCCCATAGACGTGATCACCCAAACTGTGCGTCTGCTTGCATTTGGGCGCTATCGGAAAATCGTCATCGGGAAGAACATTTTGGCCGCAAGCGAGCGGCTTATTTTGCAGTTTCGCCAGTTTTGCGGGCACAAATGTACCATGCCTGGACATCCTCGTTGACCATGTAGTCTTGTTTCGACATCTCGTGGACGGTCCAGTCGCCTCTTTGAACGTATTCTTCAATGGCGGCTGCAAAACTCCCGCTGTCCCACACGCCCTCATTGACGGTAAAGCAGATCAAACCGTGCGGTTTGGTGACGCGCAGAAGCTCCGAGAATCCCTCCGGCCCAAGGTGACCATGGGTGAAAACCCCGACGCACAGTGTGGCATCATATGAATGATCAGTGGCCGGCAGCGGTTGCCCGGGTATGAGTTTGAGCAGATTTCGATACCCGCGGCTGCGCGCATGCTCCATCATTTCTGCAGACGGGTCGGTGCCATCAAAATGGGTAAAACCGTTCCGTTTAAGATGATGGCCGACGAGACCAGTTCCGCAACCAACGTCGAGAATCCGCGCAGCTTTGTGCTCGCAATGGCGCATCAATATCGCAACTGTATTGGGCTGAGAAACCGTTTTCAGTTTGTTGTCATTGTCGTCATCGTAGCTATCGGCCCATTTCGAGTAGATGGAGTTCAACTGACCGGAAATGTCAGCCTCTCGATCAAGACCGTGGTACTGATCGATGCCGTGATCCTTTGAATTCTTGCTATGAGTCACATCTGTCGCCTTTGATGCTTAGCAGAACGGGCTGCTCGTTCCGACGATAGACCCAGATGCGGGCAGGGGGGATGTTTCGAAATATCCAGTCGTGGGGTTCGCACGTTTCGTTAGAGCCTCGGCATCGTATGGGCGGTGTCAAACCATAGGAAAATTGTACGAATGGCTGACCGGGTTGCAGCCGCTGCAGCACCGTATCCAGCAAATGGTCGCGTTTTTGCGCTGGAAAGTTCAACAGCGGCAAAGCGGAAACAACGGTCTGAAACGGTTGAAGACTCTCCAACGGAAACAACTGATCGAGCGCGAAGGCATCACCCTGAACAATGCGCGACTTTGAAAAAGTGAGGCGCAGCCGTGCAACGAAACCTGCTGAGTATTCAACGCAATTGAGCTGATTGGGGGGCAGGCCTGTATCCAGTATTGCCTTTGTAATCACTCCGGTTCCCGGCCCCAGCTCCAGCACCGGTGCTGAACTTGCGGGGTTTACCAACTGAGCCATGGCGCGCGCAAGGATTGGACCAGTGGGCACAAGCGCGCCGGTTGATTTGGGATCGTGAACCCAGTTTTTGAAAAAGCGAATGTCGTCGCGCAGCCGTGCCGACCTTTGGGATTGTCGTTCAGTCCGCACTCGGATTCTCCTGCTGCCAGCGCCAAGTTATGGTGGCTATGCAAATGGCCATGAACCCAGGCTAACTCAATGGCGCGCTCAATCACAATTGCTTATATTGGTGACATTGCGCGCGCGTGCGTTATTGAAAGATACCGCGCATACGCTTGCCTTCCGGATCAAAAGGCGGCTTGTCCTGTATGACGGCGCTGCACATATCGCCGATAATTTCGACATGCAAACCCTGAGCTTTTGCTTCCTCAAGCCGGTCGGTCGGGATATATCCCGTCGCCAGTGATTGCTCCACAAAGTGCCCGTAGCCACCGGATGTCACCCAGCCAATCACTTCGTTACCCAGAAAGATGGGTTCGTCACCAATGCAGTCGGCATCCTTGGCACTTTCAACATGCATGCAAATACGGGTGAGAGGCGGGTTTTCGCGATGGGCAAACACACCATCACGGCCGATAAAATCGTTCTTCTTTTTCGAAACAAACCGATCAAGGCCCGCCTCGAACGGAGTGTAGATCGGGCGGAATTCGCGAAACCATGTGCCGAAATGCTTTTCAAGCCGCATGTTCAGAAGCGCGCGCATGCCGAACGGTTTGATGCCGAATTCCGCACCTGCTTCCATGATGCCAAGATAAAGTCGGCGCAGGAATTCGGGCGCAACCCAAATCTCATACCCCAGATCGCCGGTGTAGGAGATCCGGTTGACCTTGGCGGGAACGCTGGCGATGACCGTTTCGCGATAGTCCATGAACCGAAACGCTTCGTTGGACACGTCCTCATCGGTAAGTTTCGCCAGCACTTTTTGGGCGTTGGGCCCGGCAATCGACAATCCGGGCAGCCCCAGATCGATATTGCGGATTTTGACTGATCCATCTTCAGGCAAATGCTGTTCAAACCAGCGCATGTGGTAAATCTGCGCCTGACTTGAGCCCCACATCTGGAAGCGCTCGCCGTCGCCGTCGCCGTACTGCCCGGCGCACGCAATGGTAAAATCGCCATTGATCTTGCCGTCATGTGTCACCATCGACGTCAGCGCCAGCCGCCCCTGTTTGGGTGTGAAATTGGTCATGATGTGGGAGAGCCATTCCCGCGCACCTGATCCGGTGATCTCATATTTGGCGAAATTGGAAATTTCAGTGACGCCCACACTGTTTCGACAATTGAGCACTTCGGCTTTGACGTGCTCAAAATCATTGGAGCGCTGGAACGAGAATATGTCCTGTGCCTCAACACCTTTTGGCGCATACCAAAGCGGTGTTTCCAGACCCCAGGAATCGCCCATCACCGCACCGTTCGCGAGGTGAATATCGTAGAGCGGCGTCGTTTGATGCGGTCTTGCGGCCGGCAGTTCTTCGTTCGGAAAGCGAATTCGGAAACGGCGGGAATAGTTTTCCCGCACTTTTGCGTTGGTGTAGTCGCGCGTGATGTGCGGGCCAAAGCGGGCAACATCCATGCCCCAGACATCGTGGCCCGGATCGCCATTGACCATCCATTCGGAAAGGGCAAGCCCAACGCCACCACCTTGCGAAAACCCTGCCATGACAGCGCAGGCTGACCAGAAATTCGGGATACCCTGCACAGGGCCCACAAGGGGGTTGCCGTCCGGTGCAAATGTGAACGGCCCGTTGACCACGCGCCGGATGCCCGCCTTTTCGAATGCTGGGAAATGCTGAAAACCGATTTCAAGGCTCGGCCCGATGCGCTCCAGATCGGGATTGAGCAATTCCTGCGCGAAATCCCAAGGCGTGTCCTTTGGCGACCATGGAGTGGCCTGCTGTTCGTAGGTGCCGAGCAACATGCCGTCGCGTTCCTGACGAATGTAGATTTCGCCGGAAAAGTCGATCGCATGCACGACTTCTTTGCCCGTCGCTTCGTTGATGGCTGCGACCTCAGGCATCGCTTCAGTGAGCAGATAATGGTGCTCCATGGCCAGAACGGGCAATTCGACACCCACCATGCGGCCAACTTCCCGCGCCCACAGGCCACCGGCATTGACAACGTGTTCCGCGGTCATTGTGCCTTTGTTGGTGGTGATCGTCCAAACGCCTTTTGCCGGGTTCCAGTCGAGCGCTTCCACCTTGGTCTGAAGCTCGATTTCCGCGCCACCAATCTTGGCGGACTTGGCATAGGCATTGGTCGTGCCATAGGGATCAAGATGGCCCTCGACCGGGTCCCACATTGCACCAACGAAGTATTTTTCTTCCAAAAGGGGCAGGATTTCCTTGGCCTCCTTGGTGGAAATGATTTCAGTTTCCATGTCGAGATAACGACCACGCGCATGGCTCATCTTGAGCCAATCCATGCGATCCTTATTTTCCGCAAGCGCTACGCCGCCGGTCAGATGCAGGCCACATTTTTCTCCGGAAATACGCTCCAGTTCGTCATAGAGGCTGATCGTATAGGCCTGAAGTTTTGCGACATTAGGATCGCCGTTCAGGGTGTGGAACCCACCGGCAGCATGCCATGTCGAGCCACAGGTCAGCTGATCACGTTCCAGCAGAACAACGTCTTTCCATCCGGCTTTTGTGATATGGTAGAGAACGGAACAACCAACGACGCCGCCACCGATGACGACGGCCTGCGCGTGAGATTTCATGTCACGTTTCGCTTTTTTAGATGGGATTTTAGAGTATCAAGATCAACGGAAATCCAACTTTTCCCGTCTTTACGAATAAGGCGGTGGATCATCCGATGGCAGTTAGCACACAAAGCCAGTAGTTGATCAGAAGTGATTTCGTTTTTGTCTGTTTTCTTGATTGCAAGCGGCTCTATATGGTGTGCTTCAAGATACTCTTTTCCGATTGGGCCATATTCTTTTTCAAAATCGAAGCCGCAAGCTTCACAATGATATTCTGCACGACGTTTTGCTTCCTTCGCGGCTGCTCCATTTCGAAACCAGCCAGTAGTCTCATAACGCTGGCGCTTTTCAATAAATCTCTGTCTTTTGTCGATTTGCCGTATTCGTTTTTCCTCGGCAGAAGGTTTTTTGCCTTTGTGACTGGGGACATATAAAACTTCGAATCCCAAGCTTCTCAGTTTCGCGTAGGCATGAGTTGAACTGACGTGACCGTGCTGTTCCTTTTCTTTGTATATGGCTCGTTTGACGACAGCCCTGACAGGCAATCGTTTGTTATTTTTTATTACAAAATACGCGGTCGATCCTCTCACAGGAGTGGGGGATTGTTCGAGATATTCATCCACACCTTGGCGAAGACAAAGGTCAAGCTCGTGTTGAACCGCTTCTTTAGTTAATTTGCTAAGGTCCAAATATTCGCTCATCTAAAAATCGGTCGGCGCGCCGCCCTCCTCTTTGCGCTTGGCAACGAATGCAGCCAGTTCTTCCCTGACGGCCTCGTCCATGTGAGGTGGCTCGAATTCTTCCAAAATCTGTTTGTACATTTTGTTGGCGCGTTCGGCGGTCCAGACCCCACCGCTATCGCGCCAGTTTTCGAAATTGCTCCAATCGGACAAGAAGGGCGCATGGAAAGCCGTCTCGTAGCGGTCCTGGGTGTGCTGAATGCCGAAGAAATGTCCGTTCGGGCCGACCTCGCGGATGGCATCAAGAGCAAGCGTGCTGTCGTTCACCTCGGTTGGCTGAAAGTAGGCCTGAAAGGCCTGCAGCACTTCGCAATCCATTACGAATTTCTCAAATGAAGCGCAAAGGCCACCTTCGAGCCACCCCGCCGCATGATAGACGACATTCGTGCCGGATGTGATGGAGGCCCACATGGAGAACATATATTCCCACATGCTCTGGCCATCAGGCACATTGGCGGCGCAAACGCCCGATGACCGCATCGGCAATTTATAGAACCGTGCCATCTGTCCGGTGATTTGCGTTGCGCGCACATAGTCTGGCGTTCCGAACGCGGGGGCGCCGGTTTTCATGTCCACGTTGCTTGTAAAAGTGCCAATCACAGCTGGAACGCCTGGGTTGACGCATTGTGCAAGAACGATGGCGACCAGTCCTTCGGCCAGCGACTGAGTTACCGCGCCCACCATGGTAACCGGTGCCATGGCTCCGGCAAGGGTAAAAGGTGTGACGATAGTCGGCTGCCTGCGCCGGGCCATTCGCATCAGCCCATCGAGCATGGGGTAGTCGTGTTTCAGCGGCGAAGTTGAATTGATGTTGGTGTACATGCGCGGGCTTGCGTCGAACTCTTCATGGGTCAGCTGTCCCGCAATCCGGGTCATTTCCATGACATCTTCCACCCGCTCCTTGCCGAGCGAATAGGCGTGGACGACCTTGTCGGTCAGGGTGAGCTTCTCATAGAGGCAATCGAGGTGGCGCACGGATGGGTGAATATCCATCGGTTCTACCGGGTATCCGCCCGCAAAATGGATGCAGTTGAAATACTGGGTCAGCTTGATGAAGTTCTTATAGTCTTCAAACGTGCCGGTTCGGCGGCCCGTGTCGAGATCGGAGCAATTGGGTGGACTCGATACGTTTCCGAAAACGATGTTCTTGCCGCCGATGGTGATCTTGCGGTCTATGTTCCGTGGTGTGAGGGTGAACTCGGACGGAGCGTGCCCAAGCTTTTCCATGACCATCGCCCGGTCCATCCGCACGTTTTCGCCATTGATGGTGGCACCATGCTCTTTTAAGATTTCGCGCGCTTCGGGATTGAGAAATTCGATGCCGATTTCCTCAATGATCCGCATGGCGGTGTCGTGAATTTTGGCAATGCCTTCCTCATCAATGGGCTCGGTTGGCCGATCAGGATTAAAGGGGACGCGCCAGTCGGATTGACGAATGATGGCACCGCCGCGGCGGGCATTGCCATCGCGTCCGCCGCCGCGTCCACGCCTGGCTTTTCGGGGAGACTGGACTTCGCCGTCAACTTTCGCGTCACTCATCCGAAAACCTCCCAAAAACCATTTTTTGCGCCAGAAAACTCAACTTTGCGCATTTTTTGCACCACGACACAGCCATAGTCGTGTGATGACGGTTTTTAGAAACGGCTTTTGCGACACCAGTCGTTGGAAATACGACAAGGCGCCTGTTGCTGAATAAGTGTTTTCACATTTGCACAACAACCGGAGCTCGGCATGACTCTGCCCAAGCTCCGGCTCTATTGTGAGTGTGCTCCTCTAACGGCAGTTGCCGACGCGCGAACGGCCTGTGCGATTGCCCAGCTGATCGAACTCCCAGCGGTACTTGGTACCGCGGAAACACCCTTCAACGAAAAGCTGAGTGTTTCTGGCCCCCCGGTTTTGCAGCGTGTTCAGGACATCGAACACAGTTTGAGAACGGCATGTGCCGACACGGCGATCAGAAACGCGATCGCCCAATCTGTCGTAGCGCAGGGCAAAGCGTTCATTGCCCCGACAGGCTTGTGTTTCCCAGCCGCGGCTGGTCTCTCGCAGGTCGAAATTGCTGTATCCCTCGTTGCGCAGCTGTTCAGCGAGCTTCTCCTTGGTGATGATTATGCTGCATTGGCCAACGCGTTCTTCCCGGCTGACGTCGCCAAAGCGGTCAATTCTCAGTTCCAGAAGATCGCCGCGGCGGCATGCTTCTGCGAGATAGGGCAGGCGGTTTCTACGAAGGACAGTGATTTCCTTGTAGCCCTTGCTCTTAAGGACTTTCGTCAGGTCACTTGCATTGATCGCCTCGCGGCAACGGCCAACAACCCGCTCATCCCGCAAATTGCCCCTGCGCCCGATGGTCAGTTCTACACGCTGATTGTCACGGCATGCTGTGGCTTGATAGGGCGGGCGTTGTGTCTGAACCAGTTTGATGCGTGTGTAGCCACTGTTGCGGAGTGCCTGTCTTAATCCTTCCGGAGTGATGCTCGTATTTGGTGCGCAATTACCATCCTGGCGGCGCGATTCGATGCGGCCTCTGCTGTTGACGCGCAAACGGTAGCGCACGCCATCGCGGCACCCACGTGCGGTGTAAAAGGGCGGTGTATTTCCAATCACTTCCACGCGCCTATATCCTTGTTCGCGCAAGGCTTCCTGGATCTGCGCCGGCGTGAGACGCTCTCTGCCGCAGCTTCCAATCCGGGATTCGCTCGTGATCTTACCCAGAATGCTCACTTTCACGCGGTACTTTTCGCCATTCCGGCAAGCTTCGGTTGTAATGATCGTGATGGATCTTTTGGTGATTTGCCCCCGGCGATATCCTGCACGTTCGAGTACACGGTAGACCTGTTCATCGCTGCCCAGATCAATCGTTTGTGCTGCCGTGGGCAAGCTTGTCAGCACGATCACGAAACCGAGCAATGCAAAGAGCAAAGATTTGAAATACATCGTCATTTTTTGTCCTCCCAAAAAGGCGCAGCGCATTGAATCACCATTCCTTTAGGTAAAACAGTGAATGCGAGAACAATAGCAAAGTCAAAGCCATCAAGGCTCTAAAGCGAAGGCTTCGCCAGTTTACATGCCATCGTTTGTCAGTTTGGTGTTCTGAGGCGATAAACCCCGCGCAGTTCTGCAGGATCAATCGGCTTTCCTTTCCGGGTGATTTCGATTGCGCCTTCTGTCGCAAGCTTCACAGCCTCGGCGCGTATTGGTTTCATCAACAGTCGCCAGCGTTTCTCATCCTGACCAGCAAGATGTCGCGCGACCTCAGACGGACAGATCGATTTCCCATGCCCACGGGCTTCGACCAGCTGCAAGATGGTCGTTCGCAAGATATCCGGGGTTGCGGGCTTTTCAATGTGACCTGTTGTGCTTCGATCGCTTGGCTGGCCGTCATGTGACGTGCATTTAGAGCCTGGGGTGTAAGGCATGATAGGATTGGCCACGATTTTCAGATTGATGTTCATATCAGTTTTTATCCCTTGGGGCACGAGCAACCCATGTCAATTTCTGCTGGGCATCGATGATAAGTCTCGTTGTGATGGCTGACGTTTCTTGTTAGACGATTGTCATCATGGTCGGTTTTGAAAGGTGCATCGATGAAGCACACGGTTATTCTCGTTGGAGCGGACAAGGGCGGCGTTGGCAAAACAACGGTGTCGCGCGCGATGCTGGATTTTCTGGAGCGGCAAAACGTTCAGGCACGGGCATTTGATACCGAGAACCCGAGAGGCACATTGCACCGGTTTTATCCTGGCCGTGCGGAAATCATCGATCTCGCCAATGTGGCCGACCAGATGCGCATTCTGGATACGATGGACTCGGCGCCGGAAACGGTCACAGTCGTTGACTTAAAAGCGGGCAATCTGTCGACAGCGCTTCGTATCTTTGAAGATATCGGCGTCCTTCAGGCAGCGCGTGATGGTGAGTTCGACATGGCACTCATTCACGTTGTTGGCCCGTCAATTGCCTCGCTGGAAGAGATGAATGAAGTCGCGAAATACACCAATGGTCTTGGCTACGTGGTTGCCCGCAACTTCATCAACGAGACGAATTTCTTCGAGTGGGACGAAGCGACTTATAGCAAGTATTTTGCCCGCCTTTCCAACGCGCGCGAAATCGAAGTGCCCAAGCTGAACGAAATGGCCTACGAACAGGTTGATCTTGCTGGTGTCACATTTTCCGATTTCGTGGCCAACAAAAGCAGCGATGGCGAGCCCGCCAAATTTTCATTCGTGTTACGTGGCTATGTGCGCAAGTGGATGGCAGATATCGACAAGCAGTTTGGCGAGCTGAAGATGGTGAAAAACATACTCGCCGCTAAACGGGCCGCAAGTTCCGGCAAGGCAGGCAAATAGGCGGCGTCGATGGTTTTTGACCATGGCTGACGCGCACGATCCGTCATCTGTTAGACGATCAAGCGCCACATTCGTTGTTTCGGATTGTGACCGCAATGGGAAAACACTGTTTTCAAAACTGGCCGTTGACACGCTCACCCTAAGAACCGGGCGGGTACCGCATATATTTGATACTGACGATCCCGCCGGTGATCTTCTGAACCATTATGGTGGGCCGGATGCAGGCGTTGGCCAAATCGTCTCGCCCACCAAGACCGCCGATCAACTGAAAATATTTGACGGAATGCTGGAGGCTGACGGACGGCACTTTCTGGTGGATTTGTGCGCCCGTCATTACCAGAAGTTTTTTGATATTTACCGCGATACCGACTTTCAGGCAGGCGCCGATGACGCGCAGCTTGATACGGCTATATTTTTCGTTCTGGATCGTACAGAGGCTTCTCTGCAAAGTGCCGCTTCTCTAAGGCAATCGCTGCCTGACACCCACTTCGTGCTGGTGCGCAACCCGGCTATTGGCGACATTCTGTCGGACCCTGCGATTGACGATCCGTTTAAGATTTTGCGCCCGCATCGTACCATTACCCTGCCTGATTTGTCTGGCGAAGCGCTTGGGATGCTGGAACATCCAGATTTTCATTTTGACCGTTTCGCAACGGATGCATACGATCAGTTTCCATTTGAGTTGAAGGCTGAGCTGTGGGCGTTTCTCGAAGCGCTGTATGAACAACGAAGTGCGGTCGGCGAGGGTGGTACAGCTCATCCTCTTTGAGAATGAATTCAATGTTTCAACGCATGATTATGACTGAGCTGAATGGGCATTGTGGCCAGCGACCGGTTTGCATTCCAAGCCGTGTCTCACGACACACGCTGCTGTTGCAGCTATGCGCACGAATTGGATACTCGCCTCCATTGGTTTGATGATTTTCCGCAAGAATTCATCACGAGGTTATCCAATGGCATACAAGAACTTTTCAACCGAACAATTGCAGATAATGGATAATGCCCATCACCTGCACCCTTTCACCGACCAAGTTGCCTTGCATGAAGAAGGCGTGCGGGTGGTCACTTCGGCGCAGGGGCACCATTTCTACGACAGTGAAGGAAATGCGATCCTGGATGGCATGGCCGGGCTTTGGTGTGTGAATGCCGGATACGGGCGCGAGGAGCTTGCAAAAGCTGCCTATGACCAGATGAACGAGTTGGCCTATTACAACACGTTTTTCAAAACGACCCATCCCAAAGCGGCAATGCTGGCAAAGCGGATTTGCGATCTTGCGCCTGCCCATATCAACCATGTGTTTTTCGGGGCGTCGGGTTCAGAATCCAACGACACTGCCATTCGCACGGTGCGCCACTTTTGGGCGCTGGAGGGAAAGCCAGAAAAGCACATCATCATTTCACGTCATGACGCCTATCATGGCTCCACCATCGCGGCGACGTCGATGGGCGGTATGGGCGCCATGCATGGTCAACTGGGCCCCATGTTGCCGGGCTTTCGCCATGTCATGGCGCCTTATGATTTTGAATTGGCCGAGCCGGGCGAAAGCCGCGAAGATTTTGGCCTGCGCGCCGCGAAAGCTGTGGAGGATGCGATACTGGAAGCTGGGCCGGAAAATGTCGCTGCCTTCGTTGGCGAACCCATTCAGGGGGCAGGGGGCGTTAAAATTCCACCGGAAAGCTACTGGCCAGAAATTCAACGCATCTGCCGTAAATACGATGTTTTGTTGATGCTGGACGAGGTGATCACCGGGTTCGGCCGCACTGGTGCATGGTTCGCCGCTGAAAGCATGAGCATTGAGCCGGATACGATTACCATCGCAAAGGCGGTGACATCTGGATATCAACCGCTTTCCGGTGTGCTGTTCAGCGACCGCATCGCCGACACACTGGCCAAGGGTGGCGAATATTATCATGGCTACACTTACTCCGGTCACCCGGTTGCCTGCGCGGTGGCGCTTGCCAATATCGATATCATCGAACGCGAAGAATTGGTCGAACGAGTGCGCGATGAGACCGGACCTTATCTTATTGAACATCTTGCCGATGTGTTGAACGAACATCCTTTGGTTGGGGAAGTGCGCGGTTTCGGCCTGTTAGCCGCCATCGAGATCGTCAAAGATCGCGATACGCGCGCGCGGTTTGAACCGGCCGGTCACGCAGCTGTCGTTGTGCGTGATCATTGCATTGAAGCAGGCATGATGATGCGGGCCGTGGGCGATACGATGATCCTTTCACCGCCGCTGACATGGACAAAGGATACGATTGATGAGGCGGTAAAACTCGTCAAAACGGCGCTGGATCGGGCCGCTAACGACCTATACGCTTGATAATGTGACGGCATTGCGAGTTGCGGGTGCGCTCGTTGCTGGCGTATGATTGCTGTGATGGCTGACAGGCCGTGACGCAAACCGCACCAACTGTTTGAAAGGTCAAAGGCATGGACACGCTTGCTGAGGCGCAAAGACCCTTTTCGCTCAATCAGGACCAGCGCTCGATGGCTGACATGGTTGGTGATTTTGCGGCCGAGAAAATCGCGCCCTTTGCGGTTGAATGGGACCAGAAGCGGCGTCTGCCGCTGGATGTGATCCGCGAGACGGCGGAGCTTGGTCTCGGCGGCATGTACGTGCGCGAAGACGTAGGTGGTTCTAATCTGTCACGGCTTGATGCGGCAGTTGTGTTTGAAGCGCTCGCGACCGGGTGTCCTGCAACGTCATCCTATATCACCATCCACAATATGGCAGCGTGGATGATCGACACTTATGCCAGCGCTGAGCAGCGCCAGAAATGGCTGCCCGATCTGACATCCATGAAGAAAATCGCCAGCTATTGCCTGACTGAACCGGGCAGTGGTTCGGATGCCGCTGCCATGAAGACGTCGGCAAAACGCGATGGCGATCACTATGTTCTGAACGGCACCAAACAGTTCATCTCCGGTGCCGGCGTCAACGATGTTTATGTTGTGATGGCGAGAACCGGCGGTGAAGGTTCAAAGGGCGTTTCCACGTTCTACATTGAGAAAGGAACGCCAGGCCTTTCGTTTGGCCCGAATGAAACGAAGATGGGTTGGCACGTTCAGCCCACCGCTCAGGTGATTTTTGAGGATTGCCGCGTTCCGGTTGAAAACCGCATTGGTGAGGAAGGGATGGGCTTTCGTATTGCTATGTCCGGTCTGGACGGAGGTCGGCTCAATATTGCTGCTTGTTCGTTGGGCGGCGCACGTGCAGCGCTCACCATGGCGCAGACCTACAGCGCGGAGCGCAATGCGTTTGGCCAGCCGATCGGTCAATTTCAAGCCATTCAGTTCAAACTCGCGGATATGCTGACCGAACTCGAAGCTGCAAAAGCTTTGCTGTATTCGGCGGCCGCAAAGCTTGATGCAAAGACGCCGGATGCTACGCAGGCCTGCGCCATGGCGAAACGGTTCGCGACCGATACGGGTTTCAAGGTGGCCAATGAGGCGTTGCAGATTCATGGCGGCTACGGATATCTCGCCGAATATGGCGTCGAGAAAATCGTTCGTGATCTGCGCGTTCATCAAATACTCGAGGGTACCAACGAGATCATGCGCGTGATTATTGCGCGCTCGATGACTCCCTGATTTTCCCAATAAAGACAGATTTGAAAGTAACGCAATGACCGAAATCGCATTTATCGGCCTGGGCAACATGGGCGGGCCAATGGCTGCCAATCTGGTCAAGGCCGGGCACGTTGTTCGGGGCTTTGATCTCTCAGACGAGGCGATTGACACCGCACGCTCAGCCGGGATCGAAATTGCCGGTTCGGTCACTGAAGCCGTATCCGGTGCAGATGTTGTCATCACCATGCTGCCCGCCGGTGCGCATGTTGTTTCCGTTTATGAGGAGATCAAGCCGGTTCTCGCGTCCGGCGTCTTATTGATCGATTGCTCGACCATTGATGTTGCTTCCGCACGCAAGGCGCATGAGATTGCTGAGGCCGCTGGAGCGCTCAGTGTGGATGCGCCTGTTTCCGGCGGCATCATGGGTGCGGTGAACGGTACGCTCACTTTTATGGCGGGTGGCACAGACCATGCGCTGGCGAAGGCGGAACCCATTCTTGAACCAATGGCCGGACGCGTTGTTCCCTGCGGTCAGCAAACAGCGGGGCAGGCGGTCAAAGCTTGCAACAACATGATCCTCGCTGTCACAATGATCGGGACCTGCGAAGCCTTTGAGATGGGGCGCCGTCTGGGCGTCAGCGATCAGGCTTTGTTCGATGTCATTTCAACGGCTTCGGGCCAGAGCTGGTCAACAACGACTTATTGCCCCGTTCCGGGGCCTGTACCCACGTCGCCAGCGAACAATGATTACAAGCCCGGTTTTGCAACGTCGTTGATGGTGAAAGATCTGGGGCTGGCGCAGGAGGCTGCGCAGATGACCGGCGCGCAAACACCGCTGGGTCAACATGCCTATGAGTTGTACAAAGCCTTCGAGGAGGCTGGTTCTGGCGATGTCGATTTTTCCGGCATCATCAAAACTCTGCAAGGTGATGAAAAATAATGTGTTCCGTTTTGAGGCATAGGTAAACGGAATTGGTTGCGGCCTTGCTGGCTGGCGCGAAATCTTAATTTTGTTCGCGCGGTTTCATTAAACCGGCAATATTTACCCGGCAGTTTTGCGTTTGCTTAACCACTCATTAGCGGCGTGTTAGGAAACACCGTCTAGAAAAGGAGGCAAGACAGATTGATCTCCGTCTTGCTTTCCGGATCAGGTTTTGCGTACCGGAAAAGGTTTCGCCGACGCGTATTCTGTCGGCATTGTATCGCGTTTTGAGTTCATTAAGCGCAGGGTTTGGTTTCGGTTTGAAATCAAACCCTGCGCTTTTTGCTTTTTCGGCTGGCAGCGTTTTTTCTGGCAAAGACAAAACACCTGCGCTAATCGCCAACAATGGCCTTAACCTCTCCCCACCGCGCGATCATGTTGCAGGGCACCGGCTCTGACGTCGGTAAAACCGTGCTCGTTGCTGGATTGTGTCGATTGGCAAAGCGTCGCGGATTGGCGGTGCGCCCCTTCAAACCGCAGAACATGTCCAACAATGCAGCCGTCGCCGAAGTGCCCCTTGCCAATGGAAGCGGCGGGGAAATTGGTCGTGCCCAATGGCTGCAGGCGCTGGCGTGCGGCGTTCCGTCTAGCATTGATATGAACCCCGTTTTGCTGAAACCGCAATCGGAAACGGGTAGCCAGATCGTTGTTCACGGCACAGTTCGTGGGGCCGCGAAAGGGCGGGACTACCAAAAGCTCAAACCGCAGTTGATGGGCGCCGTTATGGAGAGTTTTCAGCGCCTCAGCAGTGAAGCCGACATCGTGATTGTCGAGGGGGCAGGGAGCCCTGCTGAAATCAATCTGCGGTCCGGCGACATCGCCAATATGGGGTTTGCAACCAAAGCCAATGTGCCCGTTGTGCTGGTCGGCGATATCGACCGCGGCGGCGTCATTGCCTCTGTTGTCGGTACACACACGATTCTGCCTCCGGAAGACTTGCGGATGATCAAGGGAACGCTGATTAACAAGTTCCGGGGCGATGTTTCGTTGTTTGATGATGGTCTGAAACAGATCGAACGCTTCACCGGCTGGCGTAGTTTTGGCGTTGTGCCCTGGCTTGAGGGCGTGGCGAACCTGCCAGCTGAGGATTCTGTCGCTCTCGAAAAGTCGGTCGGAACAGCATCGTCCGACGGTGATGAAACTGTGGTTGCCGTTCCAGTCCTTTCAAGGATTTCCAACTTTGATGATCTCGACCCTCTAAAAATGCAGCCAAGCGTGCGGGTTGTATTTGTCCGGCCTGGCGACGCCTGGCCTGTCAACGCAAAACTTGTCGTTCTGCCGGGTTCAAAGTCGACAATCGCAGACCTTGAGCAGTTCAAGGCATTGAAATGGGATATGGAGTTAAACCGGCATGTGGTGCAGGGCGGACATGTCCTGGGTATCTGTGGCGGCTATCAGATGCTCGGCAATTCGGTCAGCGATCCTCACGGTATTGAAGGCAGTGTCAGGGAATCCAAAGGGCTTGGCTTGTTAAATGTCGATACGGTTCTCGTGCCGCAAAAAACCGTTCTCAACAGAGTTGCCTTGGACGCCAAGACGCGTGAGGCGCTAACGGGCTATGAAATTCACATGGGGCGCACCGTCGGTCATGACACGTCCCGCCCAATGCTGACACTTGATGGAAAACCGGATGGTGCCATGTCTCAAAACGGACATGTGCAGGGGTGCTATCTGCACGGCATTTTTGCTAATGACGGCTGGCGCGGCAGATTGCTCGAAAAGGTCGGCGCACCGGTTACCGACTTCAATTACCGCGCATCTGTCGATGAAGCGCTCGACTGTTTGGCAGATCAACTGGACGAGGTAATTGACCCGGCGATTTTCGACCTTGCTATGGAAAGCATCTGAGATGCGGTGCTGACGCCGGGCGAAATCGGTTAATGCGCCCCAACGTGTCGCATTCGCGATTGACTTGGCGCGGGGCGGGCTATTTAGTCGCAGTAGCAAATGGTCTTCGATAATCCCTCAAACGAGGGCTCGAAGAGCAAAAGGGAATGTGAGAGGGCAGATCCAAACCGGAGGCCCTAAACACAGCCGACCCCGCGACTGTAGCGGTGAGGCGCTGTCCGTATCCACTGTCTTTCGGGGCGGGAAGGGGGACAGGCAGCCGGTGATCCGCAGCCAGGAGACCTGCCAATTGCTGCGGAATTCTGATTCTGTGAAGGGGATCAGAATTCAAGAATGTAACGGACGGGGATGTTCCGTTGGCGTCAGTTGTTTTGCGGTATTGGCCGTTTCTCTGACACCTGCTGCTCCCTGGCCATTTGAGGCAAAACACGGGAGTTGTTTGACCAATGAAACTGATTTCATCCTTTAAACGCGCTGCTTTTGGCGTCGTTTCTACTTTGGCTTCGCTGGTTGCGACGTCAGCATTTGCGCACCATCCAATGGGGGGCGAAACGCCAACCACATTTGGACAGGGCCTTTTGTCCGGCATCGGGCATCCGATTGTCGGCGTTGATCACCTGGCGTTTGTTATCGCTGTAGGCATTGCTGCAACTTTGGCTGGCAGCCGCTTTATGGCACCACTCGCGTTTGTTGTGGCTACTATCGCGGGAACGCTGATTCACCTTGGTGCTGTAAACCTACCGGCCGTTGAACTGGTCATCGCATTGTCGCTTGTGGCTCTTGGCGCCGTTGTTTTCCTTGGCCGTCGCATTCCTGTTGCAGGCGTTGCGGCGATTTTTGCTGTTACGGGAATTTTTCACGGCTTTGCCTATGGCGAAGCGATTTTCGGTGCTGAAACAACGCCGCTTCTCGCCTATCTGGCTGGCTTTGGTGTGACGCAATATGCGATTGCTGTCGTTGCGGGTAGCGCCATCGTTTCGCTGCTAGGGCATGCGCGTGAATGGTCGGCCAATATGCCTGCACGTATTGCAGGTGGCGTGGTTGCCGGTGCGGGTGCGATGCTGGTTTCTGAACACGCGTTGGCGGCTCTTGGCTTCGCGGCCTAGTGCAGAAAAACTTCTCGGGTGCCGCGCTTATTTTGGGCGGCGCCCGGTCCGGAAAAAGCACATTTGCTGAAAAGCTGGCCGCTGAAAGCGGCCTGTCTAAAATCTATCTGGCGACCAGCGAAATCTGGGATGGCGGGATGGAACAACGTGTCGAATTGCACCGAGCACGGCGTGGGCCGGAATGGACGCTGGTCGAAGAGCCGCTGGCTCTTGTGGAAACACTCAGTGCAAAGGCAGTGCCAGGAACCTGTGTTCTGGTCGACTGTTTGACGCTTTGGCTGACCAATCTGATGATGGCGGAGCGCGATGTCGATGCCGAGTGCAATCGCTTGACGGACGCTATTTCCGGACTGCCAGAGGATGCGTTTGTGTTGTTCGTTTCCAATGAAGTAGGGCAGGGCATTGTTCCTATGGAAAAGATGGCACGAGATTTTCGCGATCATGCCGGCCTGTTGCATCAAAAGCTTGCAGGCAAAGCGAAGCATGTCTGGTTTGTGACCGCCGGACTGCCGCAAAAACTGAAATAGAGCCAAGGCTCAAGTTCGAAACAGGTTTGATACCATGAACGAAGCGCAGAAAATTCCAGCCACAGTGATTACCGGCTTTCTCGGAGCCGGGAAAACGACGCTTATTCGCAATATTCTGGCCACTGCCAACGGGAAACGCATAGCGCTGATCATAAACGAGTTTGGTGATCTGGGCGTTGATGGAGATGTGCTGGCCGGTTGTGGCGATGAAACATGCACTGAAGACGATATTGTCGAACTTACCAATGGATGCATCTGCTGCACTGTGGCGGATGATTTTGTGCCAACCATGAAGGCGCTTTTGGAGAGTGAGCGCAAGCCTGATCACATCGTGATTGAAACGTCTGGTCTTGCGCTGCCGCAGCCACTGGTCAACGCATTTAACTGGCCCGACATCCGCGAACGCGTGACGGTTGATGGTGTTGTCACAGTTGTCGATGCCGCTGCGGTGGCCGACGGCCGTTTTGCGCATGATCACCACGCCGTGCAGGAGCAGCGTGAGAGCGATGAATCGCTGTACCACGAAAGCCCGCTCGAGGAGCTGTTCGAAGATCAGATCAACTGTGCCGATATGATTATTTTGAATAAAGCCGATCTGTTGGAAGATGATGCGATGCAGCGTGTTCAGCATGAGGTCGGGCACGCGACATCCCGCAAGGTGAAAATGATACAGGCCGGCCTGGGCAAAGCGCCAGCGTCCGACGTTTTGCTGGGTCTTGGCGTCGGCACCGAGGCTGATATGGAAGCACGCAAGAGCCACCACGAAATCCATCATGCCGATGGCCACGAGCACGACCATGACGAGTTTGAGAGCTTTGTGTTCGAGGCGGAATCGGTTGCGGACCCAAAAGCGGTGATTGTCCGTTTGGGCGAGATTATCGAAGCGCATGATATTCTGCGTCTAAAAGGCTTTTTCCATGTTGATGGGAAACCGATGCGCATGGTCGTTCAGGCCGTTGGCAGCCGTATCGACAGTTACTTTGATCGTGAGTGGAACTCGGATGAACCCCGCGCGACGCGGCTCGTGGTGATTGGCCTGCATGACATGGATCAGGATGCGATTCGGTCTGCTTTGGCGAGTGCGGTTGTCTAACCAGCATGCACCTTCTTCTGGCACAAAAGGGTGCACTGGCTGACAACGATGAGGCAATCGACCTCGGGCAGGACCCGGCGGATGTTGTGTTCGTGTCGGCTGCGGACACCGAACTTGCCAGTCTGAGTGCAGCGCGTGCTGCACTTGAAGGCGCCCCCTCATTACGACTGCTGAATATGATGGCGCTCAGCCATCCGCTTTCCATCGACACGTGGTGCGAAAAGACTGTCAGCGCGTCCCGCATGGTCGTTGTGCGGGTGCTGGGCGGTGAGAGCTATTGGCCCTACGGGTTGGAAACGCTGCACGCGAAGTGTCTGACGCATGGCGTTGATCTGGTTGTTCTGCCCGGCGACGACAAGCCTGATCCCGGTCTTGATCGTTTTAACACTGTGGATGCGGACGTGCGGGTTGCTCTGTGGTCTTATCTTGTGGAAGGCGGCCACAACAACGCCACTCATTTTCTGCAATATGCTGATGCACTGGTTCGGGACGGCGATGTTGACGACATTCCTGCGGCTGTGCCGCTTCTGCGCGCCGGTTTATGGTGGCCGGATTTGTCTGATCCGTCGCTGGAGGCTATTCGCTCCCATTGGATCGAAGGCGCGCCGGTGGTCGCGATCACATTTTATCGGGCCCTGTTGCAGTCTGGAAATCTTGAGCCGGTTGCCGGCCTTATTGAGGCGTTGAAGGCAAACGGCCTCAACCCTCTGCCAGTCTTCGTCTCTTCTTTGAAAGACACTGTTTCACAGGAAACGATCCGCGGTCTTTTTGAGCAATCGAGCTCGTCGGTTGTTATCAACCTCACCGGATTTGCCGTTGCTTCGCCCGATGGCAAAGACCTTCCAACTGTTTTGGAAGAAAAGGGCAGTGTGGTTCTGCAGGCTTTACTGGCGGGTGGTGACGAAGCCGGCTGGCGTTCTTCATCTCAAGGGCTGAGCGCGCGTGATCTTGCGATGAACGTGGTGTTGCCGGAGGTTGATGGCCGCGTTTTGACACGGGCGATCGCTTTTAAAAACGCTGAGGTTTACGACGAAGCGAGCCAATCGAACATCGTGCGTCACATAGGTGTGCCGGACAGGATCGAGTTTGTTGCCAAACTCGCCGCGAACTGGTGTCGGTTAAGCGAAGCTCCGGCGACTGACCGTCGTGTGGCTGTGGTTCTGGCCAATTATCCCAACAAGGATGGGCGGCTGGCGAATGGCGTGGGTCTCGACACGCCGGCGGGAACGGTCGAAGTGCTGAAGGCCATGGCGACAGAAGGCTACGACGTTGGCCGCATTCCCGAAGATGGACAGGCTCTGATTGAGCATTTGAAGGATGGCGTGACAAACGCCGCACGCTCGGGTCGTGTGAAGCGAGAAGTGATTTCGCTGAATCAATACAAGGCGTTGTTTGCAAGCCTTCCCAAGGTGATTCAGCAAGCGGTTTCCGAAAGGTGGGGGGAGCCGGAACAAGACCCGTTTTACAATCCTCATGGTCAGGAATTTGAATTACCGCTGGCGCGCTTTGGCAATGTGCAAGTCGGTATTCAGCCCGCGCGTGGGTACAATATTGATCCGACCAGCAGCTACCATTCGCCCGATCTTGTGCCTCCGCACGGGTATTTTTCTTTTTACTTCTTTCTGCGCGAAGTGTTTGACGTGCATGCTGTTGTGCACATGGGAAAGCATGGCAATCTGGAATGGCTGCCGGGCAAGGCGCTGGCTTTGAGCAAGGCCTGCTATCCAGAGGCCGTTTTGGGGCCAATGCCCCACATTTATCCTTTTATCGTCAATGATCCTGGCGAGGGAACGCAGGCAAAGCGCCGTTCGTCAGCGGTGATTGTGGATCATCTTACGCCGCCGCTCACTCGTGCTGAGAGTTACGGTGAGTTGAAAGAGCTGGAGGCGTTGGTCGATGAATATTACGAGGCAGCAGGTGTTGATCCGCGCCGCATCGACTTCCTGAAAACCCAGATTCTCGATCTGATGCGCGACACGGGTTTGGATCAGGATGCGGGGATTTCCGAGCAGGACGATGATCTCGGCGCACTGGAAAAACTCGACGGTTATCTGTGCGAATTGAAGGAGATGCAAATCCGAGATGGGTTGCACGTATTTGGCCAATCACCCGAAGGTCGCCTGCGCACCGATCTTACGGTAGCATTGGTGCGTGTTCCGCGCGGATTGGGCGAAGGGGCGGATCAAAGCCTGCAACGCGCGATTGCTCACGACGCGGGATTTGAGGGGTTTGATCCGCTGGACTGTCAACCGGCTGAGAGCTGGGAAGGAAGTCGTCCGGATATACTTGCGAAAGTTGACGAGTCCATCTGGCGCAGTCATGGCGACACCGTTGAGCGGATTGAAATGCTCGCAGCACAGCTTGTCGATGGCAGCGTCGCATGCCCTCAGGACTGGACCAGCACAAAGTCCGTTCTGGCTGGCATCAAAAACGAGTTGCAACCGACTTTGGATCGATGCGGGCCCGCAGAGCTTGCCGGTGTTCTGATCGGACTGGATGGGCGGTTTGTCAAACCAGGTTCGTCCGGTGCTCCAACGCGAGGGCGATTGGACGTATTGCCGACGGGGCGGAATTTCTACTCGATCGACTCCCGATCCGTCCCGACTCCCGCTGCATGGCATTTGGGACAAAAGTCTGCGGAACTTCTCATTCGGCGCCACCGGCAAGACCACGGTGAATGGCCCAAATCGTTTGGCTTGTCGGCATGGGGAACGTCCAACATGCGCACCGGCGGTGATGACATCGCACAAGCTTTGGCGCTGATTGGTGCCCGCCCGGTGTGGGATCATGGTTCAAGACGGGTTACTGGTTTTGAAGTCATCACGCTCGCGGAACTTGGCCGCCCAAGGGTTGATGTCACGCTGCGCATATCCGGGTTCTTTCGGGACGCCTTTCCCGCGCAGATTGACCTTTTCAATCGGGCAGTGGCCGCTATTTCTGAATTGGATGAAGAGACGGATGACAATCCGATTGCGGGCAATGTTAGCAAGGAAACAGAAGCCTTGCTGTTGAGTGGCGCAAGTGAGGTCGCGGCAAGACGGCGTGCTCAGTATCGCGTTTTTGGTTCAAAGCCCGGGGCTTATGGGGCGGGCCTTCAGGCGCTTATTGATGAGAAGGGCTGGTCGGAAAAAAGTGATCTTGCAGAAGCCTATCTGGCCTGGGGAAGCTATGCCTATGGGCAGGACGGCGAGGGAGTAGCCGAGAAGGAACAATTCTCAAATCGGCTGAAATCGGTTCAGGCTGTCGTCCACAATCAGGACAATCGAGAGCATGATTTGCTTGATTCCGATGACTATTATCAGTTTGAAGGTGGTATGACGGCGGCGGTCGAACACCTGTCAGGCGCGCGACCAACGGTCTATCACAATGATCATTCGCGCCCCGAAAGGCCCGTAATCCGCACTCTGGAAGAAGAAATTGGCCGTGTGGTGCGAGCGCGGGTTGTGAACCCAAAGTGGATCGCCGGCGTGATGCGCCACGGTTACAAAGGGGCTTTCGAGATCGCGGCGACGGTTGATTACCTGTTCGCGTTCTCCGCGACCACTGGCGCTGTGCGTGATCATCATTTTGATGCGGTTCACCGCGCTTTCATCGCTGACGAAGAAGTGCGAAATTTCATGGCAGAGAAAAACCCTGACGCGTTGCGGGAAATGGCGGAGCGACTGTTGGAGGCGCAAGAACGAGACTTGTGGACTCCACGTTCCAATTCAGCAAAATTCGATCTCGAACAATTGGCGGAGCAAGGCACATGACCGACAAACCTGGAAAATATGATCATCTTTCCGAAGAAGAACTGAACGCGCGTCACGCCGAAAAAATGAAGAAAAAGAAGGCGGCTCGGGATAAGATTGTGGCAACCAAAACCCGCGAGAAGGGTTTGGTCATCGTGCACACCGGCAAAGGCAAGGGAAAATCGACCGCCGCATTCGGTATGGTCTTCCGCGCTTTGGGCAATGGTATGAAGGTTGGTGTTGTTCAGTTTGTAAAGGGCAAATGGGGCACCGGGGAGCGTGTTATTCTTGAAAAGCTCGGCGATCAGGTTTCCATGACGGCGATGGGCGATGGCTTCACCTGGGAAACACAAGACCGACAGCGGGATATTGATGCGGCACGCGCGGCCTGGGAGCGCACAAAAGAAATGATCATGGACGATAAACATGACATGGTTTTGTGTGATGAGTTGAACATCGTTTTGCGCTACGACTACTTGCCTGTTGAAGAGATATTGGAAACCCTTCGCAACAAGCCAGAGATGAAACATGTCATCATCACGGGTCGCAATGCGAAGGACGAGTTAATGGAATTTGCTGACCTTGTCACCGACATGACAATGGTCAAACATCCCTTCAGGGATGGTGTGAAGGCACAGGTCGGTATCGAATTCTGATCTGTAGTGTTCGAGTTTATGGAGGCTGGGCATCGCAATGCGCATACTGGATTCAATTGGTGAACTGCTGAACCGCAAATCATCTGTTCAGATGGTGGCGGATAATCCTCAGACATCGGCCGAGATTCTGCTGCTGATCCGCACAATGTTTGCGGATGGCGAAATGCAGCCGGAAGAACTGGAGATGTTCAAACGGCTTTGCCAGTCGTTGTTCAACATACCGCCCGAAGACGTGCCGGAAGTCATCCGTTATCTGCGTGAGGTCAGCTACGAGACCAATCACGAACAGGCGGCGGGCATTTTTGATGAAACGCCCGTCGAACGCAAACAGGAACTGATGACCCATCTGGTCATGATGGCCATGGCAGATTCGCGCGTTCATGAGCAGGAAAAAGAGATACTTAAACGCGTTGCGAGCGTACTCGGTTATACGTCTGAACAAATAGACAGCATGTTCTGAATCAGTTTTGCATGCAGCTTATGAAAAAGGCAGAACAGCGTGTTTGAACGCGTTATCGCACTGTTGGCGAACGGCGAGACCGAAGGTCCGGACGGATATTCATCGAAAGATGTCGCTGCCGCAGTCTGTGCTTTGTACTTTCATATGATTCAGGCGGACGGAGTCGTCAAACCTGTCGAAATCGACCAATTTCGCAAGTCGCTTCAGGATCGGTTTGAACTCAGTGATGATGAGTTGAATGCAACGATTGAAGAGGGTGTGACGGAAGATCAGAACTCGCCGGGTTTATTTCCTTTCACGGCCATTCTGAACCGGGAACTTACGGAAGTTCAAAAGAGCGAGGTTCTTGAGCAATTGGAAAATCTTGCGCGCCTTGATGGCGAGGTGCATCCGTTGGAGACGGACATGCTGGAACATGTGCGTCGGCTGCTTAAATTGCCTCCTGCCGGTTCATAATTCTGTCAGGTGCAAGCCTTTGACAGCATGTTTTCGCTAATGTCGCAATTGATGCCGACGAAGCCGCTAAAGCGTTTGCTCTTGCCGGCAATGCTCTGTACCGTCATTTGAAAGTTCGATGGTGCCCCGCGATGGGCTGAGAACGATTCCGGGGAGGTTGACCCAATCAGGGAGCCACGGCCGGAACCGTCGGAAAAGAACTCATTTGCCTCACCAGGCAAATGATGTCCTTGCCGCGAATGGATTTCAATCGAAGGCAAAGGACCATCTCCCATGAAAACCTGCAGTTCTGTCATTGCATTGGCTTTTTTTGTTTCGATGCCATCTGTTGCTCATGCGCATTTGGGACATGTTGGCGAGTTGGCTGGCCATGGTCATCTGATAGGTCTCGGTGCGTTGATTGGGGCAAGTGCTCTTGCTGCTGCATTGGCGATTGCCCGGCGTAAAAATCGCGAGCTGCAAGTGGAAGATGAGGCGGAAAATGGAGATGCTGTTGACGAAGAACAGCCGGAGGGGGCAACGGTATGAACACCAAAGAAAAACTCGGCATCATGATCTGTGGTCATGGCAGCCGAAATCAGAACGCAATGGCGGAGTTTTCCAAACTGTCTGAAGGCCTGCGTGGTCGGTTCGGGTCAACGCCGGTTGAGTACGGATATCTCGAATTCGCCAACCCAGTCATATCGCATGGTTTGGACCAGCTTCGTGATCAGGGCTGCACGAAGGTTCTGGCTGTTCCCGGCATGCTGTTCGCAGCGGGTCATGCGAAAAATGACATCCCTTCAGTGCTTAATACATATCAGGCGCAGCATCCTGAAATGCAGATTCTCTACGGACGGGAACTGGGTGTCGACCTAAAAATGATCCGCGCAGCAGCTGCGCGCATTCAGGAAGCGATTGATGCGGCCGGTTCTGACGTGGATTTGCACGACACATTGCTGATGGTTGTTGGGCGTGGTTCGTCCGATCCCGATGCCAATTCAAACATCAACAAGATTATGCGGATGCTTTGGGAGGGCTTTGGTTTCGGCTGGGGCGAAGTGTGCTATTCCGGTGTCACATTTCCGCTTGTTGAGCCGGGGTTGGAGCATGCAGCGCGGCTTGGCTACAAGCGCGTGATCGTTTTTCCCTACTTCCTCTTCACCGGCGTTTTGATCAAACGAATTTATTCGTTCACGGATGCGGTTGCGGAACGCTTTCCCGACATTGAATTCCTGAAAGCCGGCTACCTCAACGATCATGAATTGGTGCTGGCGACGTTCGAAGACCGCATAAATGAAATTGAGCTTGGTCAAAACGTGATGAATTGCCAGATGTGCAAATATCGTGAGCAGGTTTTGGGATTTGAAGATCAGGTTGGTCTGGCGCAGGAAAGCCATCATCATCATGTTGAAGGCATTGGTGGCGGGCTAGAAAACTGCCCCTGCAACGGCGACTGCGATGCTTCATGTCGCGACGAGGAGTTCTGCAAACTCCACAATCTGCCGTGGACGCCTGTGCACAGTCATGCCTCACCAGCATCGTTGGATGTTGCGCATGACCACTCTCATTCTCACGGGGGGCATTCCCACGAACATGGCCACGGCCATTCCCACGACCATGAGCATGATCACCATCATCACCCGTACCCACATGCCGATCATCCGCATGGCCCAAACTCGATGAAGAAGCAGTAAGCAAAATGCCGTCTGCCGCGCCTGACTTCGATTACATCCGCGACCCGGCCGAGATCTATCGTCAGTCATTCGCGATCGTTGAACGCGAAGCTGGCATATCGGCGTTGGATGAAGACATGCGACCCGTCGCGACCCGGCTCGTTCACTCATGCGGCATGGTGGATGTTGTCGACGATCTGGATTTCTCTGGCCGGGCAGGGACCGTTGGGACCGAGGCTCTTTCCAATGGCGCACCGATATTCTGCGACGTCGAGATGGTCCGTGCAGGCATCATCGAACGCCTGCTGCCCGCTGACAATGAGTGCATCTGTACACTCAATGATGTTCGTGTGCCCGAGCATGCCAGGCACATCGCAAACACACGTTCGGCAGCTGCTGTGGATTTATGGGGCGACAATTTGAGTGGGGCCATTGTTGCCATTGGCAACGCACCCACAGCTCTGTTTCGGTTGCTGGAGCGCGTGTCGCAAGGTGGTCCGAAACCTGCGCTGGTCATCGGCATGCCGGTCGGCTTTGTTGGCGCGGCTGAATCAAAGCAAGCTCTCTCCAGCAACACGTTTGGACTGGATTACGTCGTGGTGCATGGCCGTCGTGGTGGGTCTGCAATGGCCAGCGCGGTTGTCAATGCTTTGGCCGGGGGGCTGGGCTGATGCATGTGAAATGGGTGTGGGGAGGGCTTCTGTTTGGGCTTTTGATTGGCGGCATCATGCGTCTTCCCGGGCCGGAAGCGGTTGAACCCGCGTTCGCGATCAATCTTTGCGTGATGGCAGCGATCTGGCTCGGCGCTTCTTTTGGCAGTGAACATGCGCTTTCTGCCATGAAGGTCGAAACCGTTGTCGCAACGCTGACCTTTGTAGTTGCGGCGATTGCTATGCGTGTTAATGCGCATATCCTGCTGATCGGCTTCGCGTTGCAGGCTGTATGGTGTTTCCGCCATGCAAGTGCTGGTCAATCCCTCAAAATCAAACGCTGGTTTCCGCCTTTCGCCGCGTTTGCCAATATCGGGTTTGTTGCCTCCTATTCGTTGATTGTGACGTTTGCATGAGTGGTGTTTGGCTCGATATCATCGGCATAGGTGAAGACGGTTTCGATGGTCTTCAGCCAGCCGCTAAGGATGCTCTGGAAAAAGCTGAGATCATCATTGGTGGGGACCGCCACCACAATCTGACCGCCCGCGTTACCGCGAAGCGTTTGAAGTGGCCGTCGCCGTTTGATGCGATGATTGATGAAATCAAATCGCACAAGGGCCGCGCAATCGTTGTTCTCGTGACTGGCGATCCTCTCTGGTATTCTGTTGGCGCGCGCATTTTAAGAGCAATTCCCGCCGATGAGATTTGCTTTCACCCGCAATTGTCTGCGTTTCAATGGGCAAGCGTGCGTATGGGGTGGAGCTTGGCCGATTGTGACACGCTCACCATTCACGGTCGTGCCAACAGCCAGATTTTGCCTCATATTGCTCCCCGCGCGCGCTTGCTCGTTTTGACCAAGGATGCGTCCAGCCCGGGAGAGGTTGCCCAAATGCTCCAGGAGCGTGGTTTTGGCCAGTCCCGTATGACTGTTCTTGCCGCTCTCGGTGGAGACCGCGAGCAGCGATTTGACGGTGTGGCGGAAAACTGGACGCACACCGCCCCGGATTTCCACACGCTCGCCATCGAATGCGTCGCTTCAGAAACCGCTTCATGGTTTCCGCGCACTGGCGGACTACCGGACGAAGCTTTCGTTTCAGACGGCCAAATGACCAAGCAAGATGTGCGAGCCGTCACGATCGCAAAGCTTATGCCCTTTGCCGATGCTGTGCTTTGGGATGTGGGAGCAGGGTGCGGGTCGGTAAGTATTGAGTGGATGCGGGCTGCGCGAGGGGCGATTTCCTTCGCGGTTGAACCCAAACAAAACCGGCGGGATATGATTGCTGAGAACGCTCGTCGACTGGGTGCTGAAAAAATCAAGATCATAAATGGCAAAGCGCCTGATGCGCTTTCTGATTTACCCACGCCTGATGCGATATTCATCGGCGGTGGTTTGACGAATCCTGATGTCTTTGAGACGTGCTGGCAGCGGTTGCAGGTTGGCGGGCGTCTTGTTGCAAACGTCGTCACTCTGGAAAGCGAGACCAGATTGCTCGACCTGCACGCGACATATGGTGGACACCTCGTTCGCCTTTCCGTGCAGGCCGCAGAACCTGTTGGCCCGTACCGAGGGTGGCGTTCCGCGATGCCTGTTACCCAATGGAGCATCACCAAGCGCATGGAGGGGGCACAATGAACGGAACGCTCTACGGCATCGGCGTTGGGCCGGGTGATCCGGAACTCTTGACCATGAAGGCCCACCGCCTGCTGAAAACAGCACCGGTCGTGGCCTATCCTGCGCCGGATAGTGGCGAAAGTTTCGCGCGTTCAATCGTTGCTGATTATATGCCGGGCGGGCAGATTGAAATTCCCATTGTCGTCCCGATGCGCGTGGAGCGGTTTCCTGCGAAATCTGTTTATGATCAGGCCGCTGCATCGATTGCTGAACATCTTGATTCCGGTTCGGATGTTGTCGTTCTTTGTGAGGGAGACCCGTTCTTTTACGGATCATTTATGTACCTCTTCGAGCGACTTTCCGCCTCTCACCACTGCGAGGTTGTGCCTGGCGTGTCGTCGCTCATGGCTTCCGGCGCAATGATGGGGCGACCGCTGGCGGCACGTAACGACGTACTGACTGTCGTGCCCGGGCCGTGTGAAGACGCGATTATCTCGCGTGCTTTGGAAAACAGTGATGCCTTGGCTTTCATCAAGGTCGGGCGGCATTTGCCCCGGTTGAAGAACCTGATCGAACGCGCAGGACTGATGGAACAGGCCACATATTTGGAGCGTGTGACGCTTGAAAATCAAAGGATCATGCCCTTGTCCAAAGTCGGCACGGCGGGCGAGCCAACGGCGCCTTATTTTTCGATGATTCTGATCTATCGGGGGGCCGAGGACTGGATCTCGTCTTTGCCGATGGAGCAGCCGGGAGAGGAATTCAATCAATGATACGCCATGATCAGGAACCTGCCATCGTGGTGTTATCTCCCGCGTCATTGCCAGTGGCTGAGGAAATTCGCGCATTGACTGGCGGCAAAATCCACGGGCTTTCCACACGAGTGAAAACTGCGGACTACAAATTTGACCTCGCGTCCACTTATGTTCCTGACCTTTTTAGCCAAGGCAAAATGATTGTCGGTGTCATGGCCAGTGGAGCGCTGGTGCGTCTTCTGGCTTCGCATATCGGGCCAAAGCAGTCTGACCCAGTGGTCATCAGTGTTGCAGACGATGGCTCTTCTGTCGTTCCCATTCTGGGAGGCCACTCCGGGGGGAATCAGATTGCACGCGTCATTGCGGATCATTTGGGAGGTCATGCGGCGATCACCACAGCGGGGGATGTTCGCTTTGGAGTAGCGCTTGATGACCCGCCGGTTGGGTGGAAGCTTGCCAACCCCGATCAGGCAAAGGGTGTTATGGCGTCTTTGCTGGGCGGGGCAGAAGTCATGATTGATGGCGACCTCGCTCAGCAGGCAGACTGGTTGCGCGCATCCGAATTGCCTATCGCTGAGACCGCTCCCATACGTCTTACATTTTCAAGCACGCGGGTCGATGCTGATCCACTACAGTTGGTCTATCACGCCCAAAACCTGGTTGTCGGCGTTGGTTGCGAACGTGGATGCGATCCTGATCACGCCGTCGAACTGGTTGAGAGAACGCTTGAAGAAAACGGCCTCTTTAAGGGAAGTGTGAGAGCGGTTGTTTCACTGGATTTGAAAGCGGATGAACCCGCTATCCACGCGGTGGCCAAAAAACTGGACGTTGAGGCAAGGTTTTTCGACGCTGAAACGCTGGAAGCTGAAACGCCGCGGTTGCAAAACCCGTCCGATATTGTGTTCGCTGAAGTTGGTTGCCACGGTGTTTCAGAAGGCGCTGCATTGGCCGCTGTTGGCCCTGACGGGGCGCTTGTCGTTCCGAAGGTCAAGACATCAAAGGCGACTGTTGCCATTGCCAGACGCGAAGCCGGATTGACCACCAGCACAGGGCGTTCACGCGGCCGCCTGTTTGTTGTCGGCATTGGCCCGGGTGGCGAGGGTTGGCGGTCGCCAGAAGTGAGCCAGATGGTTCTGGCATCGACCGACCTGATAGGCTATTCGCTCTATCTCGATCTTCTCGGACGGTTGTGTGAGGGACGTGTTCGCCACGATTTCGACCTTGGAAAAGAAGAAGATCGTGTTCGCCATGCGATGGAACTTGCAGGACAAGGCAAGGATGTTGCGCTGGTTTGTTCCGGCGATGCGGGCATATATGCCATGGCGACGCTGGTTTTTGAATTGCTGGCTGACGGTGGGCTGAGTGATGCCGCCAAGCGCATTGCGATTGAGGTGTCGCCGGGCATATCAGCGCTTCAGGGTGCTGCAGCGAGGGCGGGAGCACCGCTTGGGCATGACTTTTGCACCATTTCGTTGTCCGACCTTCTGACGCCCTGGGACATGATACAAAAGCGTGTTCAGGGCGCAGCGCAGGCCGATTTCGTCATCGCGTTTTACAATCCTGTCTCCCGCCGAAGGCGTACACAATTGGCCTATGCACGGGATGTTTTGTTGCAACATCGCCCGGGCGACACGCCAGTCATTCTCGCCACGAACCTGGGACGGGAAGGGGAGCACGTTCATATTGTTCCCCTTGCAGAACTAAACATTGATGACGTGGACATGCTGACTGTGGTGATTGTCGGATCATCGGAAACCCGCACGGTGACGGCAGGCGATGGCCGTAATTGGGTCTACACTCCGCGTGGCTATGCGGCAAAAGACGGAACGAAGATTGGAAGCCAAGCATGACTGTCTACTTCATAGGGGCGGGTCCGGGCGCTCCCGACCTCATCACAATCCGTGGCCTGCGCCTTATCGAAACGTGCCCAGTTTGCCTGTTTGCCGGGTCTCTTGTGCCTCAGGAAATTGTTTCAGCTGCTCCCGAAAACGCGCTGGTTATGGATACAGCGCCCATGGCGCTCGACGCCATCATTGAGGAAATGAAGAAGGCGCATGATAACGGGCAGGACGTTGCACGCGTGCACTCGGGTGATCCGGCGATATACGGCGCCGTGGCCGAACAGATGCGTCGGCTTGATGCACTCGACATCGATTATGAAGTTGTGCCGGGCGTGCCTGCGTTTGCCGCGGCCGCAGCAAAACTGAAAACAGAACTCACCCTGCCGGAAATCGCTCAGACGGTGATCATCACACGTACGGGTATGAAAGCATCTAGCATGCCCAAGGGTGAGCAGTTGGAGATATTGGGCCAATCGGGCGCAACGCTTGCGATCCATCTTTCCATTCGCAATCTGGTTTACATTCGCGAAGCGCTGAAACCGCATTATGGCGATGACTGCCCTGTCGTTATTGCCTATCGGGCAACCTGGCCGGACGAATTGTATATTCGAACGACCCTGGCGGACATGAAAGATGAGGTGCGCAAGGCCAAAATCACCCGCACAGCGCTGATCCTTGTTGGCCCGGTTTTGGGCGACGTGGAGTTTCGTGACAGTGATTTATACAATGCTGACTACAGCCATGTGCTGCGCAATCGCGGTAAAAAGAAAAAGGCCAGCGTTGATAGCTGACCTTTTAAGGCTTTTGGTAATCACGTGTCCGGCTGTTATGCAGCCGCAGCTGATTTGTTCCAGTTGCGCGCCATGATGACGATCATAAACAGCAACAGCACGATTGCGGGGACAGGGCTTGGGACGCTGTAGGCAACGTGGAAATAGATGGCGCCAAGCATGATGAGCGCCAGTCCAGCGGCAGCCAGTTTTCGCAGAGCTGGCAGGAACACCAGAGCAAGTCCGCCAGCAACTTCGCAAGCGCCAATAAATGTGCCGAACCAGGACGGCATGCCCATGAGGCTGAAGGAGGCCAAAACCTCTTCGACACCTGCCAGTTTCGCACCACCGGCTGCGACGAAAGCAATCGCGGGCAGTATGAGCAGGAGATAAGGGGCGTATTTCTTGATGTTGTCCATTTGGATATCCAACATATTTTTGAGACGTTAGGGGCTGCGCGAGCATCGTGCAAAACAGTCTTGTTGGTCAAGAGATGTTAATTCAGGTGAACGGGCATTTGTACCGGGCCTCTGAATGCCCAGCCGATAAATGGGACATCTCCTACCAGTTCCATATTCGGAAAGGCGGCAAAAAGCATAGGCAGCGCAACATCAGCAATCAAAACGCGAGAGGCAGCTGCACCAGCGCAAAAATGGGGTCCAGCGCCAAAACTGATGGCTTTCGAAGTGTCTCTTCTGATCTGGAACGTCTCCGGTGCGTCAAAAACGGATTCATCGCGATTGCCGCTTGAAAACATCAGGAATGCCCTGCTTTCAGCTTCAAAATCTGCTCCATTGTAGCTGAAATTTCGGGCAATCCTTCTGGGCGACATCCCGATGGGCGAAATCCAACGGGCATATTCCTCAAAGGCCTGCAGCCAGCTTGCATCGCCCGTATCTAGGGCCTCGCGTTCTGTTGGGTGCTTTAACAAGGCCCATACCGCGCCAGCGATGGCATCACGCGGCTCGTTCTGCCCGCCGCTGATGGCGAGTTTTATGTTCGCTCTGATCTGATCCATCGGTTGGCCGGAGGATTGGAGAACCGCAAGCAGGCTATGAGGAGTGTTTGAAAGGCTGACGGTTGCCATGTCGTCAATCGCAGAATCGATCAAATCCGTCGCCTCGCGACACCGCTTTTCAATCGCTGGATCGCCCGAATAGTTCGCAATCCCGTCAATCATGGCCTGCGAGACTTCGTTCATTTGTGTGGTTGTCAGATTGGTTAAACCCGTGACGTGGCGCAGGGCATGGGCCGAAACCGGCATGGCGTAGTCCCAGACAAGATCGCAGGCTGGTTGTGCCTGCAAGTGTTTAATGATCGCTTGGGTTTCCTCTACGAACTTTTCCTTCCAAATGTCTCGCACGGTGCGGGGCGACATGGTTGGAAAAGCCTGTTTGCGCTCAAGAAGGTGCTGTTCACCGTCCTTGCGCATCATGTTTTCGCCCATCAGTACGGTCATCAGACCGCCGGGCTGGTGGGACGAAAACACCTCAGTGTTTTTCTCGCATTCGGCGATGTCATCACGCTTTGTCAGCAGCGTTGCGCCTAATTCCGGAACGAAACATATGGGCGTTTCCTGCCGCATTTCGGCAAGAAACGGATAGGGGTCTTTGTTGAACTCTGCCAAGTCAATTGAACGCGTGGGTGTGGTCATACCGGTGATGTCTCAGTGACTTTGGGCCTGTGTATCATGATAACCGGCACTTTGACGCGTCGTGCGGCTTCAATCTTCGCATAGGCTCCGGGCCCTCCCGAATTTCGGCAAACGATTTGCGTGATTTTGTTTTCGGTCAACACTTTCGCTTCTTGCGACCAGTCGTTCGAGGGGCGTGCCAGGATCAGCGTGCAATTCCTGAACGGAAGTGGGGACTTTGGTTCATCGATCATCCGTACAACGAAATGAACGTCGTCTCGCGTTGCAAATGGCGCAATGTGCTGAGAACCAAGAGCGAGAAGGACAGTCGCTTCTCGTGGGACGAGGGAGACCGCCTCGTTGATCGAAGCACATTCCATCCACATGTCATCTTTTTTGCGTACCCAAGGTGCGCGCTCGTATCGTTCAATCGGGACCTTTGAAAGACGGGCGGCTGCAACCGCGTTTTGGCTGATCTGGACTGCGAAAGGATGAGTGGCATCGATAATACGTGTCACCGCATTTTCGGTGATCCACTGTGCCAACCCGGTTGCACCCCCAAACCCGCCTGAACGAACGTAACCCGCGACTGGTTTTGGTTCGCGTGTGCGACCAGCCAGCGAGGAAATGACCTCATGCCCTTCTTCCACGAGTTTTCCTGCAAGTTCGGCGGCTTCTTTCGTGCCTCCCAGAATGAGAATTTTATCCGGCACGAGCCAATACCTCACCCTGCCGGTCAACGACGATAATTTCGACTTGTGTTTGCGCACCCCGCAAAACGGAAACTGCGTTGTCTCTCGCCTTATTTGCAATGTGCATGGGCAGATCGATGGCGAGATTGCGAGTCAATTCAAGGGCTTGCATGGCTGTGTTGGCGTTTAGAATCTGGTCCTCGAGATTTTGATTCAACGGTGTTTCGCCTGCGTTTTTGAGCAGTATCTCAATCTGCTCAACCAGCCAGTTGAAATCGACTTGGCTGCGACCCGAATGGAGGTCCATTGCGCCTTGAGCGAGTTTGGTCAGTTTCGCAAATCCACCTGCGATGGTGATCGCAGGTAGTGGATGATCGCGCATATATTTCAGCAGGCCGCCAGCGAAATCTCCCATGTCGATCAGGGCAATTTCAGGCAGGTCATAAATTGCCTGTGCTGCTTTTTCTGATGTTGAGCCGGTCGCTGCGATGACCCTCTTGAAATTGTTTGCGCGGGCAACATCGACACCCCGGTGAATGGAATGAATCCAGGCCGAGCATGAAAACGGGTGCACGACACCGGTCGTTCCCAAAATGGAAAGTCCGCCGACAATGCCAAGTCTTGGATTCCAGGTTTTCTTTGCAATCTCTTCGCCGCCGGGAATCGAGATGGTGATTTGCACATCCGGCGGCAAAAGGTGTTCGGCACATAACTCGCCGACGACATCGCGCATCATCTGCCTTGGTACCGGGTTGATGGCAGCTTCGCCCGGAGGAATCGGCAGCCCTTCCTTCGTGACTGTTCCCACACCTTCGCCTGCCTTGAAGATGACGCCCGAGCCTTCAGGCAGCGGTACAACGTGGGACACGATCGTAGCGCCGTGGGTGACATCGGGATCATCGCCCGCGTCTTTGACGATGCCGGCAAATGCGCCGTGTTCGTTGAGCGCTTCGTAGCAAAGCGGAAAGTGGGGGGCGTCGCCCTTGGGCAGCAAAATGGCGACGGGATCGGGAAATTCTCCGGTGATCAGGCCCGTCAATGCGGCCTTCGTCGCTGCAGTTGCGCAAGCGCCGGTTGTCCAGCCGCGCTGGAGCTTTCTTTTCTCGTCTGGACTGGGTTCTTGCGCCATTATTTGCTTATAGGCGACATGTTCAGTGCGCAAAAGCTATGGTGTTCAGATGTTTCATCAATCATAGTCGCGATATGGAAACGGTGTTGTCATCATTGCCTGAATTTGAGAGTGGCTGGGTTTGGCTTGTTGGGGCCGGGCCGGGCGATCCCGGGCTGTTGACGCTGCATGCGGTCAATGCACTGAAACAGGCCGATGTCATCGTTTATGACGCGCTCGTCGGCGAAGCCATTCTCGATTTTGCAAATCCTTTTGCGGACCGTGAATTTGCTGGAAAGCGTGGTGGAAAACCCTCGCCCAAGCAACGTGATATCTCCTTGCGATTGGTGGAACTGGCCAAACAGGGCAAAAAAGTCTGTCGCCTGAAGGGCGGCGACCCTTTTGTTTTTGGCAGAGGTGGTGAGGAAGCGCTCACGCTGGTTGAAAACAGTGTTCCATTTCGGATTGTGCCCGGTATTTCAGCCGGGATTGGCGGGCTTGCCTATGCAGGCATTCCGGTTACCCACCGCGACACCAATCACAATGTCACGTTCTTGACGGGTCATGATGCAGGTGGCGTGGTTCCAGACGCGATTGACTGGCAGTCCGTTGCGAAGGGCTCTCCCGTCCTTGTGATGTATATGGCGATGAAACATGCTCACGTGATAGCCGAGAAACTGCTGGCAGCCGGGCGTCACCCCGACGAGCCGATGGCGTTTGTGTGCAGTGCCACGACTGAAAAAATGCAGGTTCATGAAACAACGCTCGGTCATATTGGCGATTTGAACGCACTGGGTCTGGCTCCACCGGCAATTGTTGTTCTGGGCGAGGTTGTGCGACTGAGATCAGCGCTTGACTGGCTAGGCGCGATTGAAGGGCGCATCTTGACTGCCGACCCTCTGGGTTCGCGCCAAGCTGCTGAAAGCGCCTGACCGGGCAATGGCCACAGGGTGCCTCATCGCAGCGCCGCATTCCGGCAGCGGAAAAACCACCATCACGCTTGGACTTTTGGCGGCGCTGAAACGAAGCGGGATCGGCGTTCGCCCGGCAAAAGCAGGACCGGATTTTATCGACCCCGCCTTCCACAAAGCGGCCTGCGGCGTTGAGAGCGTCAATCTTGACCCGTGGGCCATGGGTTCAAGTCAGTTGCGCAGCCTGATTGCGGATTGTGATGACCGGTTTCTGCTGGTCGAAGGAATGATGGGACTGTTTGATGGGGCGAGCGATGGCACGGGCTCCGGCGCGGATCTCGCAGAACTGCTGGGCTTGCCGGTGGTGCTTGTGGTGGATGCAGGACGCCAGTCTCATTCCATCGCCGCTTTGGTTTCCGGATTTCGAGACTTTCAGCCAAACCTTTCATTTGCCGGCGTCATTTTGAACCGCGTCGGTAGCGAACGGCATGAAGCGATGTTGCGTCAGGCTTTGGAAGCGATTGATGTGCCGGTTTTGGGAGCAGTCCGAAAGGATGCATTGCTGGAACTGCCGTCACGCCATCTGGGGCTCGTGCAGGCGCAGGAACATGAGGCGCTGACGGCTTTCATCGATCATGCTGCGCAAGCGATTAAATCGCAGATCGATCTTTCGGCGATTGCTTCTCTCGAGCGTAAAGCTGTTGGCGGGAGATATCTTGATGCTGGGGCACTATCGCCGCCAGGGCAGGTGATTGCCGTCGCTTCCGACAGAGCTTTTGCCTTCGCCTATCCACATATAATGAATGGTTGGCGAGAAGCCGGGTCCGATTTGCATTTCTTTTCGCCGCTTGCTGACGAAGCTCCGCTGGAAGGGTGTGATGCGATCTACTTACCGGGCGGTTACCCTGAATTGCACGCTGGGCAATTGGCCGGCGCCAAAAATTTCATGGATGGTTTGAGGCGTGCCGCCGAACATCAGGCCTTCATTTATGGCGAATGCGGGGGCTACATGGTGTTAGGTGAAGCTCTGGTGGATGGCGATGGGTGCCGTCACAAAATGGCCAACCTGTTGCCGCTGCTTACGAGTTTCGAAAAGCCGAGACTTCAACTAGGCTATCGAGTCATAAAACCGAATGGTCGTTTTGAGATGCTCGAAGGAGAGGGCGAGTTGACAGCGCATGAATTTCACTACTCCACGGTTCTTCATCAGGGCGATGCGGAACCACTGTTTTTTGCGCAAGACGCGATGGGCAAAGAACTTGGACCTGTTGGCCTGCGGCGCGGTACCGTATGCGGGTCATATCTCCATTTGATTTCCAGCAGGCCCCAAGCGTGAGCAAGGTGCATCATGGCGGGCGGCTTGACGCAGCAGTGGCTGAGTTCGGCGGAAAGCGGGAACGCTGGCTTGACCTATCAACGGGGATCAATCCCAACGGATATCCACTTCCCGAAATCGACAAAGAAATTTGGCGCAGATTGCCGGATGATGACGCCTTTTCCAGCGCTCTCGCAGCGGCTCGCAAAGCCTATGATTGCGCAGATGATTGCGCGATTTCCTTGGGTGCAGGAACACAGGCGCACATTCAGGCGCTTCCAAGGCTGTTCAAACCGCAATCCGTGGCGATTGTTGGCTTCACATATCAGGAACATGGTGTTCAATGGGCCGCAGCGGGGCATGAGGTTTATGTCACCGACGGCCTTGAGAGCGCGGAGGCCACGGCGCGGATCGTGATTGTCGTCAATCCTAACAACCCCGATGGCCGCATTGTGGATCGCGAACCACTCATCGGTCTTGCACGCAGACTGGCGGCCAAGGGCGGTCTGTTGATCGTCGATGAAGCCTTTGCAGATGTCGCGCCCGTTTCGTCTGTCGCATCGGAATGCGGTCGAGAAGGACTTCTTGTTTTGCGCTCTGTCGGCAAGTTTTATGGTCTTGGCGGCATACGATTCGGCGCGGCGCTCGGGCATGAGCTCATCTGCAGAAGACTCGACAAGGCGCTGGGGCCATGGGCTGTTTCTGGTCCGGCGCTCATTGTGGGTGAGGCGGCATTGCGTGATACAGGCTGGCGCAATCGCATGCGCAAAAAGCTGGCGGGTGCCCGTGAAGATCTGGAAAACGTTCTGGTATCCCATGGGTTTCAGATTGTTGGTGGAACGGACCTCTTTGTGCTCATCCGACATCGGGACGCCGACTCCATCTGGAAACACCTCGCGTCAAACAATATTTTAACCCGTTCATTCCCCGGCAAGCAGGAATGGTTGCGCTTGGGATTGCCGGGTAAAAAAAGTGCCTTGAACCGGCTTGATGCAGCCCTTGGCAAACTGTAGTGCAACAGGGCTGATCCGCGCTCGCATAAACCTTGTTTTTTCCCTTCAGATAACGTCGAACTAGCCAGCCAAGAAATTGAAGTTGACCGAACCATGGGCCTTCTGATCCTTGCATTGATTCTCGACGCTCTGCTGGGAGACCCGGACTGGTTGTGGCGGCGCATGCCGCATCCCGTCGTCTGGTTCGGTCGGCTTATCGATGCGGTCGACAAATGGCGTGAGAGCGCCCTTGGCCAACGCTGGCTTGCAGACGGTGGCTCGTCTGGCGAAAATCGACAAAAGACCGTTTTTCTGGGTTCAAGCCTGCTGGTTCTGATGTTCGGGATTTGTCTGTCAATTTCATGGTTTGTCTGGTTTTTGTCTTCGTTTTCGGCTCTTGCATCCTCTGCTGCGGAGCTTGTCATTGTGAGTGTGCTGGTCGCTCAAAAAAGCCTCTACGAACATGTCTCCCGCGTCGTTGTGGCATTTCGTGCAGACGGTGTGACCGGCGCTCGCAAAGCAGTTTCCATGATCGTGGGGCGTGATGTGTACGCACTTGAGGAAAGCGACATTTCCCGTGCATCAATCGAGAGCCTGGCCGAGAACTATTCGGACGGTGTGGTGGCTCCTGCGTTCTGGTACCTGATCGCAGGCCTGCCGGGCATCATGTTCTACAAGGCAGTGAATACCGCCGATTCCATGATCGGACATCGCAACGAGCGATATGAGTATTTTGGCAAACCTGCAGCGCTCCTCGATGATGCTATGAACTGGCCTGCCGCGCGGCTCTCTGCCTTTCTGGTTGTTTTTGCTGGACTACTGTTGAACGGCTTTGGCGCCTTCAAACGCATCGTGCAAACGATCATTCGCGATGCTCCGACCCACCGGTCACCAAATGCAGGATGGCCGGAAACGGCTTTCGCCATCTGCCTCGACATCAGTCTTGGAGGTCCCAGACGCTATGGAACGCAGATGGCTGACGTGAGTGTTCTCAACGCCGCGGGACGATGGGAACTGACGACTTCGGATATCGACTCCGCCCTACGACTCTACGTTTGGACTTGCGGTGTCGGGATCAGTCTTGTTGGCCTTGGCTGGTTTATCTTCCGCTGAGGCATTATCAGCTGGCTTTCTTGCACGCTTGGAAGCAGCGCGTTTGGTCTTGTCAGCAGACCGGGTGCGTGACTTGCTCTGGGCCGCGACGCGGCGTTTGCGCAGTCCTTTTTGCGGTTTTGTTTTTTTCTTTCGGGTGACCGTTTGCCCATTCTTGTCATCAGACGCCGGCTCGTGCTCTGAAATGCCTACGGTTTGAGCCAACGTTGTTTCATCAACTGGGGTTGCAAAATCCTGCAGCTCGATATTCAGATCGTCAATGTCAGGCGGAGTCAGTTCAAACAGAGCGGTAGGCTGATTAACGAGTTCAACAATCATTTCTACCATGGCACTGTCGGCTTCGGTAAGCTGGTTGATAATGGTGAAATGATTTGCGTCCGTTACACTGATGTAGCTGGTCGGTGTGCCAAGCATTGACCAACGAGTGGCCAACTCGCGGCTTTGGCGATGGTACTCGTTCGATTCATCTTCCCCCACCCAGGCCTCGAAGCGATGCAAACCATCAGGCATCCAATCTATTGGACTGGATTTCTTCGCATGTTCCAAGTCCATGCCCAAGGCATCATTGATTGGAGTTTGAATGAGTGGTTGCAGATCATAAAGACCGGAAATTCCCATGCCTGCGGTTACCAGATCATCGGGAAGGGCAGGGTGAATTTTGAGCCAGTCGGTCGCCATCAGGCAGGCAGCGAGATGTCCTCCCGCTGAGTGTCCAACAACGGTAAGTTTGTGTTTGTAGGTCTGATAGAGCACCAGACAAGCGCGCCGCATTTCATTGATTATGCCCTCGACAGAGATATCCGGGCACAGCGAATAGGAGGGCATCGCGACTGCCAGATTTTGACCAAGCAGCCCCTGCGCCATGTGGCTGAATGAACTGCGATCCATGCGTTGCCAGTACCCGCCATGGATGAAAAGCACGATATTCTGATTGCGCTCTTCGTCAGGCCAGAAGATGTCCATCTGATTACGGGGCTTTGGGCCGTAAACCAGACCATATTCAGCAATCAGACCTTCGGTTTCCCGAAAATTAGCCGCATCGTCGATATAGGCGTCGATCAATTGATCAGAATTTTCGACGCGACCGGAATTATCGTACTCTGCTGCATAGTCAATCTCGGACAAATCAGTTGCGGTCATCGCAGTTCCACCTTCTCGACTGATGCGACATCTTTACGGTATGCGAGCGCGCGTTCAAGATCGGGTGTGGCGCGAACAAGGGCCTTTGCTGCGTCTGATTTTGGCTGGTCGAAGACCTGCGCGACTGTGTCGTGCTCAACAATTCTTCCCCGTTCCATAACAAAGACTTCATCACATATAGCTCGAACGACACCGAGATCATGGCTAATGAAAAGGTAGGCTAGGTTGAGACGTTCGCGCAATTCGCTGAGCAGGTCTAGAACTTGCGCGCGTATGGATACGTCCAGAGCTGATACGGGCTCATCAGCCACAATCAGCGCGGGACGTGTTATCAATGCACGTGCGATTGCCAGACGCTGCCGCTGACCGCCTGAAAATTCGTGCGGATATTTGTCCATCGCGCTTTCATCCAAACCCACTTCCAGCAGTGCCCGAACAACGCGCTCGTGTTTTTGATCGTTGGAGAGCTCCGGCTCGAGATACAGCGGTTCTGCCACTAAACGCGCAACCTTGTGGCGGGGGTTGAAGCTTGAAAAAGGGTCCTGAAACACAACCTGAAGGTTCTTACGCACATCTCGAATTTCGTCGTGATTGGCTGTGTGAAACTCGGTTCCGAGGAAGTGCACTGTGCCGTTCGTCGGCGCGTCGAGACCAAGGATCATCCGCGCGAGCGTCGACTTCCCGCAACCGCTCTCACCGACAAGCCCGATGCTTTGCCCGGGATAGACAGTGAGGCTGACATCATCGACCGCTATGAACGGTGGTTCTTTTCGCCAAAGACTTTTTCGCCTTGTCGGGAAAACGCGGGATACGGACCTGAGCTCAAGCATGGGCGAAGCCTGAACTCTCTCTTGGTCCGCCGTGAGAACCGGCGGGCGCGTTTTAGCCGGGACATGTGATGAAGCTTCTGCAAGCTGCCTTGTGTAAGGGTGTTTCAGCTCGCGAAGCACCGACCCGGTTGGTCCGGCGTCCAAAACCCGACCGTCGCGTATGACCACAATGTCATCTGTGACTTCAGCGACGACCGCGAGGTCGTGGCTGATCAGCATCAGTCCCATGCCCGTTTGTTCGACAAGATCGCGCAGCAGGCGCAATATCTGAGCTTGCAGGGTTACGTCGAGTGCCGTCGTCGGTTCGTCCGCGATCAACAGCGAAGGCCGTTGGGCGCAGGCCATGGCGATCATCACGCGCTGCCGCTGACCCCCCGACAGTTCATGCGGATATCTGGAAAGCGGAAAGCGTTCAGGCGGAAGACCGACCAGATTGAGCAGTTCGTGGACACGGGTCTCAGCTTCCTGTCGGCCAGCGCCGTCATGCAGGATGATGCCTTCGGCGATTTGATCGCCAATCGTGTGAACAGGATTCAACGCCGTCATAGGCTCTTGAAAAATCATCGCTATGTCGTCGCCCCGCAGGTCCTGCATGAGCGTGTCACTGGCACCCAGAAGCGAATGCCCTTCAAACATGATTGAGCCGCTCGTCACGCTACCTTCTGGCAATAGCTGCATGGCGCTGAGTGCAGTCATGGATTTGCCGGAACCTGATTCTCCTACAACACCCAGAATTCTTCCCTTTTCGAGGGACAGATCAATGTCTTTCAGGATAGGAGTGCCGCCAATGCTCAGCGACAAATCTTTAATGGCGAGCACTAGGAACGCTCCCGTGCGAGTTTCGGATCAAGAAGATCGCGCAGGCCGTCGCCGAGAAGGTTCAAACCCAAAACCGTGATGACGATTGCAAGACCAGGAAAGATGGCCATATGAGGCGCGAAACTCATCATGGTTTGCGCCTCATTCAACATCTTTCCCCATGAAGGGAAGGGCGGCTGAGTTCCAAGCCCGACATAAGCAAGGGCCGCTTCCTGCAATATGCCCAGAGCGAATGCGATTGTGCCCTGAACCACAAGCAGATTGAGCATATTGGGAACGATATGTTCAATCGTGATCAGGCTTCTGGACTTTCCTGCTGCACGTGCTGCGAGAATGAAATCGCGTGGCCAAAGGGCAAGTGCGGCACCACGGCTCAGACGTGCAAAAACCGGAATGTTGAAAATGCCAATGGCGATGATGGCATTAATCGCGCCCGGACCAAAAATCGCTGTAATGATGACAGCCGACAGAAGTGCTGGAAACGCAAATATGACGTCGTTTCCCCGCATCAGCGCTTCATCAATGATTCCCCGATTTGCAGCCGCCCAACATCCAATGGGAACACCAATTCCAAGACCAAGCACGACAGCGACAAATGCGACGGCAATGGAGTTTCGCGCGCCCACCATGATCATCGAAAAAATGTCCCTGCCGAAATGGTCCGTACCAAAGATGTGGTCGGAACTGGGACTTTGCAGCTTTGAACCAATTTCGAGACTGGTTACGTCGTAAGGCGTCCACAAAAATGATGTTAAGGCGAGCGCGACCACCATGCCTGAAATCACCAACCCAACAACGAAGTTGCGATTGTTCAGAGCGCGTTGATGAAAAGACCGGGCCTTCATGCTGACCTGATCCGCAATCGAGGATCGACCCATGCATAGGCAAGATCGACGATCAGGTTGATGACGATAATCGCGAATACAAGCATCATCACGACGCTTTCAACCACAATAAGATCACGCAGATTGATGGCCTGGAAAACCAGCCGCCCAAGGCCGGGAAGATAGAACACGTTTTCAATGATGATCGTTCCTGCCAGTAGATAAGCGAACTGCAGGCCGAGGATTGTAACCACCGGGATCATCGCGTTGCGCAACGCATGATTCAAAACAGCGGCCCGTTGGCTCAAACCTTTTGCTCGGGCAGTGCGGATGTAGTCTTCGCCAAGGGTTTCCAAAAGCGACGATCGGGTCACGCGGGACAGGATCGCGGCCTGGGGCAGGGCGAGCGCTACCGTCGGCAGCAGAAGAGCCTTTATGCCGTTCCAGATACCGTTTTCCCAACCGGGGAAGCCACCGCCGGGAAGCAGCTGCAACCAAATGGCCATGACATATACGAGCAAAAGGGCGAACCAGAAGTTTGGTATTGCAATGCCGAGCTGGGTGAGCCCCATAACGAGGGTGTCGGTCAGTTTTCCGCGCCGAACCGCTGCATACAGGCCAACCGGTATGGCAATGGCTGTCGATAGCGCGAGGGCCATGAGCGCCAGTGGCAGGCTGATAACCACGCGTTCGGAAACGAGTTCAACCACATCAACAGAGTAGGTGTAGCTGCGGCCGAAGTCACCGACCAGCATGCCCGTTGTCCAGCTGAAATAACGTTCCAGAACCGGTTTGTTCAGGCCCAGAGATTCCCGCAAAGCCGCCACCGCTTCGTCAGTGGCATTGATGCCAAGCATGACCTCGGCGGGATCGCCGGGTACGATCTCGAGCGCAAAAAAGACAATGATTGAAGCAACGACAAGGGTCATTGCCGCCCACACCAGTTTTTTAAGCAGAAAGAGTGCCACTCAAAGCCCCGGTTGTTGAATGGGATTCAACTCCATCAGCCATTACCTTTCAGCGATGGCCGATGAAGTTGTCGCATACGAATGCTGCTCATTGGACGGGCAGGCCCAAGACCAATCACCAGTCTAGTCGTTCCACTTCACCGCCGTCAGATCGTTGGCCTGAACAGGTGAATTCTCCCACAAGCCTTCGATCTTGGCATTCCAGACACCCGCTTTGGCAAGCTGGAACAGATACCCATTGACCGCATCTTCTGTGATTATTTTCTGTGCGTCGCGCATGAGCTCATAACGTTTGGCCTCATCAACCTCCGCATTGAGGCGTGCCATGACGTCTTTGAACGCATCGCTTTTGTAGTTGAAGTAGTAGTCATCGCGCCCATAAACTCCGATGTCCTGAGGCTCGGTGTGAGACACGATTGTCAGATCATAGTCTTTGGCCTTGAAAACTTCAGGCACCCAAACGCCCCATTCAACCGGGATAATTTCAAGTTCGATGCCGATTTTGCGAAGTTGAGATGCTACGATCTCGCCACCACGCCGTGCATAGGTTGGGGGCGGCAATTTCAGCGTTGCCTTAAATCCGTCCGGGAAACCGGCCTCCGCGAGAAGTTTTTTGGCGCCTTCGATGTCCATCGGATAGCGCCCTACCATATCGACATAGGCTGGGTGGTGGGGCGCGAAATGAGTCCCAATCGGTGTTCCAAGACCAAATTCAGATCCATTGATCAAAGCTTCACGGTCAAGCGCATGGGCGATGGCCCGACGAACCCGAACGTCATTGAAAGGCGGCTTGGCATTGTTGGTTGAAAGGATCGTCTCTCCTTCGGTCGACCCGATAACCACGGCAAACCTTGGGTCAGCCTGAAATTGAGGAATGTTCTCGCGCGCCGGGAAGTTTGCAAAAGCGTCAACATCTCCCGCGAGCATCGAAGACAGGGCCGCAGCGGGGTCAGAAATGAACTTGAATGTGGCCTTCTCAAGCGTCGCTGCGTTCCCCCAATAAGCGTCATTCTTCACCAGGTCGATTGAGGCGCCTTTCACCCATTTGTCGAACTTGAAAGGACCTGTGCCTACGGGGTTGGTTTTGTTGCTGTCCGCCGATTCCGGGGCCACCATAACGGCATCACCCCAGCCCATGTTGAACAGAAAATTGCCAGCCGGAGTTTTCAGGGTGACCTTCAGCGTGGACGCATCGACAACTTCAACACTGTCGATACCGGCGAACAAAGCGGCCTGAGCATTCACAGAGCCCTCCGCTCTTGCGCGATCCAATGAGAATTTTGCGTCATTGGCATCGAAGTCAGTGCCATCGTGGAACTTCACACCGGAGCGCAGTTTGAAAGTGTATGTCTTTCCGTCTTCTGAGATATCCCAACTCTCTGCGAGCCCGGCCAGAACCTCGCCAGACGAGCCGATGCGCGTCAGACCTTCAAACACGTTTGCATAAACGACTTCATCAATAGCTGCAGGAGCGCCCGCAGTTGGGTCCAGATGCGGCGGTTCAAGCACCATTCCCATGGACAGTGTCGTCTTGGCTGCGATGGCCGGAGATGTGGTAAGATCTGTCGCCAAGCCAGCTGGCAAGAGAAGAGCCGCAACCAACGCCGCGCGCTTGAGATAAACAAATTGAGCCATGGGTATTATTCTCCCGAAATGAGTTGCCGGGAGTTAAGCATTCGCGGAGCGTTTTGTCAGCTACAGAGTGAAAAATCCGCCTGATGAAGGTTCGATTATTCGGAAACGATAAGCGCTGCCTGCAGACGCCGGATACGAGCGCTTGAACGGTTTTCACGCTGGTCAAAGCGCCTGTGGGCGCGTTCATGCCGAGCTGCGGCGCGATTGAGTTTTTGTTTGGCCCTCTTCCCGAAATCCTTGCATTTACGGGAAACGCGGCCCTTCGAGCCTTTAATTTCGTCATGTATTGTTCGTGCGAACTTTTTGCTGATCGCGCCATGTCTTTCTTCATGTCGCACAACTCGTTTCAGAAATCGCTCCCAATTTCTGCGCACTTCCGGTGATGCGTTGCGGCTGCCGCGCCATCTGGGATAGCGATAGGTGAGATCCAGAACCACATCGACATTCGCAATGCGGCAACGGCGTTTGTTGACAGCGGTGCGCACGTTGCGCACCTGAAGTGATGCGGTGGTCGTCGCGATAGCGTGACCAACACGCCTTACGCGTGGTCCACGTTTGTTGATTGATCTGAAAAGTTTCGCGCCCGTGTTGCCGGAAATTTCATAATAGACGGTCTTTTCAGAGATGATGACCCTGGCTTCTGCTTTCTCGTCCGACATCGTTGCAACCAAAGCGAAAGCGCCGACTGCCGTGGCAATCCGTTTGAACCAATTCATACTGTGAGAGTCCCTCATTCCAAATTTCAATGCCATCTTGCCGGACGTATGCCTAAACGTTTCCATAAGGTCACAAGGTCAGGTTTGAACGTCAAGACACCAAATCGCGATGATGCGAGATCGGTTAATCTAAAACAGATCATTGCCTAACAACGCGTGGGTGGCGCGCGCCATGACTTTTGCTGATTCCATCATGTCGTCTATGCCAACAAACTCATCAGCCATGTGGGCCAGGTCCAGAATACCTGGTCCATAAGCTATGCAGTCATGCAAATGCCCAATGCGGGCCATGTGCTTTTGATCATAAGTTCCCGGTGAAATGACATAGTCAGGCTCCTGGCCGAGCACCTGTCTGATACCTTCTGAGACGGCCTGAACGACGGGCGAATCGCGCTGCGTCATCGTGGGCAACACTTCCATAATGTCCTTGATCGCGTAGTCAAAGTGCTCACGGTCGCGTTTCAGCCCTTCCAGAATGTCCACGATTTCGGCTTTGACATCGTTGATATCCTCCTCAATCAAAAAACGACGATCCAGAATGACCCGACAGGACTCCGCGACGTTCGGGCTGGGCAATCCGTCATAGTCGTCCGGCTTGCCACCCGCGCCGGTCTCCGATTCACCGCCATGAATAGAGTTGATGTTCATTGTTGATTGTCGTGCGCCTTCCGGAACCACCGGCATTTCGGTCTTCTTTTGAGATAGGGCGGGGTAAAGCTCGTCTTCAAACGCCCCAAGAACGTGGCTCATGTGCCTGATGGCGCTGTCGCCCAGAAACGGCATTGAACCATGGGCCTGTCGCCCGAAAGTTTCCACCTCGGCCCACCACACCCCGCGATGTCCCAGACATACCCGATCCTTGTTCAGCGGTTCGGGAATGATGACATGGTCAACCCGCGGTTTGGAGAAGTACCCTTTCGAAGCGAGATAAGCGACGCCGCCAAACCCGCCGGATTCTTCGTCCACTGTTCCGGAAATTTCAATTGCGCCGTGAAAGTCCGGAAAGGCTTCGAGATAGGCTTCAACGGCGACAATAGAGGCTGCCAGCCCTCCTTTCATGTCACAGGCACCACGACCAAAAACCTTGCCGTCCCGCACAACGCCAGCGAAGGGATCAACCGACCATCCGGTGCCCACCTCAACCACATCAATATGGGAGTTGAAATGCACCGTAGGGCCTGGGCCTTTGCCTTCGATGCGTGCAATGACGTTGGTTCTTGGGTGCTGGTCGCTGTCGCCTGGAGTGTCGTGCGCGCGGATGTATTTGATGTCAAAAGCGCGTCTGGCGAGCCGGTTTCCAATATATTCAGCGCACGGAACATAGGCATTTCCGGGTGGATTTACCGTCGGAATGCGGATCAGGTCGACGGTTAAAGCAACGAGTTCATATCTTTTGGAATCCAGCCGTTTGTCCAATTCTTCGAACATGTTGTTTCTCACCCCAACGATCATATCGTCAGCAAGGATTAGCAGATCGTGCTTCTGTCTTACAGCGTGAGTTGTCTAGATTTTCGGTTGTCGCGTCTCGTTGATTATTCGAGTTAACGCTGTTCTGATTTCACCCATTTGTGAACTCTGATCGGACTCGCCTAACGTGTGGCAAGGTGCCTATACTTCGAAACGACTGGTGTAAGCGGGCAGGTGTATTGATCCCGCGGTGCGAAATAGCACAGCATTATCAATTCGTTTACCCCATAATCGTCCGGTTGATAAACTTGCACATCTATAGAAAATGCCTTTAAGGTTTTGATTTTAATGATGCGGGTCGATCAATATTGATCAGCGCTTATGCGCGAAATTTGTAGGGGCAGTTTGGAAAATCCAACTGGAGGGATTTCATCGTGAAGACGTTTTTAGTATCACTGGGGCTGCTTTTTGGTTTGCTGACCGCGCCGGGCTTTGCCGAAGAAGGCAAAGCTGCAAAGCCCGAAGTCGATGTGCTTTCAAGCTCATATACCGGCAAGAAAGACAAAGCTTACTGGACGCGGGTCTGGTATGCCAAACAGGCGAAAAAAGGCAAACATTACAAGCGCAAATCCTACGCAGGTAAAAAGAAGAAGAGCAGGAAAGCGTATACCGGCGGTGGCGGGCGCGTGCTTGCAAAAATCGATTTGTCCCAACAGCGCATGCAGGTGTTTCAAGGCGGAAAGCTGAAATATTCCTGGCCGGTGTCGTCCGGCCGCAAAGGCTACCGTACACCCACTGGAACATGGACCATTCATCGTATGCACAAGCGCTATTTCTCCAAGAAATATCACGGTGCCCCAATGCCCTATGCGATGTTCTACTATCGGGGTTTTGCCATCCATGGCACCAATGCAATCAGCCGGCTTGGACGTCCCGCGTCTCACGGTTGCGTGCGTTTGCATCCGTCAAACGCGGCAACGCTGTTTGCCATGGTTCGTCGTTCCGGTGGTACGGTGCGTGTGACGCAATAAGTCGCGGAATAGTTATAAGTATACAAGCAAGGGTCTGCCATTTGGCGGGCCCTTTTTTGTTGCGGAGCGATGTCTTGCTTGGCTCCATGCAAACTCGCCATCTGGCTCCGTTTTAAGGCTACCATCACGACCAACTTTCTGTTGAACTGGCGATAGTCAAATTCCATTTCCAGGAGAGTCCGATGAACCTGCATGTTGGCGAAAACGATATCAGTCATGTGGTCGATGCCGATAAGGCGCACGTTTGGCATCACCTGACACAGCACAAGAAGTTCGACGAAACTGATCCACTTATCATTGTAGAAGGCAAAGGCCTTCGCGTTTGGAACCAGGCCGGACGTGAGCACCTTGATGCGGTTTCCGGTGGTGTGTGGACCGTCAATGTGGGCTATGGGCGTGTTTCAATTGCGGATGCTGTTCGCGATCAACTCGTCAAAATGAACTATTTCGCGGGCTCCGCCGGTTCAGTGCCCGGTGCGATGTTTGCCGAGCGTCTGATTGAAAAAATGCCGGGCATGAGCCGGGTCTATTATTCAAACTCCGGCTCCGAGGCCAACGAGAAGACGTACAAGATTGTCCGCCAGATCGCTCATAATATGTATGGCGGGAAGAAGCACAAAATCCTTTATCGCCAGCGCGATTATCACGGCACCACGATCACCGCACTTTCTTCCGGCGGGCAGGATGAGCGTAAAGGTCAATACGGCCCGTTCACGCCCGGGTTTGTAGAGGTGCCGCATTGTCTGGAATATCGTTCCCAGTGGGGCGATGTTGATGATTATGGCATACGGGCGGCCAACGCGATCGAAGAGGTCATTCTTCGCGAAGGCGCCGAGACGGTTGGAGCACTTATCCTTGAGCCGGTGACGGCCGGGGGCGGTGTGATCACACCGCCTGAAGGCTATTGGCCGCGCGTTCAGGAAATCTGCCGCAAATATGATGTGCTGTTGATCATCGACGAGGTTGTGTGCGGCATGGGGCGCACGGGCAAATGGTTCGGATACCAGCAATACGGCATCGAGCCAGATATGGTGACAATGGCCAAAGGCGTTGCGTCTGGCTATGCGGCTATTTCTTGTACAGTGACCACTGAACGTGTGTTCAACATGTTCAAGGCGGATCCGAGCGACCCGATGAGCTATTTCCGCGACATTTCCACTTTTGGTGGCTGCACATCCGGTCCGGCTGCAGCACTGGAAAACATGCGCATTCTGGAAGATGAAAACCTGCTGGAAAACTGTACAGCGATGGGAGAATACCTCGTTGACAAGCTCGAGGGTTTGAAAGCCAAACATTCCATTATCGGCGACGTGCGAGGCAAAGGCCTGTTCTGCGGTGCCGAACTGGTGAAGGATCGCGACACGAAAGAGCCGGTGGATGAAAGCCTTGTTCAGGCGATTGTCGCCGCGTGTTTCAAAAACGATGCAGTCGTCATCGGCGCGACCAACAGATCTCTTGCCGGGTTCAACAATACGCTTTGCCTGTCGCCGGCATTGATTTGTACAAAATCTGATCTGGACGAAGTGGTTGCATCGATCGACACAGCGATCAGTGAAGTTACCGCCTGACATTCATTCCCAAAAAAGACAAAAAAGCCGCGAGCAGGTTAAGTCTGCTCGCGGCTTTTGTTCGTCAAGAGGTCTGGCGGATTGTCAGAGCTTCAGTTGATAGCTGGCAGGCACGTAGCGGAAACCGCTGCCGCGCGTTTCAACAAATCCCATGGCCGGGAAGGGCAGGTGATAGCCGATCATTGGAATGCGTTCGGCGGCCACCATTCCCAGGATCTTTTTGCGGGAAGCGGCTGCGGCTGCCTTATCGGCGTCGAAACGCACTTCCCATTCCGGATGAGCCAGTGACCAAACATAGTGATTTGCCAGATCAGCGGCGATGAGGAGTTGCTGACCGTTTGATTCAATCATGTAGTTCATGTGGCCCGGCGTGTGACCAAACGCTTCAACAGCCGTGATGCCGGACACTACGCTGTCACCGCCCTTGATGAAGGTGAACTTCTCAGCGAGCGGCTTGACCAGCTGGCCGACCATTTTCCCAACACGATTGTCCTCTCCCTGAGCCGTCCAGAAATCATACTCCGTGCTGCCTGTCACATAGCGGGCATTGGGGAAAGTCGGTGCGCCGCCAGCCATAAGTCCGCCAATATGATCCGGGTGCATGTGGGTGATAACCACCACATCAACCTGATCTGGCGTGTAGCCGGCACCGGCCATGGCTTCCACCAGGCCGCCATTGTCGCCGCCCAAGCCGGTGTCGAACAAGACCAGTTCTGCGCCGGTGTTTACGACGGTTGGCGTGAAATAGAACTGAGCCGCTTCTGTTGTCAGAAAGTTCTCGGTCGAAACTTTTTCAAATTCTTCAGCCGAGACATTCATGCCGAATGTCTTTTGCGGCTCGGGGCCGGAACGGGTCGCATCGAGCACTGTGGTGATCTCAAACGCACCCAGTTTGGCGCGAGAATAGGGAAGTTGACTGACCCCTTTCATTTCGGCTTTTGCAAACGCTGTCGTTGTTGACAACGCGGCGGTTGCAACAATCGGGGCTGCAGCAGCGCCCAAAATGGCGTTGCGGCGGGTAATAATGACGTCAGTCATGTCGTTCTCCTGGATGAATTGAGCCGAAAAGGGCGTATGGATGGCTCCCCCACGAACTTTGCCACGAGAATTGCGTCGAAATTCCGACGGTTTACGTGCAAATTCGCCTGCCCAGAATGCGCAATTTCGCAGGTTTATGAATGTGGCAGTTCCCCGCACTTTGTTCTTAGGCGCGTTGTCTCGACAAACGCGGACTGGACCAATAGTGTTATCGCAATCTGGCGCTATCAAATTCGCGCAAATTGGATTGTGGCAAAGGGTGCCGGATTGCGCGACTTTCTCATTTCACTGGACCGCACAGCGAACAAAAGTTTGCAGGCGCAGCTTCGGGAAGTGCTGGTGTCCGCCATTCTTGCCGGACACCTGAAGCCCGGCGACAAACTGCCATCGACACGGTACCTGTCTCAGCAATTGGGCATTTCGCGAAACACCTCTGTGCTCGTTTATCAGGCGCTGACTGAAGATGGCTATCTGCGAACCAGTGAGCGGTCCGGCTATTTTGTGAACGAGACGGTTCTCGAAATGGGCATGAACAGCGCCGCAGTAGTGCCGCAGGAAAGCGATGATGATCCGGAGCACATCAAACCGGTCGTATGGCAGGACAGGTTGGTCAAAAAACCGTCTCAGCAACGCAACATCCGAAAGCCGCGAGACTGGAAGTCTGTGCCGTACCCTTTCATCTATGGGCAGCCGGATGAGACCCTATTTCCCATCACCGATTGGCGCGACTGTGTTTACAAGGCGATGGGCAAGAAATGGCTGGATGAATGGAGCCAGGACACGCAGGACAATGACGATGCAATGCTGGTCGACCAGATCAGAACCCGTATTCTGCCGCGTCGCGGCATTTTGGCGGGTGAGGACCAAATTCTTGTCACTCTGGGGGCGCAACAGGCACTGTATATGATCGCCAGTCTTATGGTCGAGCAAGGTACAAAAGTCGCCGTTGAAGACCCTGGTTATCCAGACGCGCGGAACATTTTTTCTCTCAGAACAAACCACGTTCGCGGTCTTCCGGTCGATGAGCAGGGCTTGCCGGTCAATGATTTGTTGAATGATGTGGACATTCTCTACACAACGCCGAGCCATCAGCTGCCCACGACCGTTACCATGCCGCACGAACGCAGAAAGGCCCTTCTGGAACGCGCGCGGCAGCAGGATTTCGTGATTGTCGAAGACGACTACGAGCTTGAAACCAATTATGTCGGCAAACCCATTCCTGCCCTGAAGTCTTTGGATCGCGAAGGGAGGGTGATTTATGTCGGCAGTTTCTCAAAAACCCTGTTTCCCGGGCTACGTCTTGGTTTCCTTGTTGCATCCGCTGAAGTCGTTGAGCAGATGCGTGCATTGCGGCGGTTGATGGTACGACATCCGCCGACCAACAATCAGCGCAGCACGGCTTTTTTCCTGTCTCTTGGCTATTACGATGTATTCGTTCGTCGCTTGCATCGCGCTTATCGTGAGCGGTGGAATGCAATGAGTTACGGGCTTGCCGAGCACTTTCCGGACGCAAAAGTCGCGCGCGGAATGGGCGGGTCCTCCTATTGGGTCGAATTGCCTGACGCGGGTGTTGACACAGAAACGCTCGCTCAAAAGGCCTTCCAGAAAGGCATATTCATCGAGCCGGGCGGAGTTTATTTCCTGAATTCTGAAAACAAGCGTTGCTTCCGCCTTGGATTTTCGTCCATCGCCGAAGAAAAAATCGCGCCCGGACTAGAGCGCCTCTCTGCCCTCACGGTTGACGGAAAGTAGCCATCTTTTAAATCGCTTACTGTTCTGTAGCCGTCGTGGAGCGGTAATGGGCGTCTCACATTTGGTCTTGATGTGTAAGGCAAAGTGACCCGGACTGGCACATGTTAATCCAATGATAACCATAATTCCTCAGTCTACAGAGAGGTTGGCGGGGCACTTGATGCCAAACGGATGATGAGACATGTCAAAGAGTACCTTTGGTATCATGATATCAGCGCTGGCATTGATCGGCGCAGTCATGGGTGGTGGCAGCGCGAAAGCTGCATCTGAGTTTTCGAATGCATGGCATTCACCCAACAGTTCAATCGTGCTGGATGCCTATGAGTATACGCCGATTGATTGGTCGCGCATGCGCAACAACAAACGCCTTGTTGGATTCATCAATAAAGCGTCCGATGGCATGAGCCCCACATCGCGGTGTGGTAAAAACCCTTTGTGCAGGGTGAAGTGGCGTCGATATGCGGCGGCGCGAGAGCTTTATCACACACGCAAGCACCTCGCGAAGGAGCTTGGTCTGGAATGGGGTGCTTATCATCTGGCGCGTCCGGGCAATCCCGTTGGTCAGGCAGAACACTTTCTGAATTTTGCGGAACCTGAAAAAGACGATCTCATCGCGCTCGACATTGAACACAACGATCCAACCAAGTGGATGTCGTTACGGGATGCCGAGATATTTTCGCGCCACATTAAAATGCGGACGGGTCGATATCCGGTTCTCTATACCAATCATTCGACTGCGAAGTTCATCGCGGCAAACCGTGATGTTTATCCGCTGCTGTCGCGGCTTAATCTTTGGTATGCGCGGTACAAATCTTCTGTTCCCGGCGTTTTCCCAATGGGGCATTGGAAGAGCTACACGCTCTGGCAGTTTTCATCGATGGTCAATTGCAATGACAAAACCTGCCCTTGGCGGATCAATGGCGCAGGCAATTGGATCGACGTCAATGTTGTCGCCATGGCTCCTGAAAAGCTACGTAAGGCCTGGCCCTTTGCAAAGATGCGGTCGAGCGATGATGGTTTCGTTGCTGCGGCATCTGCACAGCGGCCCGCAGATACAACAACAACCAGTGCGTTTAACATTCGAATGAAGGTTCAGACCGGTTCAACCGCAATGGTTGTGGCGGGGGCAGTGCCAATGCCGGAATGGCGTCCTGGCTCTACATTCCGTGTTCGGCAACCAGCGCTGTTCAGTGAAGATGTTCACAACCGTCATCAGTTTGCACGCAGACCCACGCCGCCTGAAGTGCGCACGGTGCGGACCCACGATGAAGTTGTGCTGGCCTTGTCGCGCATGCCGAAAAACCAGACCCCGGTACCTGCGCAAGATACGGCAAAGAACACGGGACTATTCCCGGTCGAAGCGGTCGTCTTTCAGGGCGAGCGTGAAGAACTTCCGGTTCTGGGGCCAGTGCGAACGGCTCGTGACAAAATCTGATACTAACGATTGCTGTCGTTGAAGCGCTGAGGCTCGCATTTGCGCACGCGACACTGTCCTGAGCGCGTCGGCACATCCAGCCGTCGCGTTCGCTCTTCTGCGAAACACCCCGTTCTATTGAAGACCAGTTTCTCATAAACAAAACGATTTTTGGTATTCATCACAATCGATCCGCGCGAGCGGATCAGCGATTGAAGGTCGGAGCATGTGTAATTTTGTGTGGACGGTCGCGCTTTTGCATCGCCTGTCGGCCCGAACGTTGTCACGGCGAATATGCCAAGAGCTAACATGGTCATTTCCAGCCGTCTTTCGCTTAACTGCCCATACCGCATCGCCTTTGTTTCTCCGTGTCCGTTTCATGGTGCCGTAGAAGCCTCGTAAGCCTACAGCTGTAGCAACGATTGGATATGCACAAATGTTTCATCAACGGTCTGGATTTTTGCTGGCACCATCTATCTTTTCGCATTGGCTCCACGACAAAAACCGATTAAACCTCTATCATTGTAACATAAAATGAGAAAAAAAGTCTCAATTTTTGGCCAATACCCGCGCTTCGAGCGTGATAATTGGCTGAGGGCGAGGTATTTGGCTTTTAATCGATCGCAAGGAAGTTCCACACATGAAAATGACCACCGAGGAAGCATTTGTAAAAGTGCTGCAAATGCACGGAATTCAGCACGCTTTTGGAATTATCGGCTCCGCCATGATGCCGATATCCGATTTGTTTCCACAGGCGGGGATCAGTTTTTGGGACTGCGCGCATGAGTGCAATGCTGGTATGATGGCCGACGGCTTCACGCGCTCTACCGGCAAAATGTCCATGATGGTTGCGCAGAATGGTCCGGGTATCACCAATTTTGTGACACCGGTCAAAACAGCGTTCTGGAATCACACGCCTTTGCTTCTGGTTACGCCTCAGGCGGCCAACAAAACCATCGGGCAGGGCGGTTTCCAGGAAATCGAGCAGATGAAGCTGTTTGAAGACATGGTTTGCTACCAGGAGGAAGTTCGCGATCCAACACGCATCGCAGAAGTGCTGAACCGTGTGATCATGAAGGCATGGCGCGGTTGCGGCCCGGCGCAGATCAATATTCCGCGCGATTACTGGACACAGGTTGTCGATATCGAGCTGCCGCAGGTTGTTGATTTCGAGCTGCCGGCCGGCGGTGAAAACGCGATTGCGGAAGCCGCGAAGCTGCTTTCCGAAGCAAAGTTCCCGGTCATCCTGAATGGTGCCGGTGTGGTGCTGGGCGGTGCGATTGATGCGTCAGCTAAACTTGCCGAGAAGCTATCAGCGCCCGTTTGCTGTAACTACCAGCACAATGACGCATTCCCCGGCAGCCACCCGCTTTCGGTCGGGCCTCTTGGCTATAACGGTTCGAAAGCGGCGATGGAATTGATCTCCAAAGCTGATGTCGTGCTTGCGCTTGGTACGCGTTTGAACCCGTTTTCGACCCTTCCGGGCTACGGCATTGATTATTGGCCAAAGGATGCAAAGCTCATTCAGGTTGACATCAATGCGGACCGTATCGGCCTCACAAAACCTGTTTCCGTTGGTATTCAGGGCGATGCGCTGAAGGTTGCCAACCAATTGACTGCGGCTGTTTCTCCAGCGGCATCCGACGACGAGCTGAAAGCGCGCAGAGACCTGGTTTCCACCACCAAATCAGCTTGGCTGCAGACGCTTTCATCAATGGATCATGAGGATGATGATCCGGGTACAGACTGGAACGAGCGTTCGCGCCAGCGCGAGCCTGAGAAAATGTCTCCGCGCATGGCATGGCGCGCGATCCAGCAGGCTTTGCCGAAAGAGGCGATCATTTCGTCAGATATCGGCAACAATTGCGCCATTGGCAATGCTTATCCAACATTTGAAGAGGGCCGCAAATACCTGTCGCCGGGCCTGTTTGGCCCTTGCGGCTACGGCTTCCCGGCCATTATCGGCGCTAAGATGGGTAATCCGGACACCCCGGTTGTGGGTTTCGCTGGTGATGGCGCGTTCGGCATTTCGATGAACGAAATGACTGCCTGTGGCCGTGACGACTGGCCTGCCATCACAATGGTGATTTTCCGCAACTATCAGTGGGGAGCGGAAAAGCGCAACACGACGCTTTGGTTCGAAGATAACTTCGTTGGTACGGAACTCGATCTTGATGTTGAATATGCCGCTATTGCCCGCGCTTGCGGCGTGAACGGCGTGCAGGTTTCTTCCATGGAAGAGTTGACGACCGAACTGGACAAAGCAGTCGATGCACAGATGAAAAAGGGTGAAACCACTTTCATCGAAGTGCTGTTGAACCAGGAACTGGGCGAACCTTTCCGTCGCGATGCGATGAAGAAGCCGGTTTCGGTCGCTGGCATCAATCCGGATGATATGCGTCCTCAAGCGGGTGCATAGCCTGCCCGCTCGTTTAGGATTTGAGCAGGGCGTTTCATTGTGACCGCCCTGTTTGCCGCCATTGATCTGACAACGCTGGAATTGGTTCTGGCGATGGTGGCAGTTTTCGTCGCTGGCATGGTGCGAGGGTTTTCGGGATTTGCGCTCTCCGCACTGGCGATGGCCAGTCTGGCGACAATTATTCCGCCGATTGAACTCATACCCGTGTGCGGGTTCATGGAAATGGCAGCCAGTTTCATGATGATCCGGGGAGGGTGGAAAGAAGCGAACAAGAAAGTATCTTTCGGCCTCGCCATTGGCTCTGCCACCGGCTCGCCAATTGGGCTTTATCTGACCAACATGCTTGATGTCGCGACATCCAAGATAATTGCCTTGTTCATCATACTGACCCTGTCATTGCTGCAATTGCTGAAAGTGCGGGCGACGTTTCTTGCAACCAATCCCGGACTCTATCTTTCGGGCGTGACAGCAGGAGTGGCGACAGGGCTGGCTTCTGTCGGTGGTATGGTCGTTGCGCTCTACGTGCTGGCCCGAAACGCGCCCGCGCGGGAAATGCGTGCGTCGTTGGTGCTTTATCTGTTCATAGGCATGTTCACCGGCTTCTTCTATTTGTACTTATACGGAATGCTGACCCAGGCCGTGTTTGCCAGAAGTCTGGTTCTTGTTCCGCTTTGTGTGCTGGGTGTGATCGTCGGGAAAGCACTGTTCGTTCCCCAACTGGAAGCATATTACAAGCCGTTCTGTCTTGTTTTGCTGATGGTGCTGGCGGGTTCAGGGCTGCTTCGGCTGGGCGTGGGTGTTTGATTTGAAAAGGGAGAGAGACATTGGCTGATCGCGAGGTAGAACTGTCGCAACCATTGGGCGAGAAGCGCTCGACAACGTGCTATATGTGCGCGTGTCGCTGTGGCATTAACGTCTATCTCAAGCCCGGTGAAAATGGCGAGCAGAGTGTTCGCTACATCGAAGGCAATCGTGATCATCCGATCAACAAGGGCGTTCTGTGTGCCAAGGGGTCGGCTGGGATCATGCAGCACTATTCGCCCGCCCGACTGAACGCACCGATGAAGCGGGTCGGTCCGCGCGGTTCCGGCGAGTTTGAGGAAATCTCCTGGGAGGAAGCGCTGCAACTGGCAGTCGATTGGATGGAGCCGCTGAAGAAAGACCCCAAGAAGCTCGCATTTTTCACCGGGCGCGATCAGTCGCAGTCGCTGACAAGCTGGTGGGCGCAGCAGTTCGGCACACCCAATTATGCGGCTCATGGTGGCTTTTGCTCCGTCAACATGGCAGCAGCCGGCATCTACACAATCGGTGGTGCGTTCTGGGAATTTGGATCACCTGACTGGGATCGCACAAAGCTGTTCGTAATGTTTGGCGTGGCGGAAGATCACGATTCCAACCCGCTGAAAATGGGTATCGGCAAACTGAAAAAGAATGGCGGCCGTGTTGTTTCCGTCAATCCGGTTCGCACGGGCTATTCTGCCGTTGCAGATAATTGGCTTGGCGTTCGCCCGGGCACCGATGGCCTTTTGATCCTGTCGCTCATCCATGAGCTGTTTCGGACGCGCAATATCGATGTGGATTATCTGGTTCGTTATTCCAATGCACCGTTTCTAGTCATTGATGCGCCCGGCACGAAAGACCATGGCATGTTCGCGCGCGACAAGAACGGTGTGGAACTGGTTTGGGACAGTTTGAAAAACAAGGCCGTACCACACACAACCAAGGGTGTTGTGCCCACGCTGACGGAAGTCGTGACGCTGCCGAAGAAGGTCAAAGCCAAACCGGTTTTGATGATGATGGCGGAAGAGTACTCCAAAGCCGAATATGCACCGGAAGCTGTATCGAAAGAGACCGGGATCGCAGCCGAAACCATTCGCGGGCTGGCTGCGGAGATTGCCAAGGTTGCATTCGAAGAAGAAATCACGATTGAGCAGGAGTGGACTGACATGAAGGGCGAGAAGCATGACCGCTTCATCGGTCGCCCCGTTTCGATGCACGCCATGCGCGGCATCTCAGCCCATTCCAATGGTTTCCAGACCTGCCGGGCACTGCACGTTTTGCAGGTCATTATTGGCTCAGTTGATTGCCCTGGAGGCTTCCGTTCAAAGCCTTCCTATCCAAAGCCCTACACAGCCCATCCCAAACCGCATGCAACGCACCATGATGGTGAGATCAACGGTCCTTTGGCCGGGCCTCATCTGGGCTACCCGCACGGGCCGGAGGATCTGTTGCTGTGCGAAGAAGGTAAGCCCCTGCGCATCGACAAGGCGTTCACATGGGACGCGCCGCTTTCCGCGCACGGCATGATGCATATGGTGATAGCCAATGCTCATGCCGGTGATCCCTACAAGATCGATACCCTGTTCATGTATATGGCCAATATGGCCTGGAACTCATCGATGAACACCCGCGGTGTCATCGATATGCTGACCGACAAGGATGAAAGTGGGGAATACAAGATTCCGCGCATAATCTACTCGGACGCCTACAATTCTGAGATGGTGGCCTATGCCGACCTGATCCTGTCAGACACGACTTATCTTGAGCGTCATGATTGTATTTCGCTGCTGGACCGCCCGATTTCCGAACCGGAAGCGGTGTGTGATTCCATCCGCTGGCCGGTTGTTGATCCGACGCGCGACGTGCGTGGCTTCCAGTCGGTTGTGCTTGACCTTGGCGCGCGCCTTGGGCTTCCGGGTATGGTCAATGAAGACGGGTCGCCAAAATACAAGGATTATGCCGACTACATGGTCAACCACGAGCGGAAGCCCGGTATTGGGCCGCTCGCTGGCTGGCGTGGTGAAGATGGCGAAAGCGCAGGTCGCGGCGCGCCGAACAAGGATCAGCTGGAGCGCTATAAGGAGAATGGTTCGTTCTTCATGAAGCACATTCCGCTGGAGGCGCAGTTCTTTAAGCACGCCAACGCAGCCTATCAGGACTTTGCAGTTGAGATGGGATTTTTTGATTCCCCTCAGCCTGTTACGTTTAATCTTTACAGTGAAGTCTTGCAGAAATTTCGCCTTGCTGCAGATGGTTTACGTGATCCGCAGCCTCCGGAGCGCTTGCGCGATCGCATCCGTTTGACGTTCGACCCCTTGCCCACATGGTATGCGCCATTTGAAGGTGAGCGTTTGGGAGACCGCACCACGAGTGAATTCCCATATCACGCGCTGACGCAGCGCCCGGCTGCGATGTACCATTCCTGGGGTTCGCAAAACGCCTGGTTGCGCCAAATTCACACGAAGAACCCGCTCTACGTGCCCGCCGCTATTTGTGACGAAAAGGGACTGAAGGATGGCGACTGGGCCTGGGTGACCTCATGGCACGGCAAGATTAAGGTTGAGATTGCGCGTATGGAAGCCGTTAATGACCACACGATGTGGACATGGAACGCCATCGGCAAGCGTCGTGGAGCCTGGGAGCTGGACAAGGACGCGCCGGAAGCCACTAAGGGTTTCCTGCTTAATCACCTGATCAATGAGCTTCTGCCACCCAAGGAAGATGGCTATCGCTGGGCCAATTCCGACCCGATCACCGGGCAGGCGGCGTGGTACGATCTTCGCGTCAATATCGAAAAGGCAGAGGAGGGCGAGGGTGTTAGTGAACCCGTTGTTCCGGCTCAGAAAAAGCGCAAGAAAACAAAGGATTCACTACGTTACGGACTGGAGTGGACATCATGACCTCATTGCCCGCATCCACTAACAAGAAGCTCGGACTTGTCATTGATCTCGACACCTGTGTTGGCTGTCACGCCTGTGTGGTGAACTGCAAGGAATGGAACACATCGGGCTATGGTACCGCGCTTTCCGATCAGGACCCTTACGGGGCCAATCCGACAGGTGCGTGGCTGAACCGGATTCATACGTTTGAGGTGACGCCGCTCACTCATCAGGCCAAGCCAAAAGGGCAGGGTGTTGGCGAGGTGATTGGTGTGGCTGGCGACGCGCGGGTCGTTCACTTCCCCAAGTCTTGCCTCCACTGCGAAGACGCGCCCTGCGTCACCGTTTGTCCGACCGGTGCGTCTTACAAACGCGAGGAAGACGGAATTGTTCTGGTCGATGAAGACAAGTGCATCGGCTGCGGCTTGTGCGCCTGGTCCTGCGCCTATGGCGCGCGTGAGATGGATCAGGCGGCGGGCGTCATGAAGAAATGCACGCTTTGCATCGATCGTATCTACAATGATGAGCTTGAAGAGATTGACCGCCAACCTGCCTGTGTTCGCACATGCCCAGCCGGAGCACGCCATTTTGGTGATCTGGGCGACCCGAATTCCGATGTCTCCATTCTCGTGAAAGAGCGCGGCGGTTTCGACCTCATGCCGGAACAGGGCAACAAGCCGGTCAACAAATATCTGCCGCCGCGTCCCAGAACCGAGTTAGGCGGTGATGCCGCGCTAAGCGCTTCACCAGCAGAAAACACCGACGGCGCGACCGGTCTTTTGGCGTGGATTGATCGCGCGCTTTCCGGGAACTCAGCTATTGCAGGGAGAAAGTAGCATGATTGCTTTTGCCTGCGGCCGATATCTGCTTTGGATTATTGCCATCTTTGCAGCAGTGATTGTGCTCGACTTGGCGGTTCAATACCTGTTTCAGGCTACACTTCCCACGTCGGTATCATATGTCTCTTTGATTTTGCCGCCATTTCTTGTGGGCCAAGCTTGGGTTCGTAAATTTGGTGCACTGCCTACCAAGAGTGAAGCATGGGCATGCGGGGCTTTGTTCACACTGATTCAAGCCGGGATTGGCGTCCTTGTTGCAGTGCTCATTGCTTACTTCGAGCCTGCGGTGTTCAGTTCCATGGCTTCGCTGGGCAGCGGTTTTTGGGCGGTAGTCAGTTTGCTTTTCCTTGCAGTTTCCCTCGTTATATCAAGATTCATGTTCTCCAGCGCGGCTAAACAAATTGCAAAACAGGGTCTGATAACCAACGCTGATAAAGAGGTCCTTTAGACATGCATCCTGCTCTTTCTGTTATCGCATTTACCACCCTGTCCGGCCTCGGCTACGGGCTGGCCTTCGTTCTGGCGCTGGGGCATGGCAATCCGGGTGCGACATCAACCAAAATCGCATGGTTCGTCGCCCTTGCTTTGATTTCGGTTGGGCTGCTGTGCTCAACCATGCACCTGGGCAATCCACAACGGGCGTGGCGGGCGTTTTCACAATGGCGTTCCAGTTGGCTGTCCCGCGAAGGATGCATGGCTATTCTTACCTTCGTTCCGCTTTGCATATTGGCGGCGATGAGCATTTTCGATGACAGTTTCAATCTGACGATTGGATATGTTGCAGCGATCATGTGCGCCATCACAGTCTACTGTACTGCAATGATATACGCCTCGTTGAGGACCATTGCGTCCTGGCACACGGGCTGGACACCGGCCTGCTACCTGTCATTCGCCTTTGCTGCGGGAACGCTGTTCTATACGGCCGTCTTTGGCCCGGAAGCCGGTTCTCGCTCGTCTGAAATCTGGATTTGGCTGTCTGCGGCTTTGGTAGCAGGAGCGTGGCTGGTGAAATATTTCTGGACCAGACGCGCTGCGAGTGCAGGCTATGGGCCATCAACGATGGAAACGGCGACGGGGCTTGGCGATATTGGCACGGTGCGTCTGCTCGAGCGCCCGCATATGATGGGCAATTATCTGACTAATGAGATGGCGTTCCGTATCGCACGCAAGCATGCCGAAAAGCTTTGGCGCATAGCGCTGTTGCTCGGTCTTGTCCTACCGTTGCTTCTCATGGCGCTGGCGCTTGGATTGGCCGATGCAGGCCGACCGGCTCTTTGGCTGGCCATTCTCTCACTTATGGCTGGCTTGTTTGTTGAACGTTGGTTGTTCTTTGCGACCGCGAAACATGCTGTTGGCCTGTATTATGGAGGCGACGAGGCCCTGACACCTGCGGAATAGAGCCTGATGGGGGCTGAAAGGCTGGGCGGACGTTCAGCCTGACGGCGTCTTGTTCCACTTGGACCGGACCGGCCCTTTGATTTTCCAGCGGTTGTGCAACCACAGCCATTGTTCAGGATATTCGCGGACCCATTGCTCGGTGATGTCGGCAATCTTCTGGGTCGTTTCACCGATATCGAGAGAGCCATCCGCTTTGCGAGGCAATTCAATTGCATCGTGCAGTTCCAGCCGATAGCGGCCATTTGGCAGCCGAACGCATCGGGCAGGGTGAATATCACAATCGAACTGTCTGGCGAGCTTCGCGGCCAGAGGATTCGCCGTGGCCTGCCTTCCCATAAAGGTCACACGAGGCCCGCGTGTGAATGCCTGATCGGCCAACACGCCGACAGCACCATTTTGCTCCATGACACTTGCGAGCGCCCAGGCCGCTCCGGCCCTTGAAGGCACGAGATCGCCCTTTGACGTTCGGCGCGCCTTGAGAAGGCGTTTTGCCAGAAACCGGTTGTTGGGTGGCCGGAAGAGGGCCGTCACATGCAGATCATAGGTTGATGCGGCAACGGGTAGGATTTCCCAATTTCCTGTGTGGGCCGTGAAAATGACGACCGGTTTTCCGCTGTCGCGCAGTTTTACAAAATTGTCGATGCCGATCACATCGACATTGCCGCTGTCCGGGTTCGTGTGATCAAAATCGAACAGTTCGTCGAGAAATACGTATTCAGCCATCGTACGCGCGACATGTCCCCACACGCCGCGCGCCATCTGGCGGATTTCCGCGTCTGACTTTTCCGGGAACGCGAGTGCCATGTTGTGCCGGGCATCCTTCGTGCGCGGCAAGACTGGGGCGAGAAAACGCCCCGCTTTTTCGGCAATGTCTGCTGATTTCTGCGCCGGCAGTTTCTTCGCGTAGTGCAACAGGAAGATCACCAGTTTGGCGACAATCCAGTCCCAAGCCGTCTTGACATTCAGCAGGACGCGCTCGACGAGCGGATTGCGAACAAACCGTGCCACAGTTTTAGTCCATGCGCATAATGATCTTGCCGAAGACTTTGCGGCTTTCCATGCGCTCCAAAGCTGTTGCCATGTCGCCAAACTCGATTTCGGTATCAACGACGGGCTTGACGATGCCGCGCGCCATCTTGTCCATGGAATCGACCATGTTTTGCTTCCGGCAACCAAAAGAGCCTATCAGGCGCAGCTGGCGCTGGAACAACATCATCAGATTGGTTTCTGCCGAGACGCCGCTTGTCGAACCGCAGGTTACGAGACGTCCGCCTCGTTTCAGCGACAACATGGAGCCTGCCCATGTTTCTTTGCCGACATGTTCAAACACCACATCGACCCCGGCTTTTTTCGTCAGCTTGCGCACGGCGCCTTCAAACCGGTCTTCGCGATAGTTGATGACGTGGTCTGCACCCAGCTCTTTGGCGGACTCGATTTTATCGTCACTGCCCACTGTTGTGATCACGGTGCAGCCGATGGCTTTTGCGAGCTGGATCGCTGCGGTTCCGATGCCGGAACCACCGGCCTGAATGAGAATCGTTTCAGAGGGTTGCAGCAAAGCGTTATCAAACAACATGTGCTCACATGTTCCGAACGTGATCGGCGCAAGAGCAGCGCCTACATCGTCGCAACCGGGAGGCGCAGGCACGCATTGGCGGGCGGGGATGTTGACAAATTCGCGGGCAAACCCGCCCAAATGAAAACCATGCACGCCCTGAACGTGCTCGCAAAGGTTGTCTTTTCCGGATCGGCAATGGTGGCAGGTACCGCACACGCGGGCGCCGAAAATAGAGACCAATTGGCCCGGTACAAGATCGCTGACACCTGTACCCACCGCCACGACTTCGGCGCTGGCTTCGGCACCGATCGTCAAAGGCATTTCGCGCTTTGCGAAGGCCATGCCGCGCCACCCCCAGACATCGAGATGATTGAGAGCAACAACTTTGACCTTGAGTTGAACTTCGCCGGGAGCCGGATCGGCAGGGTGGTCAAGTTCAACGGCACTGACGTCGCGATCTGAGACGAGCTGGAGGGCGCGCATGGCATAAGTTCCGATTTGTTGGGCTTTGGCGTTTTCTAGTTGATGTCGTTGCTCAAAACCAGACAGGCATTTTGTCCGCCGAAGCCGAAGGAGTTGGACAACACATTGTTCACCGCAGCATCACGTGCCTTGAATGGCACCACGTCGAGCGGAATATCCGGGTCTGGCGTGTCGTAGTTGATTGTTGGTGGAATACGACCGTTCTTGAGCGTCAGAACCGAGAATACCGCTTCGATGGCACCAGCCGCAGTCAATGTGTGTCCAATCATCGATTTGTTTGACGAAATGGCGGTTGAATGGATGGCGTCACCAAAAACTTCTTTCAGGGAGTTGTACTCCATCCGGTCATTTTCCGGCGTCGAAGTGCCGTGTGCGTTGATATAGTCGATGTCTTCGAAACTGACGCCAGCATCGTCGAGCGCGCGATTGACGGCAGCAATGACCGGGGAGCCATCCGGTGACGAGCGTGTGCGGTGGAAATGGTCTGCCTTCTCGCCGCAGCCGCGCAGAACGGCAAGCACGGTTGCACCTCGCGCCTGCGCGCTTTCAAGGCTCTCAAGGACAAGCGCACCAGCGCCTTCGGCCATGACAAATCCATCGCGATCTTTCGAAAATGGCTTTGCCGCCTTTTCAGGAATGTCGTTTTGCGTGGTCAGAGCGGACAGAAGCGAGAAGCGGATCAGCGCTTCCATCGTGACTGATCCGTCAGTGCCCACGCAAAGAGCAGCAGCCGTTTCGCCGCGCCGAATGGCCTCCATACCCAACTGAACTGCGGTCGCGCCGGATGCGCATGCTGTTGAGAGTGAAATGGGCAATCCGCGTGTGCCGAACTTGTCTGCGAGACGATCCGCTGTCCGTCCAAACTGAAGCAGTTCGTAAAGCTTTTCGTGCGGTTTTTCGCGGGCTACTTCCAGCAGTCTGGCGTAACCTTCCAGACCACTGACCGGGATTTCCGCATCGAGCTCAAAACGGTGTTGCCATTCCATCTCCACGGGAGGAGAGGCCACAAACAGAGGGCCGGGAAAATCTCCCATTTTCAACCCGCTGGTGCCAACGGCTTCATCAAGCGCGGCATCGGCCAGGGCATAGGTCAGGTCAGGAGCGGAGTGGTTTTCCAGCTTCATGAAATCGACGGTGCCTGCAACCTTTGTGCGCAGGCCGTCGGTTGCAAAACGTTCGATGGTGTGAATGCCGGATTGGCCGCCCGTGAGCGCACTCCAATTGTCGTCAACACCCTGGCCCAATGATGAAACAACACCGACGCCGGTCACAACAACGATTGGCCGGCCCTTGAAGTCTTTGGTCGCTGAACTTGTCATCTCTTATTCAATCCTCAATTGCGCTCAGGCATCAGCCGCTGTCACGAGTGCTACGCCTTCGCCGCGCCAATGCCCCGCAGTCGTCACGACCGCAGCCGTGCATCCGTTTTGTGATGGTTGCTCGGAGGCTTCCAGTGGAGAAAACACTTCGTTTTTAAAAGCTGAAAGCGCTGCGAGAGCAACGCCCGTCGGAAACTGGCATTCAACACTGTGTCCAAGGAGTGTGCCGTACGCGCGAACTGCTGTCTGTGGCATCTTCGCCGCAAGCGCGGCCTGTTCTTCTTCATGAATGTTTTTGCAGCCGGTCGATCCGCTCATGATGACGCTGACATCACTCTTGGAAATCTCATCCAGGCCTTGCGAAATGCGCTTTTCAGCCATTCCTTCTCCTCTCGGCCCGTGCATTGCAGAGACAGCTGCCAGCTTGGCGTAAGCCCGTGCGCCACGAGCTTCGGCGTGGGCGCGGGATTCCAGAACCAGGAATGTACCGACGGACCCCAAAATCATACCGCTGCCCTTGCGTTCGGAGACGGCTGCGTGGGCGCCTTCGTGCAGAAAACCGCCCAAAGCGAACAGCAGTTGCATGTCTTCTCGTTGCGCGTTGTAGGCTCCTCCGACCAAAACGATATCGCTTTGGCCTGATGCAATGCGGGCGTGAGCGGTTTCAATGGCTGAAATGCCAGCCCCTTCTTCGCCCATGAATGTGCGTGAAGAACCAGTGACCTTGTGAACAATTGAAATGTTGCCAGCCAGCAGGTTCGACAATTGCGCCAAAAACAGGGTGGGGCGCAGATCGTTTGACAAACGTTCAGCGAGCAGCGTGTCCCTGTCGTTCGTGTTGCGACCTTCCGCCATGATCGAAGAATCGACTTCGACATCACGCTCGCCGCCACCGGCGGCTACGATCATGTCCATCAGGCCGCAGAGCTCTTCATTGCCCTTAACGCCCGCATCATCCAGAGCGAGGCCTGCTGCGTATGTGCCGATCTGTTGCCAGGGCTCCATCTGACGCATATCGCGACGCGAGATTTGTTGTGCCCAATCCGGTTCCATCAATGCGTGCACGGGGTAGGGTGCAAACGTGTCTTCATCAATGTTTTGTGTCTTGCCGGCCCTAAAGGCGCTCCAATGTGCCTCGGGTCCCTCGCCCAGCGAGGATAACAAACCCAAACCGGTGATCAGCACATCTTGCTTGGTGTCACTCATAAACTTCGTCATTCCCTGCTGTGATCGCCCAAATCGCGCTCTTTGGCTCCTATAGCGGAGCGACGCGCTCTATCATGTAGTATTAAGGCGCAAAGACGGTCTCTGCCAGTCAGAAATGTCTTGTTGTGGTTAAGGTAGAAACTGTTCAGGCATGTTGAGTTCGCGCGATCGGTTGGTGATCATCGCTGCGAACGCCTGATCGGGGAACTCGAGTGTTTTAAAGGTCAGTTCGGCATCGCAGATCTTTTTGCCGTCTGATTTTATCGCAGCCTTGGTTTTCGCAAAACCGGAACCGTCATGCTCAAGTGTCGCACGGATTTCCAGAGCGGTTTCGGGTTCCACAAAAGTTCGCAATTTGCCGGCGTTGACCCCGACCAGAAAAGTCATATTCGCGAACCGGGTTTTGGCCATGACCAACAGGCCCGAAGCCTGCGCCATGGTTTCGATCAACAATACGCCCGGCACAAGTGGCATTCCGGGGAAATGCCCCTCGAAAACCGGGCTGTTTTTGGGAACAGTCGATGTGGCTTCCAGAACTTTGACCTCAGAATCGATTGATTCGATGCGGTCGATCATCTGGAAATATTCAAGATGCATATTGTTCGCCCGGCCTCGTATCAGGCTTTGGCAGCCACCAACTCATCGATTTTGCCGCAGAGGTTTTTCAACACGAAATATTCCTCTGTTGCGGCTTTCCCGTCATTGACTTCCTGTGTCCAGGCTTCAAGCGGAATCTTGATGCCGAATTCCTTGTCGATTGCGAAAACGATATCGAGAAAATCGAGGCTGTCGATGCCCAGATCGTCAATCGTGTGGCTTTCGGGAGTGATTTCTTCGCGAGGGATTTCGCTTGTGTCAGAAATGATGTCTGCAACTTTGTCGAATGTGGACACGGCTGTCTTTTCCTTAAGTTCAATACGCTTGTGCGGGAGATCTTTTGTAAACCGCCCGAGACGCAGTTTCTGAGGCTTCCTCTAACGCTTTCGGCCCTGTGATGCAAACCCGGTTCGTCGCTTGTTGGCAACACTCGTGGCACAATTCCCACATGTCCCATGGCGCAACAAAAGGCAGGTTGTCAAAAACCGAGTGTGAACCCTTGTGTAACAGCCTTGTTTGAGGTGGTATCGAGCGCTGAAACGCCGTTGCTTAATGAGTGATATGAACAAACGTTATGTCGTTATTGGTGGTGGCCAGGCCGGTGCTTCAGCGGTTGCCCGACTGCGTGAGCGCGACGATGCTGCGCAGATCGACCTTGTGTGCCGTGAGCCGGTTCTGCCCTATCAAAGGCCCCCGCTGTCTAAGACTTTTTTATCCGGCGAAATGCCTTTGGAACGCCTCCTGCTGCATCCGCAAGGCTGGTATGACGACAATCGCATCACCGTGCATCTGGGCAATGCCTGCGATGCCCTGCAAACAGGCGAACAGAAAGCCATTTTGCAAGACGGAACAAAGCTTTCCTTCGATGCCGCCTTGCTGACTGTCGGCTCGAAAGCGCGTGAATTGCCGAGCCATGTTACGCAGGGAGCGGCTGGATTCTATACACTGCGGACAACGCAGGACGCCGATGCTTTGGGCAAAGAACTTAGCGAGGGCCGCAAGGCTTTGATCGTCGGTGGAGGGTATATTGGTCTCGAAGCTGCAGCGATCTGTCGTAAATCCGGGATGGACGTCACAGTGGTTGAGCAGGCAGGCCGCATTCTCCAACGCGTCGCTGCGCCACAGACATCTGACTATTATCGCGCTCTGCATCAATCACATGGCGTTCGTCTTCTGGAACAAGTCGGAGTGCAGGAGTTTGAAATTTCCGATGGGCGTGTCGTTGGCGCAAATCTGTCGACCGGCGCGCATTTGGATGTTGATGTTGTGCTTGTTGGTATCGGCGTTTCACCACATGTCGAACTTGCCGAAACAGCGGACTTGGCCGTCGAAAATGGCATAGTGGTTGATTCGTGCTGCAAGACCAGCGCGGAGGGCGTTTTTGCAGCGGGTGACTGCGCGCAGTTTCCTCATGATGGCGGCGAGGTTCGATTGGAGTCCGTGCCCCACGCGATCCATCATGCCGAAACGGCCGCCACAAATATGACCGGGGAGGTGGAACACTATCGCGCTGCGCCCTGGTTCTGGTCGGACCAGTATGATGTGAAGTTGCAAATCGCCGGTCTCAACACCGGCTATGATCGCGTGATCACTCGTGCAGGCAAGCGAGAAGGCGCGCAATCGGTTTGGTATTTCAAGGGCGGGCAATTGCTGGCTGTTGACGCCATGAACGATGCTCCAGCCTTCATGACCGCGCGCCGGATCATTGAAAACGGCAAGACAATTCCAATTGCCGTTGCTGAGGATGCAACTGCCAATCTCAAAGACTGGGTTTAGACGATGAAAACCAATCGCCCTGACGTGACATATTCAGGCCCCGAACTGTGCGCGCTGTCTGCTGTCGAAGCGGTCAACATGCTCAAGAAGGGCGAAATCTCCAGCCAGGAACTGCTCGCTGCCTCAGAAATGCGGGTTGAGGAAACCGATTCTGCGGTGAACTGCATGGTGACCCGCTGCTTCGATCGTGCATCTGATCATGCCTCAAAGCCCATAGACTGCGATCCGAACGCTCCGGGATATCTGGGTGGTCTTCCCATTGGTATCAAGGACTTGTCCGCCGTGTCCGGCGTTCGTACAACAATGGGCACCAAAGGGTTGGCCGACCATATTCCCCAAGAAAACGATCCCATAGTGGATAGGCTTGAAGCGCGCGGCGGGCTGGTCGTTGGTAAAACCAACACGCCGGAGATGGGGGCAGGTGGAAATACGTTCAACGCCGTTTTTGGTGCGACCTGTAACCCGTGGAATACAGCCAAAAACGCGGGCGGTTCCTCGGGCGGGGCGGCTGTTTCGCTGGCAACAGGCCAGGTTTGGTTGTCACAGGGTTCTGATCTGGCGGGCAGTCTGCGTACACCAGCCGCCTATTGCGGGATCGTTGGCTTGCGACCGTCGCCGGGCCGGGCCTTTGGTGGCCCCATGGCGCTTGGGTTTTCTCACGAAGGCATTTCTGGCCCGATGGCCCGTTCGGTGGAAGACTGTGCGCTGTTTCTTGATGCGATGTGTGGCTACGATGATCGCGCGCCATTGAGCCTGCCAGCGCCGGAAGAGAGCTTTATGTCTGCCGTTCAAAGGTCCGACCCGAAGGTGCGCATCGCCTACGCGCCGACACTCAATGGTTTTGCGCCGGTGGAAGCAGAAATTGCTGACGTGATGGCCGCCACGCTGAAGAAATTGCAGGGTGATGGAGCATCCGTTGATGAAGCCTGTCCGGATCTTTCTGGCCTCTATGATACCTATGTCACGCTGCGTGCGATGACCTGGATGGCGTTGCCGGGACGTGCGCGGGAAAGCATCAAGAAGCACTACAAGAAGACTTTGGCTGACAATATCGAAGTTGGGCGCAATTTGACTGTCGACAAGATCATTGATGCCGGTTTGGTGCGCACGCAATTGTATCATTCGATGCGGACTTTTTTGTCCGATTTCGATGTTTTGGCTTGCGCCGTTGTTGGGTTGGAACCGACGGATGTCGAAATAGAGTTCCCGTCATCGGTCGCAGGCGAGCCGATGTCCGATTACATCGATTGGCTCAGGTTTTCATTTCTCGCAACGACCACGGGATTACCAGCGATATCTGTGCCCTGCGGGTTCACAAAATCCGGCATGCCGGTTGGAATTCAACTGATCGGCGGCCCCCGCGCGGATGCAAAAGTGTTGCAGGTTGCAAGGGCGTTGGAGCAATGCCTAGACCTCGGCACCGCGCCCATTGATCCCATAAGCCCCTAGGTGCGGGATATTGAAATGGGACTGAAAATCACGCCACCGAGCCGCCGGGTGATGAATCTGGGGCATTTCCTGAAACAGACTGCGGATCGCTGCGGCAGCAGGCCTGCGCTGGCCCGTGGCGAAGATGTGCTGAGTTTTTCCGAACTGAACCGGCAGGTTGAACGCGCCTGCCTTGCTTTGCGAAAGCTTGGCGTATCGAAGGGCGACCGTGTTCTGGTTCAGTCGCGCAATTCATTTGAAATGTTCGCAGCGATGTTTGCCGTTTTCAGGCTTGGTGCGGTTCTGGTGCCGGTCAACTTTCGCTTGAGTGAGGATGATGTCGTTTACATTGCCGGGCAATGTGGCGCTTCGGTTCTTTTGTACGACAGCGCCTTCACCGCGCACCGGAATGCTGTTGTCTCAGTGCATGATCCATCCATTGTTATAGCGCTTGACGCGGTTGGTGCAGCCGAAAATGGAGATGCATCCTGGGCAGAGTTGATTGCTTCGGTGGAACCAGATGCGCCCTTTGAAGACTGCCAGGTTGAGCACGATGATCCCTGCTGGTTCTTCTTTACGTCGGGCACAACCGGCCATCCCAAGGCTGCTGTGCTCACTCACGGGCAGATGGGATTTGTGGTTACAAACCATATTGCCGATCTGATGCCCGGACTTGGTGATGGTGACGCTTCGCTGGTGGTCGCCCCTTTGTCCCATGGCGCGGGAATCCATCAACTGGCGCAGGTGGCGCGTGGTGTTGTCACCGTTTTGCTTGAGGGCGACCGGTTTAACCCCGGCGAGGTGTTTGCAACAATCGAGCGCTGGCGCATCACCAACATGTTCCTGGTTCCTACGATCCTGAAAATGATGGTGGAGAGCGAAGCGGTCGACATGTTCGATCATTCATCGCTCCGTCATGTCATTTATGCGGGGGCACCAACCTACCGGGTCGATCAACAGACTGCGTTGCGGAAACTGGGTAAATGTATCGTTCAGTATTTCGGCCTTGGCGAAGTAACGGGTAATATCACCGTGTTTCCCGCTGAACTGCACGATCTGGACGATGAGATTCAGGGGCGAATCGGTTCCTGCGGCTATGCACGCACCGGCATGCAGGTGCAGGTTCAGGATGGCGAGGGCACGGAGGTTGCGCGGGGGCAGACGGGGGAATTGTGCGTTATCGGCCCGGCTGTCTTTGTCGGCTATTACAACAACCCGGATGCGAATGCGAAAGCCTTCCGCAACGGCTGGTTTCGCACTGGCGATCTGGGCCACATGGATGAGGAAGGTTTCATCTACATCACCGGACGCGATTCCGACATGTATATCAGCGGCGGCTCCAACATCTATCCGCGCGAGATCGAAGAGAAGTTGTTGCAATATGATGGGTTGAGCGATTGTGCGGTGGTGGGCCTGCCGGATGCGAAATGGGGAGAGATCGGCTGTGCCGCCATCGTCGTTCGGGACCGGGAGAACTTCGATCTCGACGATTTCAGGTCGTGGATGGCCAAATCCATCGCCCGGTACAAAATTCCCCATCGAATCGAATTGTTCGATGCACTGCCGGTGTCGGGTTACGGGAAAATCACCAAAAAACTGGTGAGGGCGGCTATCGAGGAGAGGGACTCGGAGCTGAAACGCTAGTTTTCGACCGTATCCGGGCGTTTAGAGCTGGCCATCTAATCCCAAAGGATCATTGCGGCACAACAGGCATTTCACCTAGGCTTGGTGTTGGAGGAGTGCGGGATTGCGTCCTGAAACCCTTCATCGCTCTTTTCTTGGGAGGATACCTTATGAGTGAACGTAAAGACATCACACGCCGTCGCGTGCTAAAAAGCGGTGCCGCAGCCGCAGCCGCTGCAGGCGCGACCCCATTCTTTTTCAGCCGCGCATCTGCCGATGGCCACGCATACCGCAATGCGCCAAAAGGCGACACGGTAACGCTCGGTTTCAACGTACCGCAGTCCGGCCCCTATGCTGACGAGGGTGCTGACGAGCTGCGCGCCTACGAACTTGCTGTTGAGCACCTCAACGGTGAGGGCGATGGCGGCATGATGAACACATTTTCGTCTAAAGCGCTGAAGGGTAACGGTATCCTTGGCAAGAAAGTTACTTATGTAACTGGTGATACGCAGACGAAATCAGACGCTGCTCGCGCATCGGCCCGTTCGATGATCGAGAAAGACGGCGCTGTCATGATCACCGGTGGTTCTTCTTCCGGTGTGGCTGTGGCCGTACAGGCGCTCTGCCAGGAAGCTGGTATCATCTTCATGGCTGGTCTGACCCACTCCAATGACACAACCGGTAAGGACAAGAAGGCCAACGGTTTCCGTCACTTCTTCAACTCCTACATGTCGGGTGCTGCCCTCGCACCGGTTCTCGCGAAAGCTTACGGTAGTGACCGTAAAGCCTATCACCTGACCGCAGACTACAACTGGGGTTACACAACCGAGCAGGCCGTTAAGGAATCAACCGAAGCTCTTGGCTGGGAAACCGTCAACGCGGTGAAAACTCCACTGACGCAGACGGACTTCTCGTCCTACATTGCGCCAGTTCTGCAATCCGGTGCTGATACGCTCGTGCTGAACCACTACGGCGGTAACATGGTCAACTCGCTGACCAACGCTGTTCAGTTCGGTCTGCGCGATAAGCAGGTCAACGGCAAAGACTTCCAGATCATCGTGCCGCTTTACTCACGCCTGATGGCGAAGGGTGCTGGTGCCAACGTTAAAGGCATCTTTGGTTCGACGAACTGGCACTGGTCGCTGCAGGATGAAGGCTCGAAAGCTTTCGTGAAATCCTTCGGTACCAAATATGGCTTCCCGCCATCTCAGGCTGCGCACACCTGCTACGTTCAGGCTCTGCTCTATGCTGATGCTTGTGAGCGTGCCGGTACATTCAACCCATGTGGCGTTGTTGAAGCTCTCGAAGGCTTTGAGTTCGACGGTATGGGCAATGGCAAAACGCTTTACCGTGCCGAAGATCACCAGTGCTTCAAAGACGTGCTGGTTGTGAAGGGTAAGGAAAACCCAAGCTCTGAATTTGACCTTCTGGAGATCGTTGAGGTTACTCCTGTTGACCAGGTTACTTATGCGCCCGATCACCCTCAGATGCGTGATGCCAACGGAAACGCTGTTCCCGTCGGTACCTGCAACGCTGGCGCCTAAGACAATATGATGCTTCGCGAGGCGGCTTTTGGGAGCCGCCTCGCAACACAACATACTGCAACAGCATCAATTGATTCAGACGGGGAGGGCCTTCGCGGGTTCCGACAATGGAAGCTATTGTTCTTCAGATATTGAACGGGCTCGATAAGGGCTCCGCCTATGCGCTCATTGCTCTGGGCCTGACATTGATTTTCGGCACGTTGGGCGTCGTCAACTTTGCCCATGGTGCATTGTTCATGATCGGCGCATTTTGTGCCGTTACACTCTCACGTCTCTTAAATCTTTCGCACGTCGTTATCGACGAAACGCAGAAAGACTTTCTAGGCAATCCGCTCAAAGTGGAAGTGCCCTATATCTACGATATTTTTGGCGAGGCCGCCGGGAATGTGATCATTGACTGGGCGGTGCCCATATCGATCATTGTGGCCATACCCGTTATGATGGCCATTGGCGTTGCTATTGAACGCGGCCTGATCAAACACTTCTACAAACGCGCTCATGCTGACCAGATTTTGGTAACATTCGGCCTGGCGATCGTTTTGCAAGAAATCATCAAATATTTTTACGGGGCAAACCCGATACCGACGCCCGCGCCTGATGCGTTTCGCGGGTCGTTTGATTTTGGCGCGGCGCTTGGTTTCGATCCCGATGTCATCATCTACCCCTACTGGCGGCTGGTCTATTTTGCATTTGCTGCCGTGATCATTGGTGGGGTGTTTGCTTTCCTTCAGTTCACGACCTTCGGGATGGTTGTGCGTGCCGGTATGGCAGACCGTGAGACTGTCGGTCTGCTTGGCATCCACATCAATCGTCGCTTCACGATCATGTTTGGGCTTGCTGCTGCGGTCGCAGGACTGGCGGGTGTCATGTATACGCCTATAAACTCGCCCAACTACCACATGGGTATGGACTTTCTGGTCTTGAGTTTCGTGGTTGTTGTTGTCGGCGGCATGGGCAGTTTGGCCGGTGCTGTGTTGGCAGGCTTCCTGCTTGGAATCCTTGAAAGCTTTGCATCCATGGCTGCAGTTCTGGCCGTGTTGCCGGGTATCAACCAGATCATTCTCTACCTTGTCGCTATCATCGTACTGCTCACCCGCCCGCGGGGTCTTATGGGCCGTGCCGGTGTGATGGAGGATTAACCCATGCTTGGCCTTGATTCGAAAGACTTTCGTTTGCTGGTGCTGGTTATACTGCTGACCATCTTTGCGCCGTTTCTGCTCAATCCGTTTCCGGTGGATTCCGGGCTCGCTCAGTTCAACGCGGGTTATCCGGACCTGATGCAGCGTTTCGTTATTTTCGGCGTGTTCGCCATCGGCTTCAACATCCTGTTCGGATTGACCGGGTATCTCAGCTTTGGGCACGCCGCTTTTCTGGGCGCGGGGTCCTATGCCGCGATCTGGATGATGAAACTGCTAACCATGAACGTCATTCCAGCGATTGTGTTGGCGATTGTCGTGGCTGGCGTCTTCAGCCTTGCCGTTGGGTTCATATCTTTGCGCCGGTCGGGGATCTACTTTTCAATCCTCACACTCGCCTTTGCTCAAATGTCATATTCGCTCGCTTATTCGGTGTTGACCCCGATCACGGGCGGCGAAACGGGCTTGCAGCCGAAGAACAATGATCCGCGCATACTTGACGCCGCACCGGCGGCTGGCGAAACCCCGCGCGCGAACCTGTTCGGTCTGGACATGAGCGCAAGCCATGAACTGGCCGTCGGCGGTTGGGTCTTCACGTTCAATGTGGGCTATTATATTGCGGCTCTGTTGATGGTGATCAGCTTCTACATCGCAATCCGAATTTTCCGTTCACCGTTCGGACTGATGTTGCGCGCGGTCAAATCCAACCAGAATCGTTTGGGATACACGGGCATCAGCACGCGCCCCTACACTCTGGCGGCTTTCGTGATCTCCGGCATGTATGCAGGCCTTGCTGGTGGCTTGATGGTTGCAATGGACTCGCAGGCCGGTGCTGAACGCATGTTCTGGACGGCCAGTGGTGAAGTTGTTCTCATGACCATTCTGGGTGGTGCTGGCACTTTGATCGGCCCGGTGCTCGGTGCTGGCATGATCAAATACATGGAAAACATCGTCTCCAAGATCAACGAAACCGTGCTCACGGGCTGGTTTGCGTGGTTGCCGGATGGATTGCAGGACTTTGTGGTCGCGGTGTTCTATCCGTTTGTCGGCAAGGGCTGGCACCTGACCCTGGGGCTGGTGTTCATGCTGGTGGTTATTTTCCTGCCGGGCGGTCTGATGGAGGGTTTCCGCAGGATCGGCGACCTGTTCAGGCGCGATAAGGGCAACACGCCTTCTGCAACCGCCGCTCCACAAGCCGCTGAATAGGGGAAATACCATGTCTGCAGCTGAAGTGATGAACGACGAGGCCGACCGGGGCTTTGAGCGGGGTACGCCCAATTCCGTCCTGCATATCAACGATGTGCACAAAAGTTTTGCCGGACTGCACGCGCTGTCCGATGTCGATCTTGATGTGCGGGAAGGTGAAACCCACGCGATCATTGGCCCTAACGGTGCCGGTAAATCGACTCTGCTCAATGTGTGTGTCGGACGGTTAAAACCGGATCGCGGTGCTGTTGTGTTTGATGGTCATGTGCTGACAGGTCGTGCGCCGCATGAAATCAACCAATTGGGTGTTGCGCGCGTTTTTCAGACACCGGAAGTCTTTCCCGATCTTTCGGTTCTCGACAACGTCATGGTACCGGCCCTGTCGAAACGGGACGGACAGTTCAGCTTGAACCCGTTCAAGCTGATGGAGCAGGAAAAGGCGATCCGCGAAGAAGCAGAAAGCGTTTTGGAAAGTGTTGGCCTTCAGGCACAGCTGAGCGATCTGGCGTCCAGCATGTCGCGTGGCGACAAACGTCGGCTGGAGCTTGCGATGGGGCTGATACAGCATCCACGTCTTCTGCTGCTGGATGAACCAACCGCTGGTATGGCGCGGCACGACACCAACGCCACAATTGATCTGCTGAAAAAGATCAAGGAAGGCGGCATGACCAAGGTCATCATCGAGCACGACATGCACGTCGTTTTCTCTCTGGCTGACAGGATTTCCGTGCTGGCGGGCGGCCGTATTATTGCCCAGGGCACGCCGGAAGAAGTGAAAAACAATCCCAAGGTGAAAGAAGCCTATCTTGGCGAGGAACAGGTATGAGCACGGCAGCCGACACCCTGATCGGGTCAAAAACATCCACTCCTGTCGCAGATGGCGGCGTCGTAACGGAGACTGCCGCGAAGGCGGATGGCTATTTTTCGGTCAGTAATCTGAACGCTTATTATGGCGACAGTTACATTGTTCAAAACGTTTCCTTCGACGTAAACGAAGGTGAAATTGTTGCTCTTCTGGGCCGCAACGGTGCGGGAAAGACGTCAACACTGCGCGCAATCGCGCGTGCGGACGAACCGGAACTTCGTTCAGGAGAAGTCTGGCTTCAGGGAACCGCCATCCACGAATGCGCCTCTTATCAGGCGTCCCGCGCGGGTATTCAGCTTGTCCCGGAAGACCGTCGGATCATTCAGGGACTGACCGTTGAAGAAAACCTCGATCTTGCGGTGATCTCCGGCGAAAAAGGATGGGAATTTGAACGGATATATTCGCTTTTCCCGCGTCTGAAAGAGCGTCGTAAGCAGGAGGGAACGACCCTCTCGGGCGGTGAGCAGCAGATGCTCGCCATTGGCCGCGCGCTGGCGAAAGATCTGAAACTGCTGTTGCTTGACGAGCCTTATGAAGGGCTTGCTCCTGTGGTGCGTCACGACATTGAAAAGGCGTTGCTCGAGGTCCGTGCTGCTGGCATCACCACTGTCATCGTTGAGCAGAATGCGGTTGCGGCGCTTCGAATTTCCGATCGTGCAATCATTCTGGACACAGGCGAAGTGGCCTTCACCGGCTCGGCCAAAGAAGTTCTGGACGATGAACAACTGCGCCACGATTATCTGGCAATCTAGGGTCTGGCATTTTCCCTCCTGTTTCAGCATGCTCTTCGGCAAATGAAACATATTGCCAGGGGAAAGCTTCCCGTTGGCACAGGAGGCAATGATGGCAGACGGAGTATTGTTGCGAGAAGATCAGGGCGTTGTTGCAACACTGACGTTGAACCGCCCCGATCAGTTCAATGCATTAAACGACGAACTCAGGCAGACGCTGCGCGATGCAGTGCGCGATATTGAGGCTGATGACGCCATTCGTGTGGTCATCCTCAAAGGCAATGGCAGAGGTTTCTGCGCTGGTGCAGACTTGGCGGGCGGATTGGAAGTCCCGGTCAGTGGACATATCGAGCGCGAGTACAAGCCTGCACTGACAGGCATAGCAGAAAGCAGCAAAATCTGGATCGCGCAGGTGCATGGGACAGCGGCGGGGATCGGTGCGGCTTTCGCGATGAACTGTGATCTGATGACCATGGCTGATGATGCCACGGTCTATATGGCGTTCGCGGCAATTTCCCTCATTCCTGATGGTGGCAATACGCAATTGCTGTTGCAGAATATGGGTTACCACCGCGCGCTGCAGGCGGTTCTGGAAGGGCGGAAAATTCCGGCTGAGGAATGTCTGCAATACGGCATCGCAAACAAGCTCATGCCGAAAGACGAGCTGGACGCTGGCACGCTGCAATGGGCGAACGACCTTGCAAGTGGTGCGCCTCTGTCGATGGCTGCCGCGAAGCGCCTTTTGCGCCATGTTGGGCAGATACCTTATGCCGATGCGATATCGGCGGAAGGTTTGGAGCAAGACCCGTTGTCGCAAAGCGAAGACTTCAAGGAAGGTGTCGCTGCGTTTTTCCGAAAGGAAAAGCCGGTTTTCTCAGGTTGTTAGCCACCTTCAATCATAATCTGAATCAAAAAAAGCCCCGCTGGTACAGCGGGGCTTTTTCTTTTTTGTTTTGGGGCCTTTGATCCTATTCGCCGATTTCTTCCGGCAGGATCAGGTTCAGCACGATTGCAATGAACGCGGCTGGCAGAAGGCCGGATGTCAGCAGGATCTTCCAGGTATCTCCTACATGCTGAAGTGCTTCCGGCACCAATTGCAGACCAAAGCCGATGGACAAGGCAACTGCGAAGATCACCATGTTGCGACGGTTCCAGTTCACATCCGACAGCATGTTTGCGCCCGCGGCTGCAACCATACCGAACATCACGATCACGCCACCGCCCAGCACTTCGATGGGCACGGTGGAAATCACGGCGCCGACTTTTGGAATGAAGCCGCAAATGATCAGGAAAACCGCGCCAATGGTCACAACGTGGCGGCTCATGACGCCTGTCATGGAGATTAGGCCGACATTTTGTGAGAAGGATGTGTTGGGCAGGCCGCCGAAAATACCGGCGATTGCGGTGCCAACACCATCTGCAAATGTTGCGCCCTGAACCTCATCGTCAGTGGCTTCGCGACCGGCACCACCCTTAGTGATTCCCGATGTGTCGCCCACCGTTTCAATGGCGGAAATGAATGCCATGAGGCACATGCCGATGATAATGGCCCAGTTCCATTCGAAACCCCATTTGAAGGGGGTTGGGACCATGAACCAGCCTGCGCGACCGATGCCGTCCAGGCTCACCATGCCCATAGCGGCTGCAACGATGTACCCGGCAATCAAACCGATCAGGACAGCGGCAACCGAAAGGAAGCCGCGTGTGAAAAACTTGATGGCGAGGGTCACGACGATGACCACACCGGCGACAAACCAATTCTGCAGGCTGCCGAATTCAGGCTTGCCGATGGCTGGAACGCCGCCAGCAGCATACTGAATGCCGACTTTCACCAGCGCCAGACCAATCATAAGCACGATCAGGCCAGTAACGAGTGGCGGCAGGGCGAAGCGGATTCTCTTGATGAAAAGACCAATGATGAAGTGGAATACACCACCCACGATAACGCCAGTCATCAACCCGCCAAGACCCGCAATCCCGGCACCCGCCATTGCGGGCATCATAACAGGCAGGTAGGCGAAGCTGGTTCCCTGCACGATGGGCAGACGTGCGCCAACCGGGCCTACGCCGACGGTTTGAAACAAGGTTGCGATACCAGCAAACAGCATCGACATCTGAATCATGTAGATCAGGTTGAAAGCGTCCGGCGAGCCGAAGCCATATCCTGCGGCGAATGCGATAATGATGGCTGGCGTGACGTTTGAAACAAACATCGCCAACACATGCTGAATGCCAAGCGGCACCGCCTGCGCCAATGGTGGCGTATAGTTCGGATCCTTTAACTGCTCGGGCGTGCCGAGCGCTGAATCTGTAGCCATTTTTTGTTCTCCCTGAAAATATGACTGATTTGGGGGCTTCCAATTACCCTGCGAAGTTCCCCAGCTTCGCGTGGCGGTTCACATCCTTGTAAAGGAGGTAACGAAAATCGCCGGTCCCACCGGCGTAACAGGCCTGGGGGCAGAAGGCGCGCAGCCACATGAAGTCGCCGGCTTCAACCTCTATCCAGTCCTGATTGAGTTTGTACGTCGCCTTGCCCTCCAGCACGTAGATGCCGTGCTCCATAACGTGCGTTTCGGGGAAGGGGATCAGCCCTCCCGGTTTGAATGTCACGATGTTCAAATGCATGTCGTGGCGCACATCAGTTGGGTCAACGAAACGGGTCGTTGCCCATTTGCCATCCGTATCCGGCATGGGCACGGGCACAATGTCCTGTTCGTTCACGACAAACGGCTCCGGCACTTCAATTCCTTCGGCGCGTTCATAACGCTTTCGGATCCAGTGAAAGCAGGTGCGGTCGGAACTCGTGTTGGCTGCCCGCCATTTTGTGTCGGGAGGAATAAAGGCATAACCGCCCGGCACTAACTCATGGCTCTTTTCGTCAATGGTGAGCGAGAGCGTGCCCTCAACGACAAAGACGATGGCCTCGGCCTCTGTGTCCGGCTCAGGTCGTTCGCTGCCGCCGCCCGGTGCGACCTCCATGATGTATTGCGAGAAGGTCTCGGCAAAGCCGGACAAGGGGCGTGCAATCACCCAAAGGCGGGTCTTGTTCCAATGCGGCAGATTGCTGGTGACGATATCAGTCATCGTTCCGGCGGGCAGAAATGCATAGGCTGGAGTGAAGACAGCCCGCTCGTCCATGCGTGCAGATTGAGGAGGCAGACCGCCCCTTGGCGCGTAATAGCTGCGAGCGGGCCTTTTTTCGCTCATGTCAGCATATCCTCCAGCCGCAGTCGGGCGATCTTTTCAACCTGAAGACAGGCCGTCGCAAATTCTGTGTCACGATCATTGTTCACGCGCGTTTCAAACGCTGTGAGAATATCGTCCTTTTTCAGCCCCTTAACGGCAATGATGAAGGGAAAGCCGAACTTTTCGGTGTATTGATCGTTCAGTCGGGTAAACGTGTTCTTCTCCTCATCAGTCAGTGCATCAAGCCCGGCACTGGCCTGTTCTGCGGTTGACTCAGCGGTCAATCGTTTGGCTGCTGCCAGCTTTCCTGCGAGATCGGGGTGCGCGCGCAACACACCAAGCCGTTCCTCGGTGCTGGCCAACCGAAACTGGATTTTCATGGCGTGGTGCAGGCCAGCGGCGCTGTCGTTCGCAGCGCCCAGACCGGCGTCGCAGGCGCGCTCAGCAATCCACGGGGAGTGCTCGAACACACCGCCAAATTGAGCCAGCAGCTCGTCTTTCGTCATCAGTGAAGGACGTGCCGCCGGAGCCTTCGGTGGATGTTTCTGCCGCCAATGTTTTGCAATATCGATGCGGCGCGCGAACCACACACCGTCGTGGCTCTTGGCGTATTCAATAAACCGCTTCAGTGCGGCGGCCCGACCGGGCCGACCGACGAGCCGACAGTGCAGACCGATATTCATCATCTTTGGTTGGCCGGCCTTTCCCTCAGCATAGAGGGTGTCGAATGTGTCGCGCAGATAGGTCTCAAACTGATCGCCGGAGTTGAAGCCTTGCGGAGTCGCGAAGCGCATGTCGTTGCAGTCGAGCGTATAGGGGATGATCAGTTGGTCGCGGTCTGCATGACCGCGCCAATAGGGCAGGTCGTCATCATAGGCGTCGGAAATGTAATCAAACCCACCTTCCTCGCTCACAATATCGACTGTGTTGTCGCTGCACCGGCCCAAATACCAGCCGCGTGGACGTGAGCCGGTTGCTGCTGTGTGCAATGCAATTGTCTCACGCAGCATTTGTGCTTCGGTGTCGCGGTCACAATCCTTGAACTCGATCCATTTCAACCCGTGCGATGCAATCTCCCAGTCCGCATCCAGCATGGCCTGAACCTGCGCAGGGGATCGCTGCAGTGCGGTTGCAACGCCGTAGGCGGTGACTGGAATTTCGTTTTCCGTGAAAAGCCGATGCAAGCGCCAGAAGCCCGCGCGTGCTCCGTATTCATAAATCGATTCCATGTTCCAATGGCGCTGGCCCGGCCAAGACGCTGCGCCGACGATTTCCGACAGGAAAGCCTCAGAACCTGCATCGCCATGCAGGATGTTGTTTTCGCCACCTTCCTCGTAATTGACCACGAATTGCACGGCGATGGCTGCGCCGTTGGGCCAGTCAGCATTGGGCGTCTCAGGTCCATAGCCATGCATGTCACGCGGGTAGTGCAATGCTGTGGTTCCCTGATACTTGCCATCAATGGTTGAGGGCGCTGCGGTTTTTACGCCGTAACACGCGGCGAGCGATTTCGCGACCAAGTTGAAATCGCGTGGAGAACTAAAAAAGACTGCGACAGTTTGTGCAAGATGGCTTTCCATGCCATCCCCAGTTGTCCATCCTTCAGGACAGCAGTGTCAAACTTGATGAAAAAGGATTTCCCTATGCCAGAGCAGGGTTTTTTGACCACGCATATTCTCGATACTGCGCGCGGTTGCCCGGCGCAGGGGGTTTCAATTGAACTCTACCGCTTAAAGGGGGAGAAGCGGGTTTTTGTAAAATCGATGGTGACAAATGACGACGGGCGCACCGACACCCCGATTGTCCCCAAGGGTGAACTTGCAACTGGAACCTACGAACTGGTTTTTGCCATTGGTGACTATTTCAAGGGCCACGCGCCGGACAGCGCGCATCCGTTCATTGATATCGTCCCCATCCGGTTTGGGATTGACGATGCTTCATCGCATTATCACGTGCCGTTGCTTGCCTCGCCGTTCAGTTTTTCGACCTACCGGGGCAGTTGATACCTTCTGAAGTTTGATCATTCTTACAACCACCAAGATTCAAGTGAGTTGGTGAACTTCCCGAATTCCGTTTTGTCGGCGGGTCTGGCAGTGTCGTGGGGATGAAATTGCAGAGGCCGTTTCTGCAAACAGCTGGGTTGGAGCGCGCACGTGTATTATGATTTTGCAGTGATTTGGGACTGGCTGGCGTTTGCCGTGCGATGGCTGCATGTCATCACCGGCGTTGCCTGGATTGGCTCGTCATTCTATTTCATCGCGCTGGATCTTGGCTTGCGCAAAGCTGATGATTTGCCACCGGGTGCGCATGGCGAGGAATGGCAGGTCCATGGCGGCGGATTTTATCACATCCGCAAATATCTCGTTGCTCCGGAGGCGATGCCGGACCATCTGACCTGGTTCAAATGGGAAAGCTATATGACATGGCTTTCCGGCTTTGCGATGTTGGCGATCGTCTATTACGCGGGTGCCGAACTGTTCCTGATCGACAAGAACGTCGCCGATCTCAACACCTGGCAGGCCATCGCCATCTCAATTGTCTCACTGGCGCTGGGCTGGGTGATTTACGATCAGCTCTGCAAGTCGAAATTCGGAGACGACAATACGCGGCTGATGGTCCTGCTGTTTTTCCTGCTGGTGCTGATGGCTTGGGGGTACACCCAGGTTTTTACCGGCCGTGCTGCTTTCATTCATCTGGGTGCGTTCACAGCCACAATCATGTCGGGCAATGTGTTTTTCATCATCATGCCCAATCAGCGCATTGTGGTGGCCGATCTGCAGGCCGGCCGCGCTCCAGACCCGAAATACGGCAAGATCGCCAAACAGCGCTCAACGCACAACAACTACCTCACATTGCCCGTGCTGTTTTTGATGCTCTCCAATCATTATCCGCTGGCATTTGCGACGGAATACAACTGGGTCATTGCGGCGCTGGTCTTTTTGATGGGCGTCACCATCCGACACTATTTCAACACCAAACATGCGCGTGGTGGTGACCCGACCTGGACATGGCTGGCAACCGCAATTCTCTTCATTTTGGCTGCGTGGCTGTCGACGGAGCCCAAATTTTCCAATGGTGAGGCCAATGCAGCTCTTGTGTCGGAGCGGCAAAAATCCTTCATGAACGCGCGCGGTTTCGAGCAGGCCGTGGAAACCGTGCAGGGCCGGTGTTCCATGTGCCATGCTGACGAGCCGGTCTGGGAAGGGCTGATTGTCGCGCCGAAAGGTGTCAAATTGGAAACCGAGCTCGAAATTGCCCGCAATGCGCGGGAAATCTATCTGCAGGCTGGGCGCAGCCACGCCATGCCGCCCGGCAATCTGTCCAACATGACGAAAGACGAGCGCGAGCTTCTGGTCAAATGGTACGAGGGTGCCCTTCAGCGTTAGCGGGTCATTGGGGTTTCATATCCGCATTCATCTTAAGGAAGTTCGTTCATGACCGAGATGCAGACGCTTGCGGAGCCTTCGGATTGTTTCGAAGCTGTTGCCAAATTTGTCCGCAATACGGACGCAGATGATATTCCCGATCGTGTTCTGCAAACGGCAAAGCTTCTGACGCTCGATCTGATTGGCGTTCTGGCCGCAGCCGCAAAGCTGGATGCTGGCGTGATAGCGCGCAATCACGCGGCCAACCATTGGGCCGCAGGTGAGGGCGCACCAAAAGCGCGGATGTTGTTTGACGGGCGGCCCGTCTCATTGCCGGGCTTTGCGTTCGCGATGGCAACCCAGTTGGATAATCTCGACGCGCATGACGGATGGCAGCCATCAAAAGGTCATGCCGGCGCTGCACTGTTTCCCGCGCTGGCTGCATTCGCTGAAGAACAGGCGGCCATGAGCGGGCGCGAAGCGCTGATCAACATGGTGATCGGATACGAGCTTTCCTATCGCGCCGCGGCAGCGCTGCACGCGACGGTCGAGGATTATCATACATCCGGCGCATGGAATGCGCTTGGATGCGTTGCCATGGGCGCGCGGTTGCGCGGCGTGTCCGACGAGGTTTTGCGACATGCTTTGGGCATTGCCGAATATCACGCGCCGCGCAGTCAGATGATGCGTGAGATCGCCAATCCCACCATGCTGCACGACGGAACCGGATTTGGTGCCCCGGTCGGCGTTTATGCACTGCTGATTGCAGAAGACTGCTTTACCGGCGCTCCGGCAGCGCTTGTGGAGTTTGACGATGCATCGCCGCATTGGTCTGACCTTGGGCACAATTGGCTGGCGGAGCAGCAATATATCAAACCGTATCCGATTTGCCGCTGGGCTCATGCGCCCATTGATGCGGCTTTGGATTTGCGCAGAAAACACGACATCAAACCGGAAGAGGTCGAGCAGGTCGATATTTTCACCTTCGCGTATTCTGCTGATCTCAGTTGCACCGTTCCAACAACTTCACCCATGGCGCAGTATTCGCTCGCCTGGCCTGTGGCTGCAGCTCTTGTACGGGGGCGCGTTGGCGTCGATGAAATCCTGCCGTCGAGTTTTTCAAACGCAGATCTGATTGCTATGACTTCGCGGATCAAAGCCCATGTCGCGGCTGACTTGGAAGCCCGATATCCGCAAGACCGGCTGGCCCGGATGACCATCACCCTAAAAGATGGCCGGTCTTTCGAAAGTGGCGAAACTATCGCGTCGGGAGGACCGGACCCGCAGCCCACAGAAGCCGAAGTGGTGCCCAAATTTCGCCAGTTCGCAGGCTCGGTCATGACAGCCAAACAGGTCGAGGCGGTCGAAAAAACCGTATTGTCGCTAGATCATGAGGAAAGCGATTTCAAAGCGCTGGTTGACCTTCTGGCCGATATGAAACTTCGCGAAACTTAAATTGCCATAGCGCAGCAGCGTGTCAAACGAGATCACGCTGAACAGAATCCTTAAACTCCCGGTCGAAAATAAGTTCCTCATTGCTGTAAGCGCGAAGGCGCGCCGTTGAATGAAAATGGGTGGCGTCACAGCTCATGGTTGCCTCGGCCGTTGTGCGCCACATCTGGCCATCGTGACCGCCGGTTTGCTCCCAAGATGCATCGCATTGTGCCGACAGGGGATCATCGGGGTGAATGGAGAAGCTTTCTTTCATCCACGATCCCGAAATGAGGCCGTGTTCGAGATCACGGTTCTCTCCACTATCGGCATGAATTTCTGTGATGACCGTGCCGGATGTTTTGTCCGTTCGCATGGTTCTTGAATAGCTTGGCGCACGCAGTTCCTCGGCCCGCCAGGCTGGCGCGCCTTCCGGTTTTTCAAAGGTCCATTCGTCGCTATCTGTCGTGTCACGGATAGGAATTTCGACCTTCCCCTCAAGGATGGTGAGTTTTCCTGTGACGGGAGACGGCCAGACCGACGGCCAATAGGTGTTCGATATCGCAACACGCAGCCTGTGGCCCTTCGGCAGGCGATACGCGATCTGATCAAGAGCGAAACAGACGTCGACTGGCTCGTCGATCTTTAGGGCTTGCGGACGTTCGTGGGAAACATGATGCGTCAGATTCAGCACGCCATGGGTGATCAATGCGCTCGTGCCATCGGGGCGAAGATCGCACAGGCGCACGGCGACCAGCGCATTTTCCTGATCGCTCGAAACCTTCAGCCTGACGACCGGTGCCCCGACGATGTCTGTGTCACTTTGCGCAGCTTCGGCATCGAAACAGGCTGACATGGCGTCATCGTGCGTCTGTTCGTCCGGAAGCTCATCGCTGAACGCGAAGGGGAAGTACTCACCGGCAGTTGCCCCACAATGTTGCTGGCTGTCCACGACGGCCGAAATCGCATTGGGTTTGCTATCCAGAACGCCATTTTGGGCAAGATGCCATGTCGTTGAAGAAATACTGGATGTCGGCCAATGCGCTTCTGCAACCCATCGTCCGGGGCGTTGATCGAACCAGCGTTTGGGGGCAAGTGAATCCATCAGCCAGACCCGATAGTCCGGGTCATTTTGAACACCCGTATCTTCGCCCTTCAACCAATGATCCCACCAGCGTTTGGCTTCCTGAAGAAAGCCAATGGCGGGCTTTGGTCCGGCATAGTGGGGGTATTTGTGATTCCACGGTCCAACGATGCCTTTCACCGGGGCTGTCAGGTTTTCCACCAGATGGGAAATCGTGTTGCGATAGCCGTCATGCCATCCACCGATTGAAAGGACTGCGGCCTCGATAGCGGCGTAATCTTCGCAAACTGACCCGTGCTTCCAATATTCGTCCCGGTGCTGATGGCGCATCCATGTCGACCAGTGCCATGGTTGGTTTTCCAGCCTGTTGAGCCAGATTGACTGCCAGTCATCCCCCACCAGCATTGGGTCCGGCGGACGCGATGAATAGGACAACATGTTGGCCGCCCAGCCGAAATTTTCCAGCAGAAGGCAACCGCCCTTGTAGTGGATGTCGTCCGCATAGCGATCAACCGTTGAGCAGATCGAAATGACTGCTTTCAAGGCCGGTGGGCGAAGCGCTGCCACCTGCAAGCCGTTGAAGCCGCCCCAGGATATGCCCATCATGCCCACATTGCCGTTGCACCACGGCTGGCTCGCCGCCCATGCGATCACATCGCATGCATCCTGCAATTCCTGCTGGGTATATTCGTCGTCCAGCAGGCCTTCGGAGTCTCCGCTGCCGCGCATGTCTGTGCGAATGCAGACATAGCCATGACCGGCAAACCATGGGTGGGTGAACTGGTCGCGGACTATTGTCCCATCGCGTTTGCGATAGGGCAGGTGCTCCAGAATGACCGGTGCCGGTTGCTCCAGCGCGTTTTCCGGCATCCAGACACGGGCGGACAGCCGACACCCGTCCGGCATTTCGATGCCCATATCTTCGTGAACGACGATGGAATTGGGAAAATCGGTCACATGTTCCAAGATCGCTTAATCCTTTGCTCTGGCCTTTGTTCTGGCGCGGCTTTGGCAACATGGTCGAGCTTCTTGTCGATGGCAATATGGGCCGTTCCACACCTAATTGGGTTCATTCTGTTTACATTTTGTCGCAGTTGCGCGTAGCCTTGCGTGAGTGAAATGGCGCGAAGCGTAGTTGAAATCGCGTTGGGGAGTTCTTTTTGCATCCGGTACTGACAACAGTTTTGCAGCGTCTGGGCCTCGGGTTCATCACTCTGTTTTTTGTTTCGATCATTATCTTTTCATCAATTGCCTTGCTGCCCGGTGACTTCGGCGAACAGGTTTTGGGCCAGACGGCACTGCCTGAAACGGTCGAGGCTTTCCGCCGTGAACTGGGTTTGGATAAGCCGGCCTGGGTTCGATATTTCGAATGGGTGGCTGGCGTTCTTCAAGGCGATCTTGGGACCTCGTTTTCCGGGCGGGCTGATTCCAACAGCGACAGATCACGGGCCGTGGTCGAACTCATTGGCCCACGGTTGTGGAATACGCTGTTCCTCGCCAGTGTCACCGCACTGATTGCAGTTCCGCTTTCTCTGTTTCTTGGGGTGACGGCGGCGCTGAAACGCAACTCCTTTTATGACCGCTCGGTCAATGCGGTCACGCTCACAACCATTTCCTTTCCTGAGTTCTTTTTGGCTTACGGTCTGATTGTCCTTTTGGCAGGAACATTTCCAACTCTTTCTAACGTTACGGCGGACATGCCGCTTGGCGAGCGTCTTTATAAAATCGCTCTTCCGGCATTGACCATGACGCTGGTCATCGTTGCCCACATGATGCGCATGACGCGAGCCGCGATCATCAATCTGCTCGCCAGTCCCTATATCGAAATGGCTCAGTTGAAGGGTGTTTCGCGCTCCCGTGTAATCCTCAAACACGCCTTGCCCAATGCGTGGGCGCCCATTGCAACGGTTATCGCTTTCAATCTGGCTTATCTGGTTGTTGGTGTTGTCGTTGTTGAGGTCGTGTTCGTTTATCCGGGCATCGGGCAGTTGATGGTGGATTCCGTCAGTTCGCGCGATATCCCCGTCGCGCAGGCCTGTGCCCTCATTTTCGCAGCCACCTATATCCTTCTCAATCTGATCGCCGACATTATTGGCATCGTCACCAATCCGAGGTTGTTGCACCCAAGATGAGTGATCAAGAGTCCGCATATTCCGCCGCTGGCGAAGTTGCCCAGAAACGTGTTCGGCGCAGCGCATTTGAACGTGCATGGATCGCTTTGAAGAAAGCGCCGTTCTCCGCGTGGTTTGGGCTGATCGTCATCATTTGCTACGCCATCGTTGCTATATTTGCGCCGCTGCTGTCGCCCTATGGCGAGGCGCAGGTTTTTGCGAAAGCAGATGCTCCATGGGCGATGTTTGGCGGCCTGCCGGAGCACGTGTTCGGGACTGACCAGATTGGCCGCGATATTCTCTCCCGCCTGATATACGGCGCGCGCAACACGATTGGCATTGCGATCCTGACCACCCTCCTGTCTTTTGCAATCGGGGGTAGTCTGGGTCTGGTGGCCGCGATCAACCGGTCCTGGCTCGACCAGCTTCTCAGCCGTGCGGTGGATGTTTTGATGTCCATCCCAAGCCTCATTTTCGCTTTGATGCTTTTGAGCATTTTCGGATCGTCGATCTCGTCACTGATCATCATCATTGCCGTGCTCGATTCCACCCGTGTTTTCCGGCTCACGCGTTCCGTTGCCGCCAATGTGGTTGTGATGGACTACGTGGAAGCCGCCCGCTTGCGAGGCGAGGGGCTCGGTTGGGTTATGCGGCGTGAGATCCTTCCCAACATCATGCCGCCATTGGTGGCTGAATTCGGACTGCGCTTCTCATTCGTTTTCCTCACCATTGCATCTCTTTCCTTCCTTGGTTTGGGCATCCAGCCGCCGACCGCTGACTGGGGTTCCATGGTGCGCGACGGCTCGCGGTTTATTCAATTTGTGGCCTATGACTGGACGCTCGCGCTGCCATCGCTCCTGCCTGCCGGTGCAGTGGCATTGCTGACGGTCGCCGTGAACTTTATGGTCGACTGGTTCCTTCATATGACAAGCGGGTTGCGCGATGAGCACTGATAGGGCGGATGATACCAGCCGTGGCGAGAAGGGGGACATCCTTCTGGAAATGAAGGACGTCAAGATTGACGGCTTCAGCGACGAGATGTGGCATCCGATCATCAAGGGTGTCGATCTGACCTTGCGGCGCGGTGAGGTTCTTGGGCTGATTGGTGAATCGGGTGCAGGCAAATCCACGCTCGGTCTTGCTGCGATGGGTTTTGCACGGCCCGGATGTAAAATTCATTCCGGTTCGATCATGTTTAATGGCATAGACCTGATGGCAGCGACGGAGGATGAAAAACGTGAGCTGTGGGGGTCTCGTATCGCCTATGTCGCGCAATCGGCCGCCGCATCGTTCAATCCGGCCCATCGCCTGATCGATCAAACCGTCGAGGCAACGGTTGGGCACGGTGTCAACGATGCCGAGGATGCCCGCTCTGATGCGGTTGAGCTGTACGAATCTTTGCAGCTCCCCAATCCTGATATGATCGGCGCGCGCTATCCCCATCAGGTTTCGGGAGGTCAGTTGCAACGGGTGATGACAGCGATGGCCATGTCGCCGCGACCTGATCTGATCATTTTCGATGAGCCGACGACGGCGCTGGACGTGACCACGCAGGTCGAAGTTCTGCTTTCGATGCGCGAAATCGTTGATCGGTTCCATACGGCCGCGATTTACATCACGCATGACCTCGCCGTGGTTGCGCAGATGGCTGACAAGATCAAGGTCTTGCGCTACGGCGTGGAGGTTGAGGAAGCTGAAACCGACGCGATGCTCGAGCAGCCAAAAGAGGAGTATACGCGCTCTCTTTGGTCGGTGCGGGCATTGGAAAAGCCGGAGGTCGACAGCGACGACATCATCTTGTCCGTCAACAACATTCACGCAGCTTATGGCGGCTCGGTGAAGGTTCTGGATGATGTGTCCATCAAAATCCCGCGCGGACGAACGGTTGCCGTTGTTGGCGAATCCGGGTCGGGAAAGTCCACCACTGCTCGGGTTTTGACTGGGCTGCTGGAGCCGATGTCCGGCAGTATCGAATTCAATGGCGAAGTTCTGCCCGCCGCTTTGCGGGATCGTTCGAAGGACCAGCTTCGTCGTATTCAGATGATTTATCAAATGGCCGATACGGCGATGAATCCCCGCCACACGGTTGGTGAGATTATCGGGCGGCCCCTGCAATTTTATCACGATCTGTCCGCATCTGCGCGTCACAAGCGGATTGTTGAATTGCTCGAAATGATCGAGTTGGACGAAAGCTTCATCGACCGGCTTCCGAGCGAACTTTCCGGCGGGCAAAAGCAGCGCGTTTGCATTGCGCGGGCGCTGGCCGCCGATCCGGAAGTCATTATTTGTGATGAAGTGACTTCCGCCCTCGACCAGATCGTTCAGGAAGGCATTTTGAAACTGCTTCTGCGGCTTCAGAAAGAACTCAACATCACTTACCTCTTTATCACGCATGACATTGCGGTGGTGAAAGCGATCTCGGACGAGATCGTGGTGATGTTCCAGGGGCAGGTTGTGGAGCAGGGGCTGAAGAGTGAAATTCTTGCGCCGCCTTACCCGGACTACACCAAATTGTTGTTGTCATCCGTGCCGGAAATGGATTCCGGCTGGCTGGATGAATTCGTCGCAAACCGCGACGCGAGCTGAGTTTCCACCTCTCGCCGTTCTTCGCGTCGCATCCGGTTGTGGCGCTTAGGCGAAACCTGCGCGAAAATTTGTGTTGACCTAACCGTTTTGATTGTTCAATGGCTGAATTCCGGCGCGAGGAGGCGCCGGAACTTGATATCATGTCAGGACGGGGGTCGTTTTCATGTTTTCTGTTCACCCTACGGCTCGCTTGCGGCCGTCGCCTTACTACAATGCTGTTGTTGCGGAGGGCATGACTTCGGCATCGATCTACAACCGCATGATCCTGCCCACCAGTTTTGGTGATCCCGAAGCGGAATACTGGCGCATCATCAACGGGGTTTCCCAGTGGGACGTTGGCGTTGAACGGCAGGTTCAGTTGAAGGGCCCTGACGCCCTGAAGCTCGCTCAAATCCTGTCTCCACGCGATCTTTCCAACTGCCAGGTCGGGCAGGGCAAATACGTGCCGCTGTGCAACCACGATGGTGTTTTGATCAACGATCCGATCCTCATGAAACTGGCGGATGATCTCGTCTGGCTGTCGATTGCGGATTCCGACATCTGGTATTGGGCTCGTGCTATCGGGGCTGAGCGTGGGCTGGATGTTGAAATCAGTGAGCCGGATGTTTCTCCAATGGCGGTTCAGGGGCCGAAGGGGGAAGACGTTGTTGCCTCCATTCTTGGTGATTGGGTGCGTGATCTGAAATATTTCTGGTTCCGGGAAGCCGAAATCGAGGGCATTCCAATCGTCGTGTGCCGTTCTGGCTGGTCGAAACAGGGCGGGTTTGAACTCTTCCTGCGGGATGGAACGAAGGGTTCGCAATTGTGGAACATCGTCAAGGAAGCCGGTCAACCCTACGATATCGGCCCCGGCGCTCCGGCAACTGCAGAGCGCACCGAAAGCGGTCTGGTATCCCTGCGTGGTGATACCGACACCCAAACCAGTCCATATGAAGTTCGCCTTGGAAAATTCGTTGAGCTGAATGTACCTGATGATGTGGTTGGAATTGAGGCTCTGCGCCGTGTCGCCAGTGAAGGTCCGCCTCGCCATCAGCTGGGACTGATATTCGAAGGCGATATGCCTGCACCTCTCGCCTTCGAATGGGAGGCGCTTTTCGCCGACGGAAAGCGGGTCGGTGATATGACCAATTGCGTGTGGTCACCACGCATGGAAGCCAATATCGGCTACGCATTGCTTTCCACCGAATGCAAACCCGGAGACCATGTCGACGTTGCCCGCATCAGCGGAACGGTTCAGGCCAAACTGGTTGAACTTCCCTTTATTTGAACCCCATCACGCCACTGCGCGGGACAAGGCACATTGTGCCCACAGTTCGCTTAGCGCGTCGCACAGGTTGGTGATGTCCTGTTCGGTGTGCAGCGGGCCGGGCGTGATGCGCAACCGTTCGGTGCCTTTCGGAACCGTCGGGTAGTTGATCGGCTGAACATAG